>JAYVPS010000028.1:0-2712 GCA_043757225.1 Cytophagales bacterium | reverse complement strand
TCGTTGTTAACTTTCATGGTAACACTTTACAGTCGTTACTACTTGCACCGCGAAGTTGGTTACAAGCGATTCTTCAATACCATTCTTTTCTTTTACTTGGGCTACAACATTGTGATTTTCTCAGGCAACCTAGAAACACTCTTTATTGGCTGGGAGATTTTGGGAATTTCCTCTTTCTTATTAATTGCTTACTACCGCGATCGTTATCTGCCAGTGAAGAATGCTGTAAAAGTATTTTCAATTTATCGCGTGGCCGATGTGGGATTGATTTTAGCCATGTGGATGAGCCACCACCTTTGGCATGAAAGCATCACCTTTGATAAATTGAATAACTACGATTTAGTGCATTCACAATTGCAGACTCATAGTTGGATCGGAGTATTTATTTCCTTGATGTTTTTACTATCTGCAGCGGCAAAATCAGCTCAGCTTCCATTTTCATCTTGGCTGCCGCGCGCTATGGAAGGCCCTACTCCATCAAGCGCTATTTTTTATGGTTCACTTTCAGTACACCTAGGTGTTTTTATTTTGTTGCGTACCTATCCATTCTGGCAAGAACAATATTCAGTTAGGATATTGATAGGCCTACTCGGATTTACAACAGCCATTATATCAACAGGTATTGCTCGGGTGCAGTCATCGGTAAAGAGTCAGATCGCGTATGCTTCTATCGCACAAATTGGTTTGATATTTATTGAGATCGCGGCAGGGTGGGGAGTAGTTGCGTTGATCCACTTTGCAGGGAATGCATTCTTAAGAACCTATCAATTATTGGTATCACCTTCTGTGGTGAGCTATTTGATTCGCGAACAGTTTTACAACTTTGTGCCGCGTCTTCGTTCTATCGAAGATTCATTTCCGAAGAAATTGCAATACACACTATACACACTCTGTCTTAAGGAGTGGAACTTAGATTCGATGATGTATCGCTACTTGTGGAATCCAGTGAAGCGAGTAGGTCAGTTATTTAATTTTCTCACTTTCAATAGGGTCTTAGCTTTATTTGTTCCCATCTATGTAATTGGGGTAATCTGTGCCTACAGCAAGGATGTAATACCAGATAGTGTGGAAGATACGTTGCCAATTATTTTTTCGCTGGTTGGATTGAGTTGCGTGCTTAAGGCTTTCACCGAACGTAGACAAGCTCGCATGGCCTGGCTCCTAGTTATCATGAATCACTTCTGGGTTGCTTTAGCGATTTCGTTCAACGAGAACTTTACGTTTGATGAGATATATCTATATCTCATTGGGATTGCTGTATCAGGAGTTATTGGATTCATTTGTTTAGGAAGGCTTCATCTGTTTGAAGGCAGCATAGACTTAGACCAGTTTCATGGTCATTCGTACAAGCATCCGAAAATTGGTCTAGTGTTTTTGCTGGCTTGCTTAGGAGCAACAGGATTTCCCATCACGCCTGCATTTATCGGAGAAGATTTGATCTTTAGTCATATCAAAGAAGACGAAATTGTGTTGGCATCTTTTACTTCTTTAAGTTTTGTTATTGACGGCCTTGCCATTATCCGAATTTATGCGAGAGTTTTTCTGGGGCCGCATTCCAAATCGGTATACGATATGGCGTATCGATCTTCATAGTTATTCGACTTGGGCAACAGGCCGCAAGCTTCAGGCTATGAGCCCTTCTTACAAGTTGGATGGGCTTGTAACCTGAAGCTTGCGTTAAACTCAATACTCTTTCAGCAATTCCATTAACGCCTTAATATGCTTTAGCTTAATGGCTGGGAAGTTGGCGATTCTAACGGTAGTGGCCTTTAGCTTTCCATAGCCTTCGCCTAATACAATTCCTTTTTTCTTGGTGCTCGCTTTTATTTTTTGGATTTGTTCCGGTGCTCCTTCAATGACCAATACTGTTTTGGAGCGAACGTTTTTATTTTTGATTAAGAGTTCCAACGTTTTCGAGCGGCTAAAGAATTTCTTCCAGGCGTGGAATCGCTTCGTTATCTTTTGTTCGGTGATTTTGATTGGCTTAGAGTTTTCCAGACTTCGCTTGAGCAAATAAATACCAAGTACATTTGGAGTAAAAGGCGTTTGCCATCGCGTCATCATCTCATTCATCAACATCAAACTGTTGTAATGTTTATTTTCGTTGATTGATTTGATTCGATTGCTTGCTTTTGGTGAACAAACCAGTATGGCCATGCCCGCAGGTAGCCCAAAGCACTTTTGCACGGATGCAAACCAAATATCAGCAGCTTTAAAATTCAACATCACTCCCGCCATAGAGGAGGTTGCGTCTACGACTATGAGATGGTTAGGATTATTTCTTTTTATTGCCCGAAGGAAAGAACTACCAACTTGCGTTCCATTAGAAGTTTCATTTTGAGTGATACAAATGAGCTCTCCATCTTTAAAGATTTTTTTTGAATCAATGACTTCTTCCGGCTGAAAAACAATTGCTTCACTTTCTGGTTTTAGTCTTTTTGTGTAATCGAACCATTTCTCGCCAAAAGCCCCGTTGTAAAGATGAATGCTTTTGTGAGTTACCACAGATTGGGCGATTATCTCCCAGCACTCAGTAGCTGATCCGGTAAAATAGACCTCATAGCGATTGGGAATTTGGAGTTTTTTTTTCAGGAGAGAAATAGTCTTCTCCGATAATTTCATGAACTCAGCACTTCGGTGGTTCAAACTGAGAATGCCCTGTTGATGAGCAGCTTTTACCCAACCCGGAATTTTGCTATGGACTTGAGAGGG
>JAYVPS010000027.1:0-10078 GCA_043757225.1 Cytophagales bacterium | reverse complement strand
CCGTTAGGGATTATATATTGGTAGCGTTTGTAATCCACCTTGGCCCACAGTCCCGTCAGGGACGAAATATTCTTACCGCGACAATTTGAAATGCACCCGTTAATCTGCCAATCGAAAGAAAAGGTTATAAAAATTTTCCTCCGTTTTAATGGATATTGTATCGCTCAGTGATAAGCCTTGCATAGCGTGAACATAAAGCTTACTTCTTGAGTTATAAACTGATGTAAAATTATGCGGCTGGGCAGCTGCAATAAATCCATTTAATGCAAGAAGAATTATTAATAGAAACTTCATTTTTTAGACTAGAAATTCTAAATCTTAACTATTACCTAATCCCCAATTCAGGGTTTTTTCCTCTTATCAGTCGATAAAATCCTATCAGCACTTTCATATCAGCTTCCAAATCTCCGGTTGGATAAAAAGGTGCAGCAAGAACAATCAGCTTCCTTGAAAAATCAAAGCCGCAAGGAATAATCGGTACTCGCGCCTTCTTCGCGATATAGTAAAATCCAGTTCGTAACTTTGCTACTTTCTTACGCGTACCCTCAGGTGCTAAGCCCAAAATAAATTTATCGTGCGAAGCAAAGATAGCCGCTACCTGATCCGTAATATCATGATGCCCCGATCGATCTACTGGGTAACCGCCTACCGCTCGAAAAAACCACCCGAAAGGTGGCTTAAACAATGAATCTTTTCCGATAAATTTCGAATGCTGAATTTTCAAAATGCTTCTCGCCATTAATCCAATAACAAAATCCCAGCTACTGGTATGTGGTGCAACTGCAATAATATATTTTTTCAAGTGCGCAGGAATGCTTCCTTGTATCTTCCAGCCGATGATCCAAAATACAAAAAGATACAGCGGCCTTAACATATCAGACCGTATTATCGATTAACGTATCATCAGCTAGGTAAGGAAGCGTGATTTGAATTCCGCTTTCGCCTTCATGTTCTCTTTCTATTGTGGTGATGGCACCTTCATTGCGTGCCCATGCTCTTCTGGCAATACCATTGTTTACATCGTAGTACAACAAGTTTTTCAGTTTTCTATCCGCTTCTTTAGAACCATCGAGTAGCATGCCAAAGCCTCCATTAATTACTTCTCCCCATCCCACTCCGCCTCCATTGTGGATGGAAACCCACGTTGCCCCGCGAAATGAATCACCAATTACATTGTGTATTGCCATATCAGCTGTAAACCGAGAGCCATCGTAAATATTGGAAGTCTCGCGATAAGGACTGTCTGTGCCTGAAACATCGTGATGATCACGACCTAAAACCACTGGGCCAATTTTCCCTAGGCGAATGGCCTCGTTGAATGCAGTTGCTAGCTTTATTCTACCCTCAGCATTAGCATAAAGTATCCGTGCCTTCGAACCAACCACTAACTTATTTTCTTTCGCTGATTTAATCCAACTAATGTTATCGGTCAGTTGTGAATGGATTTCGTTTGGAACAGATTTTAAAATTTCTTCCAGGACTTTCGCAGCAATAATATCCGTATTATCTAAATCTTCCTGTTTGCCTGAGGCACACACCCAACGAAACGGCCCGAAACCATAATCGAAGCACATCGGCCCCATAATGTCCTGCACATAGGAAGGATAAACGAAATCGATGTTATTCTCTGCCATCACAGCTGCGCCAGCACGAGAAGCTTCTAATAAAAAGGCATTACCATAATCAAAGAAATACGTTCCCTTGGAAGCGTGAAGGTTAATTGCGGCAGCATGCTTTCTTAAAGATTCTTGGACACAAGATTTAAACTTCGCAGGATCTTCCACCATCATCAGATTGGCAGCTTCAAAACTCAACCCCGCAGGATAATAACCTCCTGCCCATGGATTGTGAAGAGAGGTTTGATCGGAACCTAAATTGACATACAAATTTTCCTTCGCAAATTTCTCCCACACATCTACAATGTTCCCTTGGTAGGCGATAGATACTACCTCTTTATTTTTCTTAGCTTTTGAAACTCGTTCAACCAATTGATTTAAGTCCGTCACTACTTCATCAATCCAACCCTGTTCAAATCTTTTTTGAGTTGCCTTTTCATTTACTTCAGCTATTACAGTGATACACCCTGCTATGTTGCCCGCTTTTGGCTGCGCACCACTCATCCCACCTAGGCCCGAGGTAAGAAAAATCTTCCCCGCAAGTCCTTCTCCTTGCTTTGAAATTTTTCTGCCTGCATTTAAGATCGTGATATTAGTACCGTGGACAATCCCCTGTGGACCAATGTACATATAGCTACCTGCCGTCATCTGCCCGTATTGCGTAACGCCTAATGCATTGAATTTTTCCCAATCATCCGGCTTCGAATAATTGGGAATCATCATTCCATTAGTAACCACAACGCGAGGTGCCTCTTCTGAGGAAGGGAACACTCCCATTGGATGACCTGAATAGCTGTGAAGAGTTTGGTCACCTCTCATCGTAGCCAAATACTTCATGGTTAAAAGATACTGCGCCCAATTTTGAAACACAGCTCCGTTACCACCGTATGTAATTAATTCATGCGGATGCTGTGCCACCGCTGGATCTAAATTATTTTGGATCATTAACTGAATTGCGGCTGCTTGCAGAGACTGATGCGGATACTCGTTAATGGCTCTTGCCTTCATCTCGTAATCAGGACGAAACCGATACATATAAATGCGACCCCACTTCTGAAGTTCTTCGTAGAATTCAGGAGCTAATACTGAATGATGTTTGGGGTGAAAATAGCGGAGCGCATTTTTCAACGCGAGCTTCCTTTCATCCACACCTAAAATATTCTTTCTTCTTGGAGCATGGCTCACTGAATAATCATATTCTTTTAGTGTTGGCAACTCCTCTGGAATGCCTTGAAGAATCTCGTTTTTAAAGCTTAGAGAAATCTCAGACATCATATCGCTTCAAAGTTGAAATTTTGAGAAATAAAATTCGTCTTAGCGAACTTGTATCCAATATCGAAAATTTCCTGTGCTTTCCCAATATCAAAACTCCCATACTTTCCAAGGTTTGGTGGCTCAATATAGATATCACACATGGCTTTGCTAGCCAATGTATTGGCATTGATTGCCATTAATAAACTCCTTTCTATTACAGATCGCAAACTATTGGGATCAAAATCAGAGCTGATTTGATTGCAGTGTAGGCCCACGATTTTATCGCACTTATCCCGTATGGGTCTTACAGGAAGATTATCAAACAATCCACCATCTACATACATGCCTCCATTATAACTCATGGGATTAAAAACCGCAGGGATACTACACGAACTTAGAATAGCCGGAATCAACTCACCCGAGTTAAAATACTCAATCCTTCCCTTTTTTATTTCAGTAGCAGCAACCGTAAGGGGTAACTTCAATTTTTCAAAACTATTGTGAGGAATATGTTGATGCAACAAATCACGTAAGCCATCCATTCGCAATAAACCTGCCCAAGTCCAGGCGGGCCTTACTGATTTAAAAATGCTTAGATTCTTAATAATAGAGAAGATCTCATCCGGCTTGTGCCCTGCAGCATACAACGCCCCCACAATGGAGCCAGCACTTGTGCCTGACACCATTGAGAACTGAACACCCATCTCATCCAATGCCTTTAACACACCAACATGGGCAACGCCCCTCGCGCCACCTCCTGAAAGAACCAAGCCTACCTTCATAAAATTTCTTTCAACAAAAAAGCCCGATCCAATCGCACACCTTTTTCAGTCTGCTTTACGGTGCAACATTCATAAATAGGGTCGTGCTCTAAAAATAAAATATAACCCCTGTCAGCGGCTTCATTTAAGAAAGCTTCTTTCTCTTGCATAGTAATCAGAGGGCGAGTGTCATATCCCATTACATACGCCAATGGAATATGCCCCACAGATGGAAGCAAATCAGCCATAAAGCAAATGACTTTGTCTTTGTACTTGATTTTCGGGATCATCATTTTATCAGTATGTCCTGAAGCATAAAAAATATCAAGTTGAGAAAATGGTGACAGTTGGTTGGGTAAAATGAATTCCAAATGACCACTTTCTTTCATGGGCAAAATATTCTCTTTCAAAAAGCTCGCCTTCTCTCTTGAGTTAGGTTCAGTGGCCCATTTCCAATGATCTGAATTGCTCCAGTATTTTGCATTCTTAAAAGCCAACTCAAATTTGTCTCCCACTTTCTTTACTCCTCCCCCACAATGATCAAAATGCAAATGAGTCAGGAACATATCAGTCACATCATCTTCTGAATAGCCAGCTTGGTGAACTGATTCGATCAAGCTCTCATTTCCATGCAAATAATAATGACTGAAAAATTTAGCGTCTTGCTTACCCCCTAGCCCATTGTCAATAAGAATAAGTTGATTCCCATCTTCAATCAGCAGACAGCGCATTGCCCAACTGCAAAGATTGTTTTCATCTGCAGGGTTGGTCTTTTGCCAAATAGATTTAGGCACTACCCCAAACATGGCTCCACCATCGAGCTTAAAAAATCCGGTATTGATTACACTTAATTTCAACTTTGGGTTTTATTGCTAACGTATAGAAACGATGGCTCAGTCACACTAATCAAAAAGTCAGCAGTAAGAATCTTTATCATTCCTTCACCACCCCCATCGCACAAAATTTATCAATTCTTTGGTTGATTCTCTCTTGGGGCGAAAGCTTGGAAAGCTCTTTGAAACTTTTCATAATAACGCGTTTCACTTCAGTAGCCATCGCCTTTACATCCGTATGAGCACCACCGAGCGGTTCTTTCACAATGCCGTCAATCAATTTATTCTTGAACATGTCATTGGCAGTAAGTTTCAATACTTCTGCCGCTTGTTCTTTATAATCCCAGCTTCGCCACAAAATTGAAGAACAAGATTCTGGTGAGATTACGGAATACCAAGTATTTTCTAACATAAGCACACGGTCACCAATAGCAATACCAAGTGCACCACCGGAAGCGCCCTCACCAATGATCAAACATATCACGGGGACCTTAAGCATAAACATTTCTTTCAAATTGCGAGCAATGGCCTCACCTTGACCACGCTCTTCTGCTTCTAAGCCAGGAAAAGCACCGGGTGTATCGATAAAAGTGATAATCGGTTTATTAAACTTTTCGGCTAGTTTCATTAGCCTAAGAGCCTTGCGGTATCCTTCGGGGTTAGCCATCCCAAAGTTGCGCATTTGTCGCTGCTTTGTATTTCTACCTTTTTGCTGGCCAATGATCATAAATGTCTGACTATCAATTGTACCGAGCCCACCAATCATAGCTTTATCATCAGCCACAGTACGATCGCCATGCAACTCAATAAAGTCAGTAGTTATTTCGTAAATATAGTCTAGTGTGTAAGGCCTATCGGGATGGCGAGACAACTGCACCCGTTGCCAGCCAGTAAGATTTTCGAACGTTTCCTTCTTTAGATCGGTTATCTTTTTATCAAGTGCCTGAATGGCTTTCGTAACATCGTCATCACTATCATCGGAGAGTTGCTTCATATCGGCCAATTTACTTTCCAGTTCTGCGATGGGCTTTTCAAAATCCAGTAGAATCATTCTTGCTCCCCTTTTAGTTAATTTATAAGAACGACAAATTTAATAGATTTTTAAAGATTTAGTCTTTTGGAAAGACGTTAGCCGAATTGATTCACCAAAAAGCCTCAACCCTTCGTGTTGCGGCTTTTTTGCGGGCTGAATGTACCTTTTGGCTTACCCTGATAATCAGGTATTTACAAATTATTCTTGAATGATTACAATCCCTCTTTATCCATTAACTCATTAATAGTTTTTGGTTGTTTTTGGTCAAAAGAAAGCCCAGAAGCATTTGCTCGTTGGTTATTCCCTTGAGGGATATTAACCAAAAACTGATTGTTCAGTTCTTTTTCAGTTCTACTCTTGATGTGGTTTGGCGGTATCCTTATTTTTTACGCATCTCACTACGGTACTGAGCTGTTCGACATGTTCCGAAGGGAATGTCGAACGATTGATAAAACAGATTTTAAATCTGCCTACGAAAAAGGGGCATTGCAAATGCCCCCTTCTGATCCTTCTGCTCCAATACCCTTTCCAATTTCCCTTCAAGGGTTCTGGTTTGCCTAAGCCGCGAAATGGCTCTCGGTCAATATCGCGGACGAATATTTTTATTTTTTCAATAATGTCAGGGTTATCAACCCAATCGTTATACTCTTTGAATGCATCTGGGGTGAAGGCTATTTGCCTCATGGCTTGTGCAGCGGTTGATAGGACATGAATTCTTCCATGGTAAAACTGATTAATCGTCCCTCATTTTGTCCCCATAAATAAAAATCCCAATTATTAACAAAATAATGGGATTTCTTGCGGTCTGGACGGGACTCGAACCCGTGACCTCCTGCGTGACAGGCAGGCATTCTAACCAGCTGAACTACCAGACCATTTAATTAAACAGGGCGCAAATATACCCCTACAATGGATTATTCCAAAGTATTTAAAATCATTTTAGGGATTTGCTCTAAGATTATTTCAGCACTTCGTTTTTGAAATTTATCGCGGATACAACCGTTATAAAATGAACCAAGGCAAAATCGCAAGCAGCAGGCAGGCTAAAAGCCAGAGTAGGAGTTTTTTATTTTCACGATTTCTGATCATCCTAATTAGCATGATCACTTGTACGAAAAACAATCCGGATGGTTGGATCTTTAACAACTCTTTAACAAGACGGCAGCGCTCCGAATTGATTGGTCTTTAATTTTATTTCAGATGAAATAAGTTTTCCACTCCCATCAAATTAGTTACTGTAAATCCCTCCCCATATTCCACATTAATATTGTGGCCGAATTCTCTTGCACGAGCTTTTAGAAAAGTCAAAAAGAAGGGAGTGGAAATGTATGTTTCAGGTTCGTTAGTATTCGGATCAAAGAATTGAGTTTTGTATGCTAGAACGGAATCCATCTTCTTCTCCCAATGAGATGTAATGTCAACCACGAAATCTGGCATAATTAACTGACTTTGAATATAGTGATATACATGTTTAGGTCTCCATGGTTTTTGCACGATGCCACTGTCCACTGTTTCAATTTTTAGAAGTCCTGCTAAAAAGCAAGCTTCGAAAGAAAGATCCGCTCCTTTTCCATGGTCGGGGTGACGGTCTTTCACTGCATTTGCTAAAACTATTTCGGGTTGATATTTTCTGATAGCTTGAATAACTTTCAACTGATCTTGTTCATCATGCCGAAAAAATCCATCACGTAAATTCAAATTTTCACGAGCAGAAATCCCAAGGATTGCTGCTGCTGCCGATGCTTCTGCCTCACGTGTCTGCGGAGTTCCGCGAGTACCCAATTCTCCTCTTGTAAAATCAACGATACCAACTTTATAGCCCAAAGAAATATGCTTAGCAATGGTGCCGCCACAGCCTAACTCAGCATCGTCTGGATGAGCCGCAAGCACTAAAATATCTAGTTTCATTTTTATAAAGTTGGTTGTTACCAGTTGGTTGTCGTAGGCTTTTACCCTACTACCTTTAACTCCCAACTAGTTCTATTCCTTCCCAGCCAAAAATTTCTCAGCATCTAACGCTCCCATACAGCCGGTTCCTGCTGCTGTAACTGCTTGACGATAAACCCTATCAGCCACATCACCAACAGCAAAAACTCCAGTTACATTGGTTTTAGTGGTGCCTGGTATCACCTTCAAATAGCCGGCTTCATCCATTGTTAATTGCCCTTTAAAAATATCAGTATTAGGCTTATGACCTATCGCTAAAAAGAACCCTTCAATCGAGATCACTTCTTTCTCTTTTGTTTTATGATTGATTATGCGAACTCCATTTACGCCATTATCATCACCTAATATTTCATCGGTTTCCGAATTCCAATGAACAATAATATTCGAGGTATTCATTACACGCTGCTGCATGATTTTGGAAGCGCGCATTTCCTCTCTCCTTACAATCAGGTGAACCTTTGTACAAAGATTAGCTAAGTAGGTTGATTCTTCTGAGGCTGAGTCACCTGCACCTACTACTGCTACTTCTTTTCCCCGGTAGAAAAATCCATCACACACAGCACAAGCGGAAACACCTCGATTATTATACTTTTCTTCTGAAGGTATTCCTAAATATTTCGCTGTGGCTCCTGTGGCTATGATTACAGATTCTGCTTCCATCACTTGCTTTTCATCGATGGTAACCTTCAAAGGATAAGAAGAAAAATCTACCGAAGTGGCCAAACCAAAATTCACTTTTGTTCCAAACCTCTCGGCCTGCTTTTGCAAGTCCATCATCATTTGTGGCCCATTGATTCCTTCCGGATAACCGGGAAAATTCTCTACGTCATTAGTAGTTGTCAATTGGCCTCCGGGCTGCCCACCGGTATAAAGTATGGGTTTAAGGCCTGCACGAGCTGCATAAATGGCGGCTGTGTAGCCTGCGGGACCTGAACCGATGATCAATACCTTCACTTTTTCTTGTGTCATAAGCAATACAACAAAGTTTGAATAAAAAAGGTCTCAGTTAAGAGACCTTACTTCAATTTAAATAATAGCCATTATTAACCTAGGTAAGGCTTTAAAGCCTTGCTTCTTGAGGTATGGCGCAGTCTTCGAATCGCCTTCTCTTTGATTTGGCGAACCCGTTCACGTGTGAGACTGAACTTCTCCCCAATCTCTTCCAATGTCATGGCATGTTCACCGTTCAATCCAAAATAAAGTGTGATTACATCCGACTCCCTCTGTGTTAAAGTAGAAAGGGCACGTTGCACTTCTCTGCGAAGTGAGTCGGTCATCAAACCAGAATCAGGAGTCTCCTCGTTGTTGTTTGCAAGCACATCCAGTAAGCTATTCTCTTCACCTTGAACAAACGGTGCGTCCATGGAAACATGGCGACCCGAAATCTTCATGGTATCTACTACTTCTGCAGTAGTCACTTCCAACACTTCAGCTAACTCCTCTGGTGAAGGCTCGCGTTCAAATTTTTGTTCTAAGGCAGAAAAAGTTTTAGATATCTTATTGAGCGAACCGACCCTATTCAATGGCAATCTCACAATTCGCGACTGCTCCGCCAATGCTTGTAAGATTGATTGGCGAATCCACCATACAGCGTATGATATAAATTTAAAACCACGGGTTTCATCGAAACGTTGCGCGGCTTTAATCAACCCTAGATTTCCTTCGTTGATTAAATCGCCTAAAGACAGTCCTTGATTCTGATATTGCTTAGCAACGGATACCACAAAGCGCAAGTTGGCTTTCGTCAATTTTTCTAATGCTATCTGATCACCTTCCTTAATTCTTTTTGCCAACTCCACTTCTTCATCAGAAGTAAGCAAATCTACTTTACCAATCTCCTGCAAATATTTATCCAGCGACTGGCTTTCACGGTTCGTTATCTGTTTGCTAATCTTTAATTGTCTCATCAGGTTTCTCTTTAACCTATTTCAAACATATAAAAATGAAAAATTAGTTCAAATAAATTGCATTCACAAAGATCAAGCCGATGGAGATTCTGCCTTGCCTACAGGCTTAGGTAATAAGACCTTTCTCGAAAGTCTAAATTTACCGGTTTTCTTGTCAACCTCAACCAGCTTTACCTTCACTTGTTCGCCTACTTGCATTACACCATCCATAGTATCGAGGCGTTCCCATTTAATCTCAGAAATATGTAATAGACCATCTTTGCCTGGCATGAATTCCACAAACGCTCCAAATGGCATAATTGACTTCACAATCCCATCATACACTTCGCCAACGTCAGGTACGGCAACAATTGCCTTAACCCTCTTCACGGCTGCGTCCATAACGTCTTGATTATTAGCGAATATATTGACGATACCTTTATTTCCTACTTCTTCAATCACAACCGTAGCTCCTGTAGTTTTTTGGATGTCTTGAACCACTTTTCCTCCAGGCCCGATTACTGCACCAATCAAATCTTTGTCGATAACAATGGTAACCGCTCGTGGTGTATGTGGTTTCAAATCCGGCTTAGAAACAGCCAGCGTTTTTTTCATTTCATTAAGGATATGAGCACGACCTTCCTTAGCTTGGTTCAATGCTTCCTTCAATACTTCATAGGTAAGTCCATCTACTTTTAAATCCATTTGACAAGCGGTAATCCCTTTATCTGTTCCTGTAACTTTAAAG
>JAYVPS010000026.1:0-2729 GCA_043757225.1 Cytophagales bacterium | reverse complement strand
TGACGGATATAAGCATAATAAATAGCGCTTGAAAAATTCTCGAAAGTTTTTGCAATTGGATCCCAATTGCCTTTGCCTCCCGCTATTGCAATGTCTTTGAGATAGCCTACTTTGGTTAATTGCAATGCAATTACTTCCGGTGACACGAGCGTACTTAACAAAGGAATGATGGCCCACCACGCCAAAACAGAACCCGCCACCAACACACCGGAGATACGAGAGCCAATAATGTAACCGACACCGAGATACTCGGGCGTGATCTCACCATTGATAGTGGCCGAGGGCCAGAATTTACTGGCTTGATTGGTTACGTAACTGGGCGTTTCCGCGATCACGTGAAATATTTTCTGCAAAATGGCATAGGCCATCGCTACACCCATTCCCATAAAGGCAGTGCGGGCAAAAACTCCTCCCTTCTCGCCTGCTTGTAGTACAGAGGCACATGCTGTGCCTTCAGGATAGGGCAACGTTCCATGCTCATTCACAATAAGCGACCTCCTCAATGGAATCATCATCATCGTCCCAAGCATCCCGCCAAACGCTGCCAAAATAAGGATGGTGAGATAATCGAAATAAGCTTCGCCAACGCTTACTCCATTATCGCCAGGTGAAAGAAAAACAAATGCAGGCAAAGTAAAAGCGACCCCTGCAGCTATGGACTCCCCCGCAGAGCCAGTAGTTTGAATGATATTGTTTTCAAGGATGGTAGTTTTCAAAAATTTCCTCCCTAATGTAATCGCAATAACAGCAATGGGTATAGAGGCGGTTACGGTGAGCCCAGCTTTCAATGCTAGGTAAACTGTAGAAGAGCCAAACAGGATCCCAAACAAAGAACCAAAGAGAACAGACTTCACAGTAAACTCTGCGATCTTTTGCTCAGGCGCGATGTAGGGTTTAAAAATTTTAGGAACTTCCATGGCATTACTTAATTAATTTGTGCGCAATTCTTATTCCGCTTCAGTACAAGGCTAATGGAGGGCTACAACTTAGGCTTCAAACTTGTAGTCTGAAGCGAGAAGCCTTCAGCCATATTTATTGAGTACTCTTTGAAAACACGCTGTTATAAATAATTAAAAGTATGGTAGACACTAGTCCAATCCCCGATAAAATGTACCACATCATAGCCGGATGTGATTCAAGATAGGAAGATCGCAACCAGTCTGCAACAATACCCGCTACAAAGGAGCCGATGGCAATAGGCAAAAATGCAAAACCCATAAAAGTTCCGACCTGAGCCTTTGGAGCAAGGGAGCTTACATATTCATAAAATCTCGGTGCTTGCGTAGACTCACCAATAGCAAATACCGCAACACCAATAATGGCTGCGGTCAGCGTGCCCCCGGCTCCGATAATCACCCAGGAGAGGCTGGCAATTGTGAAGCCGACAATCATAGCAGTGAATGGTTTCCATTTCCTTACCAACGAAGTGATAGGAATCGTAAGCAAAATAATACACCAGGCGTCCACTGTTTCTAAAAACTCGAACGCATCATAATGCAAGACGTCTTTCACGTAAAAAGGAAAGGAGTAGTAGATTTGCCAAAACATAATCCAGAAGCCAGAGAAAATGAGCAGGAAAAGCATGAACTTGAGATTACCCAAAACCAACAGCATATCGGTGAAAATTTTTCCGAAAGTTTTCTTTTCAACCAGTGCAGATTCGGGCGGTTCGTTATAGAAGAACCAGGCTCCAAAAAATAATAGTAATGAGGTAATCGAAGACATCATCAATACAAATTCAATCCCTAAGTCTTGACGAACATAGTATGCAATGATCGGCCCAATAGCACCACCGAAATTCACTAACGTATAATAAATAGAAAAGCCCAACGCTTTGGCATCGGGCTTAGAAGTCAAAGATACTGTGCCTACAATACAAGGCTTTATAAGAGAGCCACCGATGGCAGTAAAAATCAACGCGAAAATGAGATACGTTTTCTTTCCAACAATATTTTCAAAACCCCAACCCATGCCTGCCGCACCTATCAAAAAATAGCCAATACAAAAAATAGCGAAGCAGAACATCAGCGTTCGTTTGAAGCCATATTTGTCAACAAACACTCCGGCCACTATTGGCAAGGAAAATAAAATGGTATTAAAAAGCCCCGAGAGAAAACCAGCTTCTTCCTTAAGGCCAACTTTATCGGCAATAAAAACAGCAAGAATCGCCTTCGACCCATAGTACGCAAACCGTTCAAAAAGTTCTAAGATATTGGCTATCCAAAAAGTAGAGGTAAAGCCACTTAGCAATTTGGCAGTGCGTACTCGAAAATTCAATAACATAGGTAAGGAAAACTAAAGCGCCAAAATAGCTCGATTAAATCGAATAAACCAATAGCCTTTTGGATTTGAGATTTAAGATGTTAGGCTTATGTTTGTTCGAATTTTAAATCATCTCCTCCTATCATGCGAGCTGTCAAAGAAACAACCTTCAAATTCCGTAGCCAGACCGGCTTCTATCGAGGAAAAGTAAGGGACGTATACTATTTCAAAGATACCATGGCGATGGTAGCAACTGATCGTATCTCTGCTTTTGATGTAGTCCTTCCCAAGGCCATCCCTGACAAAGGAAGAGTATTAAATCAAATAGCAGCTTACAATTTAGAAGCCACCAAAGATATTGTGCCGAATTGGGTGATCAGCACACCAGACCCTAACGTCACTATTGGTTTTAAATGTGAACCATTTGCTGTTGAGATGGTAGTGCGAGGCTACTTAGCGGGACATGC
>JAYVPS010000025.1:0-2735 GCA_043757225.1 Cytophagales bacterium | reverse complement strand
ACCTTTACTTGATCTGTTCGAAAACGCTTATCCGCAAGATGTCAAAGAACAAGAAGCTAATCAACTGAACCCGTTCGCTTTATAACAAGACGCTAGTGCTAATATTTCATAAATTTACTTTGTAAATAAGCCACTATGAAAGTATTGTTGGACATAAAAGACAGTAAGGCTTTGCATCTCCTAGCGGTATTAAAAGGACTTTCCTATGTTAAAACCAAAACACTATCAGATGAAAAAGCATTGCTGATAGAGGAGATAAGGGAAGCAGTTGGAAATCTTAAGCTAGTAAGAGAAGGGAAACTTAAAGCGCGCCCTGCCAGAGAATTGCTGAATGAGCTATAAGGTTTTATCTAGCTCTTGAAAATAACTGCTATAAAATTCGCATTGCTATTGCCTCTAAAGGAAAAGGAAAAAGTGGAGGGGCACGAGTGATCGCGAATATTATAATTTCATAAAATTTAGTCTCTCTTCTATCGATTTATGATAAATCAGAGAAGGACAACTTGACGAATTCTGAATTGAATGAATTACTTAAGCAAGCATCCAAGAGAGCTAGATTTTAACGTATCATCACTAGCATGAAAAAACTCATCGCACTCACAGGTGCAGGCATCAGCGCAGAAAGCGGCATTGCTACCTTTCGAGATTCGGGTGGACTGTGGGAGGGCCACAAAGTAGAAGACGTAGCCACGCCAGAAGGCTGGGCGAGAAATCCTGATTTGGTTTTGGAATTTTATAATCAACGTAGGAAGTCAGGGCTTTTGGCCAACCCCAATCGCGGCCATGAAATCCTGGCAGAGTTGGAAAAAGTATTTGATGTAACTGTTATCACACAAAACGTGGACAACCTCCATGAACGCGCTGGTTCAACTACCGTCATTCATTTGCATGGTAGTTTATTTGAATCTCGCAGTACGCTTGATCCTTCATTGATCTATCCAATAAAAGGATGGGAATTAAAACGAGGCGACAAGTGCGAGCGTGGTTCGCGACTTAGGCCTAACATTGTCTGGTTTGGTGAGGCTGTACCCATGATGGAGGTTGCAGCAGAGATTGCGCGCGAAGCTGATATTTTTTTGGTGGTGGGTACATCGATGGTTGTTTACCCAGCCGCGAGTTTGATCGATTATGTTCCCAACCAAACAATGAAGTACATTATCGATCCAAAAAGGCCAGATATTTTAAATACTGGTAACATAGAATTTATCACTGAGAAGGCGAGTGTTGGGATGGCTAAACTAAAAACTATGTTGAAGCCCTGATTTACCGAATACTGATTACTCAATACTGATTACTTACTTAGCCAATCCCTGTAAGAACTTTTTAAATTTTGGCGTATTGAAATTTGTTGTCCCCACTTCTTTGGCAGCGATCGTGCCATTTTTGTCTACAATAATGGTAGTAGGAATTTCTGGTACATTAAGTTGCTCTGTTAAATACCCTGAAGGAAGAAACACCGGAAAAGTAAACGCTTTGTCGCGAATATACTTTTCTACTTTGGGTTGATTCATGTCTTTGTCAAGCGAAAGCATCACAAACGAAACACTGTCGGTAGTCATGCCTGCATATAGTTTTTGTATCCCCGCCATTTCAGCTCTGCAAGGCCCGCACCAAGTGGCCCACAGATTGATAAATACTACTTTGCCTTTGAATTGACTGAAGGGAATTTTTTTGCCGCTTAAGTCCTTGACGGTAAAGGAGTAATCAAAAGATTCATTTTTGTCTAGGGAGGTATTTTCGGCATCCATAAGCCCGGTCTTCATGATGGCTGCGTTCGATATTTCTGCAATACCACCAAGTAACCCTGTGTATTTCATCAAAAAGAATAGGAGTAGAAAAGTGGCTCCGGCTTTCAAAAAACTGCCTATATATTTCATGCAATCGTTGATTTAGCTTAAGTTATTGAACATTCTTTATCAAATGTCATTATTTTAATAGCTTCGAACAATTAAACTTAAAAATGAGCCGAATAGTTTCGTTAATCGTATTCCTGGTTATTACCCTGCCATCTTTCTCTCAAAAAGTAAAGTATAAGGACTTAATCATTCTGCTCCATGCTAAGCAGTATGAAACGGCTGCGCCTTTTTTGAAACGTTACTTAAAGGAGAACGATGACAAACCCAATGCCTGCCTTTTTATGGGTATTATATTCCAGGAAAAAGCGAGTGCCACGGATGTGCTAACACAAACTGAAATGGCATTGGCCAATAGCGATTCGGCCGTCCTATTCTTTGACAAAGCATACGCAATGATCACAGAAAAAGAGCTAAAGCATAATGACGAAAATTATCAGATGTATAGTAGAAGGGATATGCGCACGGGTGAATTTGGTATTAAACTTTCTGATGTGAGGCTTGATTTAGAAAGTAGGGTGAAGTCTATTAAGGAAAGAAAGGACAGGATAAGAGAAATGAAGAAATACTTTTTGCTGGCAGAAAGTCTCTATTCAAAAATTAATGAGTCGTATAAAAATTTACATACAAGCTATGGATCTGACAGGCAGTTCCTTCTTAGGTCAGATGAGCGAATGGTGGCTAGCCTAAACCAAATAATAGTTCGGTTTGATAGTGCGATCTCTACATTTAATAGTTATAAGACGGTATTGAAACAAATAGGGAAAACAAGCTATAACCAGATTATTGACTTGCAAGAGATTATTGACTTTAAAAGAGATGGATCCAAGCTCGCAAGTTTTATGGATGATGACCTTAAAATTTGGAATTACAAAAGCTGGG
>JAYVPS010000024.1:0-10149 GCA_043757225.1 Cytophagales bacterium | reverse complement strand
TCGAAGTCGTCTTTGCGAGGTCGTCTCGACCGAAGCAATCCCCCGTTTGGGGACTCCGAACTGGGGATTGCTTCGCTCCGCTCGCAATGACGGTTAGGTTTTTAGAAATGCCCTTAAATAATGACAAAATAATATGCTAAGCTGAATTGTTATCTTTGTGTCAAACAGAACAGTTATGAAATCAGCACTAAAGGATGAAATTCACGAGTACATTGATCAGGCGGATAATCGTTTTCTATCGTTAGTTTATGGAATGATCCAAGCTGACCAAAGGGAAGAGGATTATAAATTAAGTGATGATGAAATTAGCTTTATGGAAGAACGGTTGCAGGATTATAAAAGAAACCCGGATAGCGGAGCTATCTGGAATGAAGTAAAGTCAAGAATTCAGAACAAGTAATGGCACTATGGCTTGTCATTAGACCTTTGGCGGAAGCAGATTTAAAGGAAGCAGTAGATTGGTATAACCTGCAAACACCTAACTTGGGTGATAAATTTATCTTGCTCGTTGATAGAAAATTAAAAGAAATTGCTCACAACCCAACTCATTACCAAATACGCTACAAAAATGTTCGAACTGCCTTAGTTGATAGGTTTCCTTACCATGTTCATTTTGAGTTGGCCACGGATAAAATTATTGTTTTTGCCTTTTACCATACTAGTAGAAATTCTAAAAAAATTAGAGAGAGATTAAAATGAAAGCACTTGTTCTTATTTTTTTAATCGGGCTCAGCTACTCGGGCTTTGCACAGTTGGCGGAATCCCTCCAGTTTGTAGAAAAGACCCACGACTTTGGCGAGATTGCGGAACACAACGGTCTTGCGGTGTATGAGTTTAGTTTTACCAATAAAGCAACACGGCCTCTTAAAATACTGAATGTACAGCCTTCTTGCGGATGTACTACTCCCGGTTGGACAAAAGAGCTTATTGAGCCGAGCAAAATGGGATTCATAAAAGTAAGCTTTAACCCTAAAGACAGGCCTGGGTATTTTAGTAAGACGTTGACTGTAACAACTGACTTGGATGGAAATCCAATAGTACTTTCTATCAAAGGAAATGTGGTAGATAGGAAATCAACCAATGCGCCATATGATTTAGTTGTCGAGAATGGTCATCTTTTGTTTAGAAATAGTTCTTTTAATATAGGAAAAGCCTTCATCAACAAAGAGCCAACCATGGCCGAATTTCCGATATACAACAACGGACGCGATACGATTCGTTTTTCCGAGACGGTGGCCCCCAAGCACATTAAGGTTAGCATTCCAAAATCACTAGCCCCGGGTGCTTCTACTAAATTAAAAATCGCTTTTGATGCTGCGGGTAGAAGTCAGTATGGTTTTATTTCTGACAACATCGTTCTAAAGACAAGTGACGAATCGAGGCCCGATAAATCCTTTTCTGTTTATGCTACCGTGGAGGAATATTTCTCAACGCTAACACCAGAAGAACAGGCCAAAACACCTGCCCTGAAACTTGATACATATGAGCTGGACTTGGGTACTTTGAAAAAAGGTATAACAGCAGATCAAACGATCCGATTGAGGAATTCAGGTAAAAAAGAACTTACGATTCGATTTGTGCAAAGTAACTGTTCGTGCTTGGTGGCTAAAGCAAGTACGCTGGTGCTTAAGCCCAACGGTACCGCGAAGATGCAAATAAGTTTTATTCCCGATGGGAGGGAAGGCCTTCAAAATAAAGCAGTAACTATTTATTCTACTGATCCGATCAATCCGGTTCAGCGTTTGATGATCAAGGCAGTAATTGATTAAAGGGCATCTCTAAAAGCCTAACCGTCATTGCGAGCGGAGCGAAGCAATCCCCCGTTCGGAGTCCAAACGGGGGATTGCTTCGGTCGAGGCGACCTCGCAAAGACGACTTCGAAAGTTTTTAGAAATGCCCTAAAGTTTAGATTAAAGTTTAGATAGCCTTTCGGCTATTTTTTTTGCTGCATCTCCATTTCCGTAAAGGGAGGGGTCGAAAGAAATGGTAGCATTCTTCATCTCTTCAAATGCATTTAATATTGAAGCGCTTTTAGCTCCAACTAATTGATTCACTCCAGCGTGTATAAGCTCAACCCATTCTGTTTGATCGCGCAGGGTAATACAATATTTGCTAAAGAAATAAGCCTCCTTTTGCAAGCCTCCACTATCTGTAAGTACGATCTTACAATTGCTCAATAACGCTAGCATATCAAAATACCCAACAGGCTCGATTATTTTTACATCGAGGCGAACGTTGTTTGATTTCAAGTAACCCTTGGTACGTGGATGCATTGGCATTACTATGGGGAGAGTTTTGTTAATCTCATTCAGTGCGTTACAAATTGATTTTAACCGATCAAGATCGTTCGTGTTCTCTGTCCGGTGAAGCGTTACCAAGGCAAATTCTTTTCCTTTTAGGTGCTGCTTTAAAAGGATAGTAGATATGTCTTTGGCTTTTTCTTTGTAAAATAAAACGGCATCCAGCATAACATCACCTGGTTGCTCTATAATGCAGTCAAAATTCTGAAAGCCTTCCTTGTTTAAATTTGTGATCGCTTCTTGTGTTGGACAGAAAAGAATCTTACTGATTCGATCGGTAAGTATTCGGTTAATCTCTTCCGGTATTTTCATATCAAAACTGCGGAGGCCGGCCTCCACATGTGCAACAGGGATATGAAGCTTGGACGCTGCTAAAGCACCTGCGAGTGTTGAGTTTGTATCTCCATAAACCAATACACAATCTGGCTTTTCTTGTACCAGAACTTCTTCTATTTTCTCCAACATTCTACCCGTCATGGCTCCGTGTTGAAGGCCGCTGATTTCAAGATTGTAGCTGGGATGAGGAATATCCATTTCGTCAAAGAATACTTGACTCATAGCATGATCAAAATGCTGCCCGGTGTGAACGATCACTTCTTGGATGCCCGTTTTTTTTAGCGCACGCGAAACGGTGGCCGCTTTAATAAACTGGGGGCGAGCACCTAGCGTTGTAACAATTTTCATTATTAAGCGAAAGCTGGAATGCCTGTAATCTGATTTCCTAAAATCAATAAATGGATGTCATGGGTTCCTTCATACGTTGCCACCGATTCTAGGTTCATCATGTGGCGCATGAGCGGATATTCGCCAGTAATACCCATACCACCATGCATTTGTCGGGCTTCACGTGCAATCTCTAAAGCTATTTGAACGCTATTGCGCTTGGCCATAGAAATCTGCGGAGTGGTTGCTTTGCCTTCGTTCATTAAAACGCCTAGTCTCCAATTGAGTAGCTGCGCTTTGGTGATTTCGGTAAGCATCTCAGCCAATTTTTTTTGTTGAAGCTGGAAGGAAGCTATTGGTTTTCCAAATTGAATTCTTTCTGCCGTATATCTTTTAGCGGAATCGTAACAATCCATAGCTGCGCCAATCGCGCCCCACGCAATGCCGTAACGTGCAGAGTCCAGGCACATCATGGGTGCTCCTAATCCACTTTTACCTGGTAGTAAATTTGCCTTTGGTACTTTCACATCGTGAAAAACAAGTTCACCAGTAGTGCTTGCACGCAAGCTCCATTTACCATGGGTCTCAGGAGTGGTGAAGCCAGGCATGCCACGCTCTACAATCAATCCATGAATTCTCCCGGCTTCATTTTTTGCCCATACTACAGCTACATCTGCTTTAGGCGAATTGGAAATCCACATCTTGGCGCCATTCAATAAATAGTGGTCACCCATGTCTTTGAAGTTGGTGACCATCCCGCTTGGATTAGAACCGTGATCTGGCTCCGTCAACCCGAAGCAGCCGAGCCATTCGCCAGAGGCGAGCTTGGGTAAGTATTTTTTTCGTTGTTCTTCGCTGCCAAATTTATAGATTGGGTACATAACCAGAGACCCCTGTACAGAAGCGGTAGAGCGCATGCCGGAGTCGCCTCGCTCAATCTCTTGCATGATGATACCATACGAAATATAGTCTAGCCCCCCACAACCATATTCAACAGGCAGCGTAGGGCCAAATGCCCCGAGCTCACCAAATTTTTTCACAATTTCGTAAGGAAAGTGCGCCCGCTGTGCCCAATCTTCTATGTACGGACTGATTTCACGTTTTACAAAATCTCGGATGGCATTGCGTATCAGCTTATGCTCTTCGGTGAGCAAGTCATCGAGAAGGTAAAAATCGGGCTGTTCATAAAAGTCTTGCTTTAGCGATTTTTTTGGTGTTAGTTCGGCAGAAGCGGGATGGTGCGACATGGCTTTTTGTTATTATGTTTGAAAGCCTCAAATTTACGCAAAGTATTAACACATTTATGGACAAATCTTCGCTCGATCCTTCCTTGATTGAACAATTAAAAAAGCTGCAACAGAAGTATGCCGTAATGGGTCAGGACTTATCTTCTTATCTAGATGGATTACTTTATTCAGATTACTTGACCTATTGGGATTATATACATCTTGATACATTGTTAAGCCTCCAAAATCCTAAAACCCAATTTCCTGACGAGAAAATTTTTATTGTTTATCACCAGATCACAGAATTGTATTTTAATCTTATTCTATGGGAGATAGAGCAAATTGCGGAGAAAGAAACCATTGAAGAGAATTTTTTTGTGGCCAGGCTGGATCGAATTGTTTGTTACTTTCGAATGTTGGAAAATTCCTTTACCGTGATGGTGGATGGCATGGAACGCGAGCAGTTTCTGAATTTTAGAATGTCGTTGTTACCTGCTTCGGGGTTTCAATCGGCTCAATACCGATTAATTGAACTTTGTTCTACTGATGTAATTAACTTGGTGAATGCCCAGGATCGCAAAGCATTGACGGAATCCAGTGACATCGATCAACAAATAGAAAAATTGTATTGGCGAAGTGGTGCTACGGAACTGGCTTCAGGAAAAAAAACACTAACGCTGCAGCAATTTGAAGAAAAGTATTTGACGCTTTTTAAATCTACTGGATTAAAATATCGTGATAAGAACCTTTGGAAAATCTATCTCAAGCATTTCAAAGATTCTAAAAAGGTAATTTCTCGGTTGCGTGAGTTTGACCAATTAGCCAATGTCTTATGGCCGCTCGCTCACTTAAAATCAGCCGGCCGTTATTTGCAGCGCAACCCAGAAGATATTAAAGCGACAGGCGGCACGAATTGGCAAAAATACCTACCTCCGCGTTTTCAGAAAAATTTTTTTTTCCCTGATTTATGGAGCGCTCAGGAGAAAGAAGATTGGGGGAAGGTGGCGATAGCAAAACTAATAGGTTGAACTAAGACGTTTATTTTAGTAGCCTTTTTCCGAAGGTCAAAATTAGTCACTTACCATAGAGAAAAATAGTTTGTAAAACGACTGAATTTTTATCTTTCGCCATGTGTAGGAGCGTACTTCGGCCAGGGATGGAAATGGAAAGCCCGCAGTGCGAAAGGTATGTGAGTAGGCGGACTTGGAATGGACAGCCCGCCTCGAGTTGAGGTGGCTTGTGGGTGTGCACGAGGGGGCCGCCAAGGTGAATTAATAATTATTTTTATTTTTTGAGACGAGTGTCCATTAAAGCATGACTTAATTTGCTTTTATTTAACTTTGTTCTCTATCCCTGAGCATGAATAAGTTATCACTTGCATTTGCTCTCTTCGTTATTCCTTGCCTAGTTTGGTCGCAGGGGGTTACTCGTTTTACCTATCATGATGCAGCTAAGAAGAACCTGAAAGAAGTTTATCAGGTAAAAGATACTGTCCGTAATATTCTTCAAGGCCGATACATCTCTTATTTTCTCAATGGAAGTATTGAATCGAAAGGACAATTTGTAAATAACGAAACGACTGGCGTGTGGGAGTTTTATTATGAGACTGGGAATTTAAGAATGAGGGGTATACTTCGCGCCAACTCGAACTATGGAATGTGGGAATACTTTTACGAAGGCGGACAAAAAAGTATGGAAGGAATAATAGATGGGAAACAAAAGCAGGGGATTTGGAAAATATATTATGAAAATGGTGACTTAAAAGAGACTGGAGAGTACTTCGGTAATAAACGCTCAGGCTTGTGGACTACTTTTTTTGAAGATGGAGTGAAACGCGGAGAGATTGAGTACAACGAAGATTACGGTCGCTATACAGAATACTATCATTCCGGTAAAGTGTTAGGCGAGGGTCCAAAAGCAGGAGGCCGAAGTGTGGGACTTTGGCGTTTTTTTGCAGAAGATGGAACGCTAGAGAGCGAAGGAAATTACGAGAACGGAAAGAAGAACGGAGAATGGAAATATTTTTATCCGTCTGGGAAAGTTTCGACTAGTGGCTTGATAGAGAATGATGCGCCTACCGGAAGTTGGAATAATTATTTTGAAGATGGAACGGTTAGCTCGAAAGGTATTTATGTAGAAGGAAAAAAGAGTGGTCATTGGATTTCTTACAACAAAGGAGGCTCACTCAAAAGTGAGATTACCTATAGCAATGGCATTGGTGAGTATCGCGAATATTATATATCAGGGAAATTAAGAGTAAAAGGACCTGTTGTAGAGGAAGTAAGTCAAGGCAAGTGGCAATATTTTTATGAAGACGGAAAGCTGGAAGGCGAATGTGAATTTGAAAAGGGGAAAGGAACCTATTCCGGTTATTATCCGAGTGGGTCGCTGCAAACGAAGGGCACGATTGAAAATGATTTGCGGGTAGGAACGTGGGAGCTTTATGAGCAAGACGGTAAGCTCTCAGGTTACTACAAACCTTTTTATGAAAACAAAGCTCTGGCCACGGATATTACTGCTATGCTGAATAAAAAAAATAAGCCCAAAGTTGCTAAGCAGCAATTTAAAAGGACGGGCTTCTACTATTTTTCTCCGCTGGTTCCTGAATATCAAGGGGTGATCATCGGAACAAATCCAATGCTCATGTTTGCGGGCGTGTTGCCAGTTGCAGTTGAGTTTTACAATCAAGAGCGATTGGGTCACGAGTTTGTCTTTGAAGGTATTAGAGATCCTTTTTTTACGGCAGATTCAGAGGTGCCGAAGAATAAAGTCTTTCAACGGGGCTATGCTATTTCGGTGCGACAGAAGTTTTATAACCCACTAAAAACCGGGATGTGGTATTTTGCGCATCAGGTGCGATTGACCAACCTCAGTCATTTTGCCAATATCGATTTTCCCTTGGCGCCCACCGCAAAGGTAATTGCTAATGCGGACGAACAGCGAGCGGAATATGGCGTAATGTTAGGAGTTCGATTAATGCAGCGAAATAATGGTGATGGGTTTACCATTGATGTTTTTGGAGGTTACAACATTGGCTATAGAAGTTTTGATGTAGAGCCAATTTATCAAGAGACCTTTTCTAATCTTACCCAATCTTCTTTTTCCCATACTTTTAATTTTGGCCTTAATTTTGGGTACTCCTTTTCGTTTGACGGCCGGAGATAGGTCATTTGTTTTAATCCATGTAGGGTATTCATCGGAGGGCTGGTGACAAACCAACTATTTAATAGCATCGTCTTGTTAAATGCTATTTTAGAATTTATGATATTGAATAAATAAAATTTAGTAATTTAAAAAACTTACCTTACATTGTTAATAAATTCTTAACACAAAACAAAATGACCAACATATAGCTGGTGGCTCTTACATAGTAGATTTCGAATCCAACCATGTCGAAAAATGGGCCTACTAGGCAAAGAAGATAAATGTTTCAGAATATCTTCTGGTTGATCATTCTTGGATTCAGCATAACGATACATTTATTAAGAACAGTTTGGTGATAGGCGAAACACTCAAAGCAAAAGTTGAAGTGAAAGTGCGAAGTAATAAAGATGTGATCACTAAGGAATACGAGCTGCCATTTACACTTGGATGAATTGTGGATGAACGATTAGCCTCGTTATCGTGAAACAAGATTATTAAATTTCGAATTTCCAAGCTCGATCAAGTATATTTGTATCACAATAATTTAAAGGATAAAAACCTTTCATCTTGAACAAGATCTACGAAGTTGACCTATCGCCCGAAGAGGCATTTGACGAGTCTCTTTTTAAAACAGCTGTCTTTCAAAAGTTATATGTAAGGAATACAGAGGAGTTAATCATTCGTCCGTTGAGGAGATCCATCGATGCACGCGGAAAGAATGTGGTAGTGAAGTTGCAAGTGGAGTTAGTCCCTGTCAACCAAGCCCGACCAATTATTTCGTATTCCAAACAATATCCCGCTGTTGTTCAGTCTCCCTCGGTGATCATAATAGGCGCAGGTCCTGCCGGTTTATTTGCTGCTATTCGATTAATTGAGCTGGGCATTAGGCCTATCATCTTTGAAAGGGGAAAAGATGTTCAGACACGTAGGCGTGATATTGCCGCCATTAACAAAGAACATATTGTCAATCCTGAATCGAATTATTGTTTTGGTGAAGGTGGAGCCGGTACCTACTCTGATGGAAAACTATATACGCGGTCTAAAAAGCGTGGAGACATTAAGCGCGTCATGGAGATATTGGTAGCCCATGGAGCAAAAGAAGATATTCTTTATGATGCTCATCCTCATATTGGTACAAATAAACTTCCATTATTGGTGGCTGAATTGCGCAAAAGTATTTTGGACGCGGGAGGAGAAATTCATTTCAATACGAAGGTAACCGACTTCCTTGTTAAGGAAAATGAGATGAAAGGTGTGGTTACCCAGGACGGTGTGAAGTGGGAAGCGGCTTCAGTAATTTTAGCAACTGGTCATTCTGCGCGAGATATTTATATTTTGCTACACAAACGAAATATTTTGATCGAGGCGAAACCATTTGCCCTCGGTGTTCGCGTAGAGCATGTGCAGAATCTCATTGATCAAGCTCAGTATCATTGTCAAACAGACAGGGGTAATTATTTATCGGCTTCTTCATATGCATTAGTACATCAGGCAACAATCAATGGAAAGGAGCGTGGTGTGTTTTCGTTTTGTATGTGCCCCGGTGGATTTATAGTACCGGCTGCTACTAATGCCGGTGAAGTAGTCACGAATGGAATGAGCCCATCGCGAAGAGACTCCAAGTATGCCAACTCAGGTATTGTGTTGGCAGTTGATGAGAATGACTTCCAAGCTTATTCCAAACATGGCCCTTTAGCAGGAATGTATTTTCAGGCAGCAGTAGAACAGCGAGCTTGTGAACTTGCAGGAAATAATCAAACCGCTCCGGCTCAGCGACTCGTTGATTTTGTAGAAGGTAAAAATTCCTCTTCTCTATTGGAAACTTCTTATCAGCCTGGCCTTGCCAGCGTAAGGTTGGATGAAGTACTTCCGGATTTTATTGCCGATGGCCTTCGGCAAGGGTTTAAGAGTTTTGGAAAAAAAATGAGAGGCTATCTTACCAACGATGCACAAATAGTAGGAGTGGAGAGTAGAACTTCTTCTCCGGTGCGAATTCCGCGTGATAAAGAAACATTAGAGCATACAATGGTTAAGCGATTGTTTCCGTGTGCTGAGGGTGCGGGTTATGCCGGGGGTATTGTTTCCGCTGCAATGGATGGTGAGCGTTGTGCCGAGGCTGTCGTTAAAAAATATTTTAAAAAGAATTGGCATGAATAAAAAGACTGTTATTATGGGAGCCTCTACTAACACCAATCGCTATGCATACCTCGCTGCGCAAATGCTCACGGAGTATCGGCATGAATTTGTTCCTGTTGGGATTAAGAAAGGTGAAATATTGGGGCTTGCCATCATGAACATTGCAGACCGACCATCGATAAAAGAAGTGGATACCGTTACCCTTTATATTGGCACGCAACACCAGCCGGAGCATTATAATTATATTCTTAGCCTAAAACCTAAGCGGGTTATCTTTAACCCAGGCACAGAGAACAGAGAATTTGAATTGCTTTTGGAAAAATCTGGAATAGAAGCTATTGAAGCCTGTACCCTGGTGATGTTGAGAAGCCACCAATACTAAATTTCCTACTACTAAAAGTTAACGTTCATCTAATACTTACTATAATGTAGATTATATGGAAGTCTTAGTACACAATCCTTCTAAGTAATTAAATTAGCTTTACAACATGGGAGAAGCTAAGACTAAACAACGTCCATCTACCGGGGAAGAAATAGCTAATGCTATTACACACGGGGTTGGCGCAGTGATGGCCATCGCTGCCTTGGTTGTACTTATTGTGATTTCCGCAATGAAAGGCACGGTATGGCATGTAGTGAGTTTCTCGATCTTTGGGGCGACCTTGATATTGCTCTACTTC
>JAYVPS010000023.1:0-10152 GCA_043757225.1 Cytophagales bacterium | reverse complement strand
GGAACCTTCCAGTTCATTATTATTAATTTCAAAGATTTTTCTAACACTCTACTACTTGGCTCAAATCATGCTCTCAATGATACCCAATGTTGGGATTGCCTTTCAATATTTTAATTTGGTAGAACTAAAAGAAGCAAAAGGTCTACTGTCGGATATTGAAAAATTTGGTCAGGCCTCTGACCCTACAGCAAACAGACCGAAAGAGCATTATTAGTCCGGCTATCGGAATAGGATTTATGACGTGTACGGTTAGATTTGTGTTAGCTCCTTTTTTGTACTGGTCAAGAAGCGTACAGCATATAGCTAAAATTATATTCCTGCTAATTTTATTGACGGTTGTTGTTTGCCATGCTCAGACGGAACCTGTTGCTGCGACATTTGACTCAACAATTTTGGAAGAAAAATTTGAAGAGAAAAAAGATTTTGCCGGCTCGATTGATACGGTATCCATTCAAACAAAAAACTTTGACCAGACAACCCTCGATCGATTAAAAAATGATCCTGATTATAGTTTTAAAGAGCTGCCCACGATTGCGGAAAGTTTGTGGGATCGCTTTAAGCGTTGGATAGGCCAATTGATTGATGCTATCTTGAAAGGTGCCACGACTACCAGTATTGGACAGATTTTGATGTATGTGATTGGTATCATGCTGGTGAGTGCAATCATCATGATGTTACTAAAAGTAGACGCCTTTCGCGTATTCTATTCAAGTGCCGATCGAGGGAAAATTCACAACGAACTTTTTAATGAGAACATCCACGAGATGGATTTTGAAAAATTGATTCGAGATGCGGCACAAAAAGAAGAATACCGACAGGGCACCAGACTTATTTTACTCTATTCATTGAAGCTGCTGGCCGATAAAAACCAAATTCGCTGGGAGGCGGGAAAAACTAACCATGATTATGTAGATGAGCTGTCCACCGGAGAGCTGAAAGCAGGCTTGAATGAAATAAGCTTTTATTTTGACTATGCCTGGTACGGAAACTTTGATGTGAACAAAGAGACTTTTCGGAAGGTCGAAGATACTTTTTCAGGCTGGCGACAAAAATTGGATTAGGTGAGAAAGGACTGGAAATATATTCTGTATTTGGCGCTGATAATCGGAATCTTTGTAATTGCCCAGATGAGTCGCGCCAAACAATATGATTGGACTATTACCTTTTCGCACGAGGATAAAAATCCGTTTGGAACGAAAGCATTGAACGACCTGCTGGAGACGGAAGGCATCAATCTAAAAAATTCTTATAAAACGTTATACGAGTTAAAAGATTCTTTACGACCCTCTCAAGCCATAGTCATTATCGCCTCCAGCATGCGCGATGCGAAGGAAGATATTGATGTTTTGCTCAACCATGTGGCGAAGGGAGGTGAGGCGCTGATTGCTGCCGATTATTTTTCAGGAAAGCTTTCTGATTCCCTTGGTATTTCTTGTTATGATAATCTTTTTAAAGACAAAGAATTATTCATGCACAATGACACCGCTACCCTTCACTTTGTCAACCCCCATTTGGATACAGTGAAGAGGTTTCCTTATCGAAGAGACAATATCCATAATTATTTTGGAAGAATTGATTCCGTTAATGCTGCTGTCATTGTCAAAAATGAGATTGGCCAGACCGTAATGGTACGCATCAACCATGGTAAGGGTAGATTGTTTCTCTTGTGTGCACCGATGATCTTCACCAATATTCATTTGCTATCGAAGGAAAACCACGAGTTTGCTGCGGGCATACTTTCTTTTCTCACTTCTAAAGAAATTTTGCGCACAGAATTTTATCACTTAGGGCGCATGGAAGCGGGCTCGCCTTTGCGGTTTATTTTAAATAACGAGCCACTTCGATGGGCATACTATATTAGCATGGTGGCTCTTTTGTTATTTATGATTTTTGAGGCCAAGCGCAGGCAGCGGATAATCCCCGTCATCAAACCATTCACTAACTCTACGCTGGAATTTGTTTCCACGATTGGAAATCTTTATTATCAAAAGAGTGATCATAAGAATATTGGTGAAAAGAAAATTCAGTTTTTCTTCGATCAGGTGAGAAGTCAGCATAATTTGAATGCCCACCAGTCCACCGAAAATTTTGCAGAGCTGTTGGCAAGAAAGTCAGGTAATCCGGTTGATGAGACCCGTACTTTGTTAAAAGCGATTGATCATGTATTTGGTTCAAATCAAATTAGCGCGGAGGAGCTCAAGAGGTTGAATGGAAATATTGAAAAATTTTGGAAGAAAAAATAAATACAGTTATGGAAGAAAGTATTTTTAAAAATCGGATGGATGCAAGCCAACTCCACAGCCAGGTAACAAAGATCAGAGAGGAAATTGCCAAGGTGATTGTGGGGCAAGAGGCCATGATTGATCAGCTAGTGGTTGCTATATTGGCTGACGGCCATGTGTTGATTGAAGGCGTGCCGGGGGTTGCCAAAACCCTGACTGCAAAATTGCTTTCGCGGGTAATATCAGTGGACTTCTCGCGAATTCAATTTACCCCTGACCTAATGCCTTCGGATGTATTGGGTACTACTGTCTATAATTTAAAGACATCTGAGTTTGAATTCAAATCAGGACCTATTTTTTCTAATATTGTTTTGATAGATGAGATCAATCGCGCACCGGCAAAAACACAAGCCGCATTGTTTGAAGTGATGGAGGAGCGTCAAGTAACAATTGACGGACATACGCACAAAATGAAAGCTCCTTATATGGTATTGGCAACTCAAAATCCTATTGAGCACGAAGGTACTTATCGCCTGCCCGAAGCGCAACTCGATCGTTTTCTTTTCAAGATTGTAGTGGATTACCCTAGAGCAGAAGAGGAAATAATTATTTTGCAACGTCATCACGCGCGCCAGGGAGCAATGCCTACCCATGAAGTATCGGCTGTTCTTTCTGCCGAACAGATTGCAGCGTTTAGATTGCTAGCACAACAAGTTCATATTGAAGATAAGTTGGTTCAATACATTATCAATATCGTTCAGGAGACGCGCAAAAACCCAATGCTGTTTTTGGGCGCATCACCGCGGGCTTCTATTGCCATGATGGTGAGTGCCAAAGCGTACGCAATGATTCAAGGGCGGGACTTTGTAAGTCCAGAGGATATTAAATTTGTTGCTTTGCCTGTATTGCGTCATCGCTTGCAACTGAGCCCTGAAAAAGAAATGGAAGGAATTTCCAATGATGAGGTAGTAAAACAAATCATCGACAAAATTGAAGTCCCTCGCTAAGTGAAATTTTTTCGCGACTTATATTTAACCAATCGGTTGTTCCTGGCAGTGGGTACATTGGCGCTGGTTTTCATTGTTTGTTTTGTGCTGTCTTTCCCAGCCATCATTGGCAAGTTGTTTTTTTATCTTTTTGTTGCCATCATTTTTACAGATGCCCTTTTACTGTTTCGTGTGCGTCAAGGCTTGAGTGGAGAACGAGTGGCACCGGAAAAACTTTCAAATGGCGATGAAAATAAAATTGTCATTTCTTTGCAAAGTTTTTATACGTTCCCGATCACACTCCATGTGTTTGATGAAATCCCGCATCAATTTCAACGAAGGGACTTGGAATTTAATTTGAAGCTAAATGCCGGAGAGGAGAAGGAACTTGCCTATTTTCTCAGACCTGTTAAGAGGGGAGAATATTCTTTTGGTGCCGTTAATATATTGATTCGTTCTCCCCTGGGTTTTATTTCGAGACGATTCAAATTCTCGAACGACAAGATCGTGCCCGTTTATCCTTCTTATATTCAGATGAGAAAATGTGAGTTGTTGGCCATCAGTCAAAACTTGCAAAATACCGGCATCAAAAAAATAAGAAGGATTGGGCATAACCAGGAGTTTGAGCTGATCAAAGAATATGTTTCGGGCGATGACTTTCGCACGGTAAATTGGAAAGCTACGGCTCGCAAAAACAGATTGATGGTAAACCAATACCAAGACGAACGGTCGCAGCAAGTTTATTCGCTCATAGATAAAGGCCGTGTCATGCAAATGCCTTTCGAAGGGATGAGCCTGTTAGACTATGCTATCAACGCCAGTTTGGTGATCTCTAACATAGCTATAAAAAAATCTGATAAGGCCGGCCTTGTAACTTTTCAGGATAAGATTAGCACACTCTTGCCGGCCAGCAAGCGGAACAATCAGATGAGGTTGATCCAGGAAACGCTCTACAATCAAAAGACAGCATTTTTGGAAACGGATTTTTCATCTTTATATGTAGGATTGCGAAGAGCAATTTCCCAGAGAAGTTTGCTGCTACTTTTCACCAATTTTGAAAGCCTTTTCGCTTTGCAACGACAGCTTCCGTATTTGATCAACTTGGCCAAACAGCATTTGCTGGTTGTTATTTTTTTTGAAAACACCGAGCTAAAGCATTTGATTGAAGACGAGGCAGAAGGCTTGAAAGAGATTTATCATAAGGCAATAGCTGAACGATTGGCCTACGAAAAAAAATTAATCGTGAAAGAACTCCAGAAACATGGCATCCAATCGATCCTTACCCCTCCACAAAAACTAAGCATCAATACCATCAATAAATATCTGGAGTTGAAGGCCAGGAATTTGATTTAAAGACATCCCAAAAAAATCGATTAACTTTAAAGTCCGAAGTTAAAACTATTGACTATGAAAATCTCTGTCCTTCTTGTTTCAGTTCTACCCTTTTTAATTTTTAGCTGTGCTGAAAAAAAACCAGTTGACCGGATGAACGATGAACAATTGCGTGCTTACGCTGATGAATTGGCTCATAAGTTCATCATCACCGATGGCCACGTTGATTTGCCTTTTCGATTAAAAGTCAAAAACTTCCGCCTCGACCGTGAATATATGGGCATCCCTGTTTCATCTAAAGAAGGCGACTTTGACTTTGAACGTGCTAAGAAGGGTGGGTTAGACGCTCCATTCATGTCAATCTATATTCCTTCATCTTACCAAAAAAAACCTGACAATGGAAAAGCGTTGGCAGACTCGCTTATTGATATGATCGATGGCATTGCGGAACAAATTCCTGATAAGTTCGCCCGGGCCAATACACCTGCAGAAGTAGAAGCAAATTTTAAAGCTGGAAAAGTTTCATTGCCTTTGGGTATGGAAAACGGTGCGCCCATTGGCAATGATTTGGCCAACGTAAAATATTTTTACGATAGGGGCATTCGTTACATCACACTCACCCACGGCAAAGACAATCAGATCTGTGATTCGTCTTATGACACTACCCGTACATGGAATGGCCTAAGTCCTTTTGGCAGAAAAGTGGTGGAAGAAATGAACAAGACTGGTATCATGGTTGATATCTCACATGTATCGGATAGCACCTTTTACCAAGTAATGGCCATGACCAAAGTGCCATGCATCGCTTCGCACTCTTCGTGTCGGTTTTACACCCCTGGTTTCGTACGCAACATGAGCGATGACATGATCAAAAAGTTGGGAGAGAATAATGGCGTGATTCAGATTAACTTCGGCTCTACATTTTTAGACTCTACTGTGCGTGCGAAAAATGAAGAGAACCGCAAAAAACTTCAGGCTATTTTGGACGAAAAGAAAATGAAGTTTTCAGATTCTTTAGCCAAACCGGTTATTGACCAATTTCAAAAAGAAAACCCTTCTTTATTCGCGGATGTTGAGACCGTGGCCAATCATATTGACCATGTTGTAAAACTGACAGGGATTGACCATGTTGGGATAGGTTCAGATTTTGATGGCGTGGGTGATAGTTTGCCTACAGGCTTAAAAGATGTTGCTCAATATCCCAATTTGATTTATGTGCTTCTAAAAAGGGGGTACACGGAATCAGACATCGAAAAAATATGTTATAAGAATGTGTGGAGGGTGTGGAATGCTGTGGGGGAAGCCGCAAGGAAAGTGCAATAGGCTGCATAGGTTACTAGTTCAAAGTTGATAGAATTTAAAAGAGGTTAAAAAATTATAAGTCTATGGATCGTAGCGCAGGAGTATTCTCGATTGTTTTATTTTTCTCAACGGGTGTTTGGGCACAGCAAATAGCACCGGATCCCTCACAAATGATGATGATTAAGCCAAAAGGTCAAATTGTTTGTTTTGCGAGCGGTGAAAGTCACCCCATTTATCTTCCTCCTCCAGCTACATTAACGAAATCTAACGCAAGGACTCAGACTGCCGATTTTAAAGTAGACTATATTGATTTTCCCGAAGAGGCACGAGCCTCTTTCCAAAGAGCTGTTGATATTTGGGCTGGCCTTATTCAATCACCGGTAAGAATACATATTCGAGCGGCATGGGTTTCCCAAGATCCCACTACTTTGGGCTCTGCCATTTGGGGAAATGCTTTCTCTAATTTTGATGGAGCGCCAAAGCTTAATGTCTTTTATCCTGCGGCACTCGCAGAAAAACTGGCCGGCAAGCCTCTTAACCCTGACCCAAACCCCGTTACAGGAGACAATTATGATATTTATGCATTTTTTAACAGTAGTCAAACAAAATGGAGTTTCACTGACGATCCGTTAAATAAGGCCGGTAAGTATAACTTTACCACCGTGGTGCTCCATGAAATCGGACATGGACTTGGCTTTACAGATACTTTTAGTTTTAATGTTACCAATGGTGCTGGTGGATTTGGCCTTCAAAGCACAACTTTGCCAATGATATTTGATGTGGATGTTGAAAATGGGGCAAACAATGCAAACACAAGACTTATTAATCAAACAAATAATACGACAGACTTGGCTGCCCTCCTTACCAATAGTAATATCAACTATAATCCAGCATTAAGTTTGGGTGTTGCAGGATCCAGGGCACAGCTATTTGCACCAAATCCTTGGCAAGATGGATCAAGCATAGCCCATTTAGATAAAACATATACCGGCACAAATGATGCGCTGATGCGCCCAATTCTGGATCTCGCACAAATTACATTAACGCCTGGCCCTATTGTGTTAAACATATTTGCTGATTTGGGATGGGTGTCGCCAAAGATTACACACACACCATTAAAGGATACGGAAGTTACAAATTCCCCTAGTACGGTTGCAGCGAAAATTACCAGTGACGGGGCAAGTGGTTATTCGGTAAATAGCGTTGTTAAAATAAAATACCAAATCAATGGGGGCAGCGAAATAGAAGGAGTTATGACTGCCGGAGCGGATAATCAATACTCTTTTCAACTACCGCAGCCTGTAACCATTCCAACTACTTACAACTACTATATAATAACAACCGATAATTATAAAGGACAAAATAGAACTTTTAATAAACCGGGTCAGATTATTCGACCAGGTCAGAGTGATCAACAGGCGTCTTTTCAATTTTTGGCAGGCCCAGATGTATTTCCTCCTGTTATAGTCACTACACCGCTGGATTATATTTTCCCAACAGTAGCTACCATTAATTTGAAGGCAACAGTCACCGATAACATAGGGGTACAAAGCGTGAAGGTTTCTTTTCAAAAAAACACGAGTTCCTTTCAAGACATTGTCATGTTGCAGGATAATGATACGCTATCACTTTATAAAGCGTCTATTCCTACTGCTGGCGTAGTCATAGGGGATGTAATTAATTATAAGATTACGGCAAATGATATGGCCGCCATTTCTAATGTGGCAACTTCACCAAGCACAGGGCTATACAGCGTAGTAGTAACAGGCGTACTTCCTTCCCAAGGCAGCTATAGAAATGATTTCGATAGTCCAAGCGCGGATTTTTTTGGCAATGGATATTCTATCGTTACGCCACCAGGATTTATGAATGGAGCAATACATTCATCACATCCTTATTCGGACGGGACTGGACCAAAGAATGAATCAAATTATATATATCAGCTTCGTGTGCCAATTAAAATTAATGGAACAAATCCTACAATGTCATTTGATGAGATTGTGTTAGCGGAGCCTAGCGACCTGGGAAAAGTATTTGGTGACCCTAATTTTTGGGACTATGTAATTGTTGAAGGTTCTACAGATAATGGAGTTAAATGGAAAAGATTCCTGGATGGCTATGATTCCAGAGCGAACAACGATTGGCTCGCTAAATGGAATTCTGAGATTACTGGAAATAACTCTACAGCAATAGCAGACCCTTCTCTTTACCGGAAACGATCAATCAATTTGACCGCTAACGGAAATTTTAAAGCCGATGATATTGTACAAATTCGTTTTCGCCTTTTTGCCGATGCTGCAGCGCATGGCTGGGGTTGGGCTATTGATAATTTAAAAATCCAAATAGATCAAACGCCTCCAACTATTTTGCATAACCATCTTGACTACAGTATAGGCACTTCAAAAAAATTGCAAATCACAACCAATGTTACTGACCCTAATGGTGTAAAAAGTTTGGCAATTGAATACAAGACAAATAATGGAGCTGTGGCTAGCCTCCCCTTCGCAATTGACAACGCCATAAGTTCTTACACCTTAGAATTGGATATAAGTGCCCTTAAAGTAGGGGATGTTTTCCAATACAGGATCCTGTCATCTGATAACTTAGACAATAGCGGAACTGTACCAGCGTCTGGCTTTTTCCAAGTACCTGTAATTAACGTTGGGTCCCCTGTTTCACAATACACTTCTGATTTCAATTCTGCTAATACAGATTTTGTTGGAAATTTCTTTTCGGTGGGAATTTCAACAGGCTTTACTGATGGGGCGATAAATAGTTCTCATCCTTATATAAATGGGTTTGGCCTAAATAATACCTCCAGCTATTCTTACACATTAAAAAAGCCTATTACTGTAAGCTCAAGCAATCCCAATATTATCTTTAATGAAGTTTTGATAGCGGAATATACCGGAGCAGCGGTGAAGGACTTTGCGGTGGTGGAGGCTTCCAAAGATAATGGAGTCACTTGGGACGCTCTCGTTGATAAATATTCAGGAGCCTCATTTCCAGATTGGAAATCAGCCTTTGATACCCAGCAGAATGGGAATCCATCAATGTATAAAATGCGACTTTTTGATATCACAACCACGGGCAAGTTCAAAGCGGGTGATGTTATTTTGATTCGCTTCCGATTGGCTGCTGATGCGATTAACAATGGCTGGGGCTGGGTCATTGACAATTTAAGCATTCAAGGGCCTGTGACTGGATTAGAGAAACCCTTGATAGAAAATTCATTCAGTGTGTATCCAAACCCTACAGGTGGATCGAAGGTGATGGTAAGATTCAATACGTTAGATGATTCACCGGTAGAAGTTCAATTTTTGAATGCCCGAGGCGATGTTCAACATAATGCGACTTTGCAGCCAGTATCCAGCAAAGTTGAGCATGAGTTTTTTGTGGGTGACTGGTCTAATGGTCTTTATATTATTAAGGCTGAGGTTGGTGGTTCTGTCATTACAAAGAAATTCATCAAAACTCAATAAGTTGTATTCTAAGCATCGAGATAGAAAGGAGGCTTTAGCCTCTTTTTTTATTTCTAGGCTCTCAAATAATATAATTTCCAAAATAAGAGGTTTGATTTCCTTCACTTCTTATTTTTGCAAGATTTATCCAACCTATTCTCCCATGCCAAGAGATCGCAGCATACGTTCAGTACTAATTATCGGAAGTGGCCCCATTGTTATCGGCCAAGCCTGCGAATTTGATTATGCAGGTTCACAAGCCTCCCGATCCCTTCGTGAAGAGGGCATTGAGGTCATTCTCATCAATTCAAACCCGGCCACAATTATGACCGATAAGGTTACGGCTGACCACATTTATCTGAAACCTCTTGAGAAGAAATACATCCGTGAGATTTTAGAGAAGCATAATATCGATGCAGTGCTTCCCACCATGGGAGGACAAACGGCTCTCAACCTTTGCATTGATTGCGAAAAAGCTGGAATTTGGGATCATTATGGAGTAAAAATTATAGGTGTCGATATCCAGGCTATCGAAACTACGGAAGACCGTGAGAAATTTCGCCTGAAGATGCTGGAGTTGGGCGTAGGTGTTTGTAAAGGAGCCACGGCCACTTCTTTTTTAGAAGGAAAGGAGATTGCTCAGGAAATTGGCTTCCCATTAGTAATCCGCCCTTCATATACATTGGGTGGAACGGGGGGAGGATTTGTTAATAAGCCCGAAGAATTTGATGCAGCTCTCAATCGAGGCCTTCATGCCTCACCTATTCATGAAGTATTAGTAGAGCAAAGCATCATGGGATGGAAGGAGTATGAGTTGGAATTGCTTCGCGATGGAAATGGAAATGTGAT
>JAYVPS010000022.1:0-35547 GCA_043757225.1 Cytophagales bacterium | reverse complement strand
CAAAGATTTCTATGACGTAAATCATGCCTCTCACCCTTATCAATCATGCCTAGGTTTTGTGGGAGCCTCTACTTTTAGGGCTGTAATTAGACTTAACCCAGCGCTATGGAATTAGAGACTATCTACTACGACAATAAGGTTGTAAAAGCATTTATTATTGCCACCGTCATTTTCGGAGTGGTGGGCATGTCGGTGGGACTTACGGCCGCCATCCAGCTTTTTTATCCTGTCTTCAATTTTGATCTGCAATATGTTTCTTTTGGCAGAATTCGCCCACTGCACACCAATGCCATCATCTTTGCCTTTGTGGGCAATGCTATGTTTGCCGGGGTTTACTATAGTATGCAGCGATTGTTGAAGGCACGCATGTTCAGCGATCGCCTTAGTTGGATTCACTTTTGGGGTTGGCAATTAATTATTTTGGCGGCTGCTATCACGCTCCCCTTGGGCATAACAACTTCTAAAGAGTATGCCGAGCTGGAGTGGCCGATTGATATTGCGATCACACTGGTTTGGGTGATGTTTGGCTGGAATATGTTGGGCACAATTATCAAGCGCAGAGAGAAGCACATGTATGTGGCTATCTGGTTTTACATCGCTACGTTTATAACAGTGGCGGTGCTGCACATTGTCAACTCGTTTGAAATGCCGGTGACGCTTTTCAAAAGTTATTCGTGGTATGCCGGGGTGCAAGATGCGCTGGTACAATGGTGGTATGGTCACAATGCGGTGGCCTTCTTTCTCACCACGCCATATCTGGGTATGATGTATTATTTTTTGCCGAAGGCTGCTAATCGCCCGGTGTACTCGTATCGGTTATCAATCATACACTTTTGGTCTCTCATATTTATTTACATCTGGGCCGGCCCACACCACTTACTTTATACTGCCTTACCCGATTGGGCTCAGTCGCTGGGTGTTGTTTTTTCTATCATGCTTATTGCGCCAAGTTGGGGCGGCATGTTGAATGGTTTGTTGACACTTCGTGGTGCGTGGGATCGTGTGCGTGAAGAACCTGTTTTAAAATTTATGGTGGTGGCCGTTACCGCTTATGGTATGGCCACATTAGAAGGCCCTCTGCTTGCGTTGAAGGATATAAATGCCATTGCACATTATACGGATTGGATTGTGGCGCACGTGCATGTGGGTGGCTTGGGGTGGAATGGCTTCATGATTTTTGGTGTATTGTATTGGATGGTGCCGAAAATGTGGGGTACAAAATTGTACTCTACTCAATTGGCCAACGTACATTTTTGGTTGGGTACACTCGGCATTATTTTCTATGCGGTGCCCATGTACATTGCCGGCATTGTGCAAAGCCTGATGTGGAAAGAGTTTGCGCCAGATGGTTTTCTTGTCTATCAAAACTTTTTAGAAACCACCACGAAGATTATTCCTATGTATATGTTGCGGGCTGTGGGTGGTGCGCTATACCTCTCAGGTGTTTTTGTAATGGTGTATAATTTGATGAAGACTGCTTACACAGGAAAGTTTATTGCCAACGAAGAAGCCGAAGTGGCACCGATGGTGAAGGCCGCTAACACGGGCGGGTACTGGCATCATGTATTGGAAAGCAAACCCATTTTGTTTACGGCCCTTGCGCTGGTTGCAATTTTGATCGGAGGAATTTTTGAAATGGTTCCTACCTTCTTAATCAAATCTAACATACCCACTATTGCGAGTGTGAAGCCCTATACTCCGCTGGAGTTGTACGGCAGGGATATTTACATTCGCGAAGGTTGCGTAGGTTGCCACTCACAAATGATTCGACCTTTTCGCAGTGAAGTGCAGCGCTATGATCCGAAAGATGCAGAATATTCTAAAGCAGGTGAGTTTGTGTATGATCATCCTTTTTTGTGGGGATCGAAACGCACCGGCCCTGACTTGCACCGAATTGGCGGTAAGTATGCCGACAGTTGGCACTACCGCCACATGCTGACTCCGCGCGATGTAAGCACAGGCTCAATCATGCCTGCCTACCCTTGGTTGTATGAGCAGTTGATTGATAAATCTTTGACAGCAGGAAAAATTAATGCGCTGCGGAAAATAGGAGTACCGTATGCTGATGGCTACGAGGAAATTGCCAACAATGAATTGGATGCGCAAGCGCAAAAAATTTCAGAGGGACTAAAGATGGAGGGCTATGAAACTCCAAACGAAGCGGAGATTGTTGCGCTGATCGCCTACCTGCAACGATTGGGAACGGATATTAAATTAGAAAAAGTGACAGATAAATAATTTTTTTTTGATTGATAGTTTTTAGCTGCTAGCGACTTGAATTTTCAACCTCAGCCTTTAACTAATAACCAACAACTATTTTATGTACAAAGAAATTCTTCAATCCATCGACAACATAGCCATCTGGCCGATGATGTCATTTGTCATTTTCTTTCTCTTCTTTGGCGTCTTGCTGTGGTGGGTATTTACGGCAGATAAAAAATTTATTGATGAGATGAAGAGCAAGCCGCTGAGTGATGATGGCTTGGTCGATCAACGGGAACGAGAGGCATGATTGATAGTGATACTATTATAAACAGGCAAATTTATATAACATGAGAAAGTATTTGTTCAGCTTCTTAATTCTCCTTGGTGGTTCGCTACAGGCACTTTCACAAGCAGGCACTGAAGCGAAAGCCGCCACTTCATTTTTTGAGAATCCGTTGCTCCCGTTTTACATACTAGTGGCAGTACTTTTTTTTGTGGCACTGTTGGTATTGCTGGTAGCGATGTATATGCTGCAGGTAGTAAATTTCATGACTCAACAAGCCGCGAAAGAGCATGCTGAAAAATTGGGTATACCTTATAAGCCGGAGCCCTCTTTTTGGGAACGGCTGTGGGAAAAATCCAATGACCTCGTTCCGATTGAAAAGGAGGGTGAGATTTTATTGGATCATAATTATGATGGTATTCGTGAGTTAGACAATCATTTGCCACCCTGGTGGAAAGGATTGTTCTATGGCACAATTGTGTTTTCCGTTGTTTATATTTTGTTCTACCATGTGCTTGATACGATGCCCTTGCAGAAACAGGAATATGAAAATGAAGTGACAATGGCCAATGCTCAGCTTCAGAAATTGAAAGCGGCAAGACCTGTGGCCTCTATTGATGAAGCGAATGTAGAAGTCACTACTGACGCACAGGCACTTGCTGAGGGAAAACAAACCTTCATGAATACGTGTGCCTCTTGCCATCGCAAAGATGGAGGTGGCGATATTGGCCCTAATTTAACAGACGAGTTTTGGCTGCATGGAGGATCAATCAAAGATATCTTTAAAACCGTTCGCCATGGTATTCCTGCCACGAACATGATTGCCTGGGAGGCTGTGATGAGTTCCGAAAAAATGAAGAATGTTTCGAGCTACATCATTACGATAAAGGGGAGCAATCCGCCAAATGCAAAAAAACCGCAAGGAACAATTTATAAGGCCGAGCCTTCAGAACAAAAGAAAGATTCTGTAAAAACACAAGCGGGTCTTTAAGAAACATGAATAAAGTAAGTTGGTTATCACATATTTCCTTTTTGCGTCTGTTTTATAACTAGTAAGAATGAGTACCCCAAATTTATACAATTTTGAGGAAGAGTTTCGCGACACTATTGGCACGGTAGATGCACAGGGGAAGCGCGTTTGGGTTTATGCCAAGAAACCCGCGGGAGTATATCATACCAAACGAATTGTTGTTTCTATATTTCTCTTTACCTTATTTTTTGCAGGGCCCTTCATCTACTATCACGGAAAGCCTTTTTTTCTTTTTAATTTTTTTGAGAGAAGGTTCATTGTATTTGGGCAGGTGTTTTGGCCGCAAGATTTTTTCTTGCTAGCCATCACGCTCATTACCTTCTTCGTTTTTATCATTCTCTTTACGGTTGCCTTTGGCAGGGTTTGGTGTGGGTGGGCGTGCCCTCAAACACTTTTTATGGAAATGGTATTTCGTAAAATTGAATATTGGATTGAAGGGGATGCCAACGAACAACGAAGGCTAACCAAAGCACCGTGGACTCTCGACAAGATCATCAAGAAAACTTCCAAGCAGGTCATTTATATTCTATTGTCCATACTTATTGCCCACGTTGCAATGGCTTATTTGATCGGGGTAGAGGAAGTAAAAAAAATAGTCTCACAATCTCCTTCCGCTCATTTAGCAGGCTTTATTGGGCTGATTGCTTTTGCCGGAATTTTCTATGGCTCATTTGCGTGGTTTCGTGAACAAGCCTGCATTGTAGTATGCCCATACGGAAGATTGCAAAGTGTGTTGTTGGTTAAGGATTCGATTTTAGTGGCCTATGATTGGCTGCGCGGTGAGCCCCGGGGTAAATTGCAAAAGCATCAAAATAAAATTATCGAGACGCAGGGCGATTGCATTGACTGCAAGCTTTGCGTACATGTTTGCCCTACCAACATAGACATACGCAATGGTACTCAACTGGAATGTGTGAACTGCACGGCCTGTATTGATGCCTGTGATGACGTGATGACTAAGATTGAAAAACCTAAAGGCCTTATACGCTTTTCATCCTATAATGCAATCAAGGAAGGCAAGCTAAAAATATTCACTCCCCGAATTGCTGGGTACTCAATATTACTAATAGCACTCATTAGCTTACTAGGATATTTTATTTTTACCCGTTCTGATATTGAAACAACGGTGTTAAAGGTTCCTGGCACCTTATACACTAAAACGGATGATGGTCAAATCACCAATTTGTATTCCATCGAATTTGTAAATAAAACTTTTGATGACATGACCATTAGCCTAAAGGTGGAATCACCAACGCGTGCGACACTTACAAAAATTGGTGATCCGAATATTATTGTTCCTAAGGAAAGTTTACTTAAGGGGATGATTATGGTAAAGCTTCCCGAAGAGCCTTTGCAATCTATGAGGACTGTAATTGAATTGGGAGTTTATAGAGAAGGTAAAAAGGTGGAGACAGTGAAGGCGAAGTTTATTGGACCCATTAAGAAAGCCGGTAAGTGATAGTAATGGATGACAAGATGTATTCATGACGCTAAACTCAAAATTTTAAATCTAACCATATGAAATGGGTACTATTTTCGTTTGTGTTCTTCGGCCTTTTTATTGGGGGGTTAGCACTTATTTGCGTTCGACAAGATAACGCACTGGTATCTCAACATTATTATCAAGATGAGCTGAAGTATGGAGAAAAGATTCAGCAGAAGAAGAATACAAGGGAGCTTACAGTGCAACCTTCTGTTTCAATTACCAGTAGCCAATTAAAAGTCTTTTTCCCAATGATGAATGAAATTGAAAGGGGAGAACTTAAATTAATTCGGCCTTCTGATGAAAAGTTGGATCAGCGATTTGAATTTCATAACGCGCTGACCGGAGAGCAATCATTTTCATTAGAACATACCGAAAGGGGTTTATATCGCGTAAGCTTAACCTGGTCTATGAAGGGGAGGGATTATTATTTTGAAAAAGTATTAGTTCTGTAATATGTGGTGGACTGCTTTGTTGTTGGGTTTGGCCGGGAGCTTGCATTGTGCCGGTATGTGTAGCCCATTAGCTATGGCCGTTATTAATGGCAAGCCCTTCTTGCTTTCCAGCATTCTTTATAACGGTGGCCGTGTTTTTATGTATGGCCTGTTGGGAATACTTGCTGCCTCTTTTGGCACAGTTTTGCATCTCACCCAATACCAACAAATTGTTTCCATTTTATTGGGTAGTATTTTTTTACTCATTGGCGTTGGAGGTATTCGTACAATGAACGTCCCTTATCTCAGCAAGGGCGTTGCATTATTTACAGTTAGATTAAAGCAGGCCTTTGGTTCAATACTTCAGAAAAAATCGTTGAGTGTTCCACTTATACTTGGTATGTTAAATGGACTTCTTCCTTGTGGCCTTACCTATCTTGCCCTCACTGCCTGTCTGATTTTGCCTGCTGCCAGCGATGGTTTCTTATTCATGATCTACTTTGGATTGGGCACTTGGCCGGTAATGATTGGGTTAACAAAATTATGGAACATCGCCCGACTGAAGAATATTTTTAAACTGACCTACCTCTCAAGAGTAACGATGATTGCAATTGGCATCTTGTTACTCCTACGGGTTTGGTGGGTGCATCCCCATTCAGATAATTTTTCTATCGTAACTGCGAATAAGGAAGTAATATGCAAATGACGATTTTGCAATGAAAGCTGAGGCAGTAATTTTGCTCTATGAAAAATAATGCCAATAAAATTACTTAGTCAACTTTTAAATCAAGAATTCTCTTTTTACCTATTCCGGTAAAATTATTTGTTAATGGATAGCTATCCACCAGTAGATGGCCCGATATTAATGTCAATGTGAGAAAATGGAATGGAGGTTTAAAATCTGCTTGTAAATCACTACGCTCTTTGCTCAAGGGCTGGTGAATTCCACCACCACCACCAATAATAAGAAAATCTTTGTCAGCAACACGAAAATGCTCGAAAGCATGACAATGACCTGTAATAAATAATCTGCACTTAGCGGTGCTTAAGAAACGAGGAACGAATCGATCTTGAACCTCTTTATTAGCGCCTACAACCTTACTATTTGTGTAGGGTGCATGATGGCAAGAAATAACAATCGCTTTTACGGATCGATCTTTATCGAGCGCGGTGAGTGTTTCCTCATACCACTTTTGTTGAAAATCAATATTCTCCGATTTCATTTTTTTAAAATTGGAGTTAAGCATGACAAAAGCCATTGAATCCACAAGTTGATAATAGCCTGTAGTAACTGCATCCGGGAATCTTTTTCGGAAATTGGATTCGCCTTTTTTTACAGAACCCATCACATCGTGATTTCCCAATAGCGCATGTACTGGAATTCCTGATGATCGGCATTGTTGGAGATAATTGTCCATGGTACGCCATTTTTTTTCCGTAGCGCTCCACGAGGTTACATCTCCAAGAATAAATAGAGATACAGGCTTGAGGTTGACGATCTGCTCAAATAGTTTTGTTGTGGCCTCCTCGTTGTGGTTAGATTTTAAGAAAAGTTTTTCTACCCACATAGGTGCTTGGGTGTCACTGATCAGTGCTACGGAAGAGGGTTTGTTTTTTTGGGCGAGGCATGATCCAATTTGTAACGTAAAAAAAATTAAAAATATACGGGCAATATTATTCTTCACTAGAATAAGGGATTAATGGGTTGATATTCTCTCCGGAAGTATGAGCTGTCATTACGTTAATTGGAGTTAAGCTGCAATCATCTTATTTCTAAGTGAAACGGTAAAAGTAGATCCTTTTCCAAATTCACTTTCAACCTCAATAGTTCCCTCCATTTTTTCAACTAGGGCTTTAACAATTGAAAGTCCTAAGCCAGTAGAGCTTTCTCCCCCTGTTGGTCTTGTAGAAAGTCGTTTGAACTTCTTAAAAAGCTGAGGCATTTCTTCTTTTCGAATACCTTGGCCAAAGTCTATCACACTAAAAAGAGCGCCATTAGAAGAAGCCGTATAGTTAATTGTAATAGTTGAGTCAGGGTGCGAAAATTTTATAGCGTTGCTCACCAGGTTATCTAATACTCGTTTTAAATAGTCAGCATCATTTATCAATTTTAGGTCTGTTCCATTACTTTCAACATGAACAGAGATGTTTTTCTTGTGGGCTAGAATTTTATGAGGCCCTATAAATTCATCGACAAAATCTTTCAGATCTATTATAGTGGTGTTATGAACATCATCGGAAGAGATGCTGTTTACTTCAAGCAAATCGCTAATTAGATTATTTCCATCCCGACAGACTTTCGTCATCATCTCAGTAATCTGCTGCTGCTCTTCATTTACTTTTCCACTCAATTTTAGAATTTGAAGTAGGCCTAATGTTTTGGCTATCGGGCTGCGCAAATCATGGGCAACGATAGAGATCAAGCCATCTTTTTCTAGGTTTAGATCTTTTAATATTTCATTTTTCTTTTCGAGTTCTGTTTGTCGGATTTCTATTTGGTTCATGGCGTCCTTTAAATCGGCATTAAGGCCATTGAGTGTCGCATTTTTTTCAAGTATCTCTTTTTTTCTTTTTCTAACAAGCCGTATAATATATAGAAGTGAAAAAATCAGAATACCAGCGAGTACAATCGTAACTAAATAGACCAATCTTATCTTAGCTTGTTGAGCAGCTTTGATTCGATGTTCTTGATTGAGTAAGGTAATGGTGGCTTCCTTTTCTTCAACCTCATAACTTTTTTGGATGTTCAGGAGGTCACGCGTTTTTTTTTCGGTTAAAAGACTGTCTTCCAGTTCAGCTCCTTTCTTATATAATGCGTAGGCTCCTTTAAAGTTTCCCTTGGCGGAATCCAATTGGGAGGTGTACTTATAGTTATTTGATAGTAATCGGAGTTGAGCGAGCGAAATACAAAGATGTAAGCTTTCTTGAAGAAGAGAATCAGCTTTTTTTAATTGATTTTTTTTAATGAATATCAGCGCCAAGCCTTGAATTGGATAAATAAGCCCCTCTAAGTCATTAATTTTTTTACATAGTTCAACTGATCTAATAAATTGAAGATAGGATTCATCATATTTTTTCTGGCCAAAATAGGATTCTCCTAAATTATTGTAGAGTACACCCAGTACATAAGTATCGTTGGTAACCAATTCTATTTTTAAAGATTTCTTAAAATAAAATGTTGCCGAATCAAATTTCTTTTGACTGAGATAAACATTTCCAAGTCCAAGTAGTGCGGAGCTATAAAGCGATTTATTTTGATGGTCTTTACTGATGTTGAGTTGTTTGAGGTAATAATGTTTGGCTATCGCGAAATTGTTTAGATTATGGTTAACGTTACCTAGCTCCAAGTAGATCCATCCTTCACCTACTTTATCTCTCAATTCAATATATATTTTTAATGCGTTTAATAGAGAAGTTAAGGCTCCTTTGTCGTCTGCCTGAAATGATTTTATATGGCTGATTGAAAGTAGAACACCAGCCTTTCCGCGCTTGTCTTGTAGGCTGTCAAAAATATAGTAAATGCGTTTCTCGATAACGTATGCAGAATCGTAGTAGCCTACGCGTATGTAATATTGTGAAATTACTTTTAAGCTTTTTGCCGCTTCTTTAAACATTCCAAGCGATAGATATATTTCCTTACATTCTTTTTGTACAATAGACATTTTATCATACTGCGTTAAATCATAATAAATCCAACTTTGTTCTAAGAGGCTACTTGCCAAACCTTCTTGATACTTAATCTTTTGGGCAAGGGCAGTTGATTCCAAGGAAATTTCTAATGCCTTTGATAAATTGCTACGAAGCCGAATTAGATTTGAGATTTTATTTAGTTGGTTAACCTTCGCGGTGTCCTTTAATGAATTGACCGTATTTAAAAGACTATCAGTTGTATGATCTTGTGCAAGCGTGATTTCTGTTTTCAGAAACGAGAACAGGAAAATAAGAGATAGCGTGTAGCAATGGAAACTACCTTTTGTCATTTGTGCTTAATCTAGATTCATTTTGAAATCAACCTTTTAGGTCAAATTTAATGAAACAAATTTATAGTTCCGTTTCCGTGTAATAATTTAATCCTAATGGTTAACTTTTAATTCTGTCAAAGGATAAAAGCTTCATTTGATTAGATAAGTACACTTTTTGAAAATTTTGGCCTGTGGTTGGCTGTTTTCTTACGCTAGCGTAGACTCAAGAAAGAAAGCTCCCTTGCGAGACTTGATAGGTTGGTATGATGAAATCAAAGGGATTTCGGCTGACAAAAATCATATTTATTACCCATAGCAATCATGCTCAGATTGTCTGGTAATCGTTACTTTTAGGTAATAAATAAAGTAATCTCATATCTGTGTTTGGGTTTTGTAAAAAATCTAATTCTATTTTTTAGTAGTTTGCAAATTCTTATTTTTACCTATCAGCGTTAACAAAATTAATTTTTATGAAAAAAATACTTGTCCCCACCGATTTTTCTAAAACATCGATCACCGCACTTGAAGTAGCATTTGACATTGCCAAAAAAGCAGGAGCAACTGTGTATGTATTGCACGTAGTAGAAGAAGCGGGGGCTGATTCTTTTCATATTACCGGGGAATGGCAGAAGGAGAATTGGGACGATAGGCTCTACATTTATAAACTATTGGAAAGGGGCAAAAAGCAACTGGAGAAATTAGTTCAAGATCCGCGCTTTGATTCAGTTAAAATGGTAGGTGAATTGCGGTTGGGTAATCCTTTCCATGGTATGAACGCGATCATTAGCGAGGAAAAAGTGGATTTGGTTGTAATGGGTACCCGTGGCCAAACAAATTTAGAGGCAATGGTAATAGGGACAAATACAGAGAGAGTGGTGAGGAATTCTCGGTGCCCAATTTTAACAATTCATAAAAAACCAGCTACCACTGATTTTAAGAATATTGTTTACGCAACCGCTATGTCTAAAGATGAAGAAATATTTTCCCGAATTGTTAAGAGTACCCAAAAAATATATAATTCAACTATTCATATGGTTAGGATCAATACACCTGCAGATTTTCAACGTGATCGCATTGTAAAGGATTACATGGCGAAATTTGCTAAATCGTTGCAATTAAAAAACTTTACACTGAACGTTTATAATGATATAAGCGAAGAGGAAGGTATTCTTTATTTTGCAAATAGCATTGATGCGGATTTAATTGCCATGGCTACTCATGGAAGAACCGGCTTTGCGCACGTGTTAGCGGGAAGCATTGCAGAAGACGTGGTTAAGAAGGCCGGTCGTCCGGTGCTTACTTATGTGATAAAGAATAAATAGATCTGTTTTTGTACTAAAGTGAAGCCCTTCCTGTTGAAACAGGAGGGCTTTATTTTTTATCTTTGCCGGATTTCAATCTGTGAAAAACTACTATTTCGTATTAGGATTAAATATTTACTCTCGTGATGTTGAAATAAAGCAAGCTTACCGAAAGCTTGTTTTGCAATACCATCCTGATAGGAACCCAGCGCCCAATGCCGAATCGATTATTAAGGAGATTAATGAAGCTTATGAGGTATTAAGCGATCCACAAAGGAAATTGCTTTACGATCAAATGCTGGTTGGTGGTGAGCCGGAATTGAAGCCTGTTCGCCAGCCACATCGTGATCCTAAGTATCGGCCTCAGCGGCCTGACTTTGTTTCGAGGCAGCCATCCAAACGCAAAGTTTATTTTGATTTTATGCAAAGTAATCTTTTTCACGCTTTACTAGTTTCGCGCCTCACTTTACTTTTCTCCTGTATTCTGGTCGCAGATTTTACTTTACCACAACAGCATCAGTCAAAAGCGATTGTCAGCAAAGAAGGTAGATCGGGCCGATATGATACCTCTATAAGATTTAAAGTTGAAGGTGGGGCTACCTTTAGCTTGGGGAAAAAATCTTTTGGTAAATTTGAAAGAGGATCAATAGTAACCTTGTATAGTTCTCCCTTACTTTCGGTACCTATTAAAGTAAAAAATGAACAAACAGAATTTCAAGATGAAATACGCATTTCCATTTACGGAAATTTTATTTTTGTGCCATTAATTTTGCTGATTACTTCCTTATTGGGAACTTTTTACCGGAAAGGCATCGAATTTCGGTTTAATTTAGGCGTGATAAATTTTATGCTGGTTTTTATTAATTTTCTTGTTTTAAAAATTCATAATTTCTAATTGCATGGCAAAGAAAAATGACTGGAAGGATAGGGATGGGGTGGTCTATTCTACCAACAACGAATTTCAATTTCAGTACCAACCGTATGAACAGCAGATCACGCTTCCATCGAAGCAACAAAACTTAAAAGTCTCGCTTGATAAGAATGGGAGAGCAGGAAAACAAGTTACGCTGGTTACCGGATTTATCGGACCTGCAGAGGATTTGGAAATTTTAACTAAATTATTAAAGACAAAATGTGGAGTTGGCGGTTCAGCCAAAGAGGGAGAGATATTGATTCAAGGTGACCTGCGAGATAAGGTAGTTGGTGTTTTGACGAAGGAAGGATACAAGGCAAAGAAGGTGGGTTAATTTTTTTCTGCTAAAAAGCGAATAAATAATCTATCCGGCTCCGGTTATTGAGGCCGGATAGATCACAGGAAATTAATATTTAGGGTTTTCTTTTCTAGCTTTTTTCTCAGCCCTTTTTTCCGCTTCTGTTTTTACAGCAACTTTCTTAGTTTCCTTTTTTTTGTCTTGTCCTTTTGACATAATAAAAGTGGTTTAATGTTCTTCAAAATAACGATAATGAATTGAAAAGATCAAGTATTCTTAAATTGAATATTTCGACTTGCTCGCAAGTTGTGACTTGTATAAAGGAAGGCAGGGCAAAATTGCACCTGATGATAGGGTATTTGTTTATTTCTCAAAGATGTCGAACTTGGTTCGATATTACCTAAGCGCTGATTATGAACGGGCTTAGTGTTTTTCCCTTGTCAAGTTTATACTCAGCGAACCATTCAGCGATTTTTTAGTGAATAGGGATGCCCTTAATTTAATATTATGAAAGCCATTCAATGTACGGGTTTTGGTCTACCGGATTCTCTGGTATTGACGGATACTCCTGTTCCAACCATTCAATCAGATGAAGTTCTCGTTCGCGTGGCTGCATGCGGAGTGAATTTTCCTGATATACTGATAATCCAAAATAAATATCAGTTTAAGCCTGCGCTTCCTTTTTCACCAGGGGGTGAGGTTTCAGGAGTGGTGGAGGAAGTAGGGAACCAAGTGAAGCATTTGAAGAAAAAGGATAGAGTAGTAGCCTTATGTGGTTGGGGAGGATTCGCAGAATATGTAAAAGTAAAAGCAAATCGTGTTTTTAAAATTTCAGAAGAGATTGATTTTATTTCGGCAGCTTGCACGTTATACACGTATGGGACTTCTTACCACGCTTTGAAAGACCGTGCAAATTTAAAACAGGGTGAAACTCTTTTAGTATTAGGCGCAGCCGGTGGAGTAGGACTTGCAGCGGTGGAACTTGGCAAAGTGATGGGTGCTACTGTTATCGCGGCAGCATCGTCACCGGCCAAATTAGCGGTGTGTAAAGAAAAAGGGGCTGATTATTTAATAGATTATTCTAAAGAAGATTTGAAAGCCCACATCAAAGAAATCACCAACGATAAAGGTGTCGATGTGGTGTATGATCCGGTAGGTGGAAAGTTTTCAGAGCTTGCCCTTCGATCAATAGCGTGGAAGGGTCGGTACTTGGTAGTTGGATTTACAGCAGGAGAGATTCCGCAGTTTCCAGCAAACCTTCCGTTGTTAAAGGGTTGCTCCATCGTAGGTGTCTTTTGGGGAAGCTTTGCCGAGCGGGAACCGCAGCGGAGCAATCAAAATTTTACCAATCTGTTGAATTGGATGAAAACTGGGAAAATCATACAACACATTCATAAGATCTATAAATTGGCAGAAGCTCCCGTTGCGTTGCAAGATTTGATGGACAGAAAGGTGATAGGGAAGGCAGTTATTAAGATTTGAAAAAATATCTTAACTAACAAGTGAATTACTAATCGAGGTGTTGATCTTCTTATTCACTCCTCAGACTCTTACTCGGATTGGCTGTTGCTGCCCTCAATGCTTGCGTACTTACAATAATCAATGCCAGTATTAGTGCACCAACTCCTGCCATCAATAGTACCCACAAAGAAATACCAACGCGATAGGGGTAACGTTGTAAAAAGTTATTTAGAAACCACCAGCCCACAGGCGCGGAAATAATGAAGGCGAAAAAATTGCAAATAGAAATGAAATCTGTGTGATCATTAGTGACTCACCTAAAAATTGAAAGATCAATTCTTTTCTTCTTGAGCCAACGCTTTTACGAATGCCGACTTCTCGTGCGCGACTTTCGCTTCTGGCGGTTGCTAAATTCATAAAATTGATACAAGCGATAATCATTAAAAAAATCGCAATGGCGGTGAAGAGTTGAACGTAGTCAATCAAGCCACCCGTATTTTTTCCACTTTCAAAATTGGAATAGAGCCGCCATTTACTTATCGGATGCAAAAACAAAACAGCTGTTGGAGCTTTGGGGTTGTTGTCTTTAATAATGTATTGGATACTATTATTTGCATCAGCTTCAGTGGCACCCGGTTGAAGTTGAACATACATCTGAAATGAATTATTATTCCAATTGTCTTTTGAGTTGCGAACCCAACCTTGTGTTGCCTCGTAATACGCAAATGGAAGTACATAGTCAAACCTGAATTGCGATTGTCTTGGAACATCCTGAATCACTCCCGTTACTTTCAGGTCTTGGCCCTTGTCTACTTTAATAAGTTTATTAATCGGATCTTCATCACCGAAAAATGCTTTGGCCGTTGATTCAGTTATAACGATAGAAGAAGGATCACTTAATGCTGTTTTGGGATCACCTTTTAGCATATTAAAACTGAACATATTGAAGAAATCTTCACTGGCGCTCAGTCCTAGCTTATTCAATTTTTTCTCTCCAACCTGAAGCGTATTACCTTCACCCCAATTGGTCATTACAACATATTTTATCTGACTTGATTTTGTCTTGATCGTTTCCTTCAAGGGATAAGGCATGGACGTACCCGTGCCAATGCCCTGAACCCATTGCTGACTTTGGTATAACTTATAAATGCTATCGTAGTTCTTGTGAAAGGTATCGTACGAATATTCATCCACTACCCATAACAAAATTAGTATGCTGCTCGCAATGCCAATAGCAAGTCCACCAATGTTGATGAATGAGTAAGCCGGATTTTTAATCAGACTTCGAATGGCGATTTTAAAATAGTTGTGTAGCATGGAGTTGAGTGTTAAATGATGATTCTCGTTATATATTTATAAAATTACCTTATTCATTCTTCAGTGATTCTACAGGATTACTCAATGCAGCTTTTAACGCTTGCCGGCCAACAATAACCAATGATAAACTCAAAACAAGGGCGCCTGCCACAGGAAGAATCCACCAGTTAAATGAAATGTGATAGGGATACCTCTCTAGAAAATTGCTAGATGCCCACCAAGCCAGCGGGCAGGAGATGATAAATGCAATCAGAATCAGTCTTGAAAATTCGTGCGAAATTAAAATGACTAAACTTGAAATGCTTGCGCCCAAAACCTTTCGTACTCCAAATTCTTTTGTGCGTTGTTCTGCTGTGAAAGCTGCTAAGCCAAACAAGCCAAGCCCGGCAATAAAAATGGCGATGAAGGCAAAGATATTGGTAAGTCGGCCAATCAGATTGATGGAATTGAACCTCCTGTTAAAGTCATCATCAACGAAAGAATATTCAAAAGGATGGAGTGGATTATATTTCTTAAATACTTTTTCTACTTTTTTTAGCGAAGCATTCAGGTCTTTTGTTTGAGGAAGACGCACGGTGATATTCTGCGGAGTGGATTGCACCGTCCATTCTGTTTCCAACACTATATACATGGGATCGATTGGGTGGAAAGGAGAGTCCATCAAAATGTTTTCGGTGACGCCAATTATCTCCCGGTCTTCGGCTGCAATTTTTGCTTTAGCTCCGATTGGATTTTTTAAACCCATCAGGTCGATGGCTACTTTATTCAGTATCACCGCATCAGAGTCGCTGGCAATTTGCTCTGAAAAGTCGCGGCCTTCAATCAGCTTTACACCCATCGTCTTAATATAATCGTACTCGGCAAAAATGTTGGTGATCGTCACATCATTGCCGGGTGGATATTCCAGAAAATTGGTTTCGTAAATCTGGTTAATCGGGCTGTTTGACTTCGTGCAGGAATTGATGAGACCTTTCTGCGACAGCTCATTTTTAATGACACGGTAGCTTTTCTTCAGGCCTTCGTTATTTTTTATGGTTATCAGATTCTCTTTGGTGTAGCCGAGCTGTCGGTCTTTCACAAACTGCATCTGCTGATAAATAACAACTGTACCAATGATGAGGAGAATCGAAAACCCGAATTGAACGATTACCAAAACCTTGCGTGACACATTGCTTTTGTTGCCAACCTGAAAAGTGCCTTTTAATACGTTCACCGGTTTGAAGGAAGACAGGAAGAAGGCGGGATAGCTGCCTGCTATCAAACCTGTAAATAGAATAAGACCAACAGCGATCAGCCAAAACAAGGGAGATGAATAGTCGATGAAGAGCTTCTTCTGCACGATGTTGTTATACAGAGGCATCAGCAATTCGGCCAGCACCATGGCAAACAAAAATGAAAGAGCAGCAATGGCGATGGACTCTTGTAAAAACTGGACAATCAATTCCTTTCTTAGAGAACCCGAAATTTTACGAATGCCCACTTCACGTGCTCTTCGCTGCGATCGGGCCGTTGACAGATTCATGAAGTTAATGCAAGCGATAATCAAAACACTGACTGCGATGATGGCGAAACTAATCACATAATCCTCCCTGTCGTTGGCCGATTCTTTGCCGTTTTCAAATTCACCATGCAAGTTCCAGCGCGTCATCGGGTAGAGGAATGGCTCTTTGTTCAACCATGTGCTGTGTTTTTTTATCAAATCTTTTATTTCCCCATTGACTTGATCAACATCAGCTTCCGGTTTTAGTTCTGCGTAAACTTCAAAATCTTCGTTGTCGGGATTGCCCAAGGAAGTTTTAACCCACGGTGTGATGATTTGGTAAAAATCGAAAGTTATCAGAAAATCAAATTGAAAAGAAGAGTTGGAGGGAGGTTCTTTTAACAGCCCCGTCACTTTTACTGACTCTCCGTTATTGATCGTAATTAGTTTATTGATCGGATCACTCTCGCCAAACAAAGCTTTGGCTGCTGACTCGGTAAGCACGATAGAATGAGGATCGGTTAGTACCTGCTCACGCGATCCGTTGATAAGCGGAAATTGAAACATCTGAAGAAACTCAGGACTAACGAAGCGACCGCGTTGACTTAATTGCTTTTCACCTACTGACAAAAGATAGGGGACATCGCCACTGCTAATAGTCAAATACTTGAATTGATTCGAGGTTTTTAATTCATCGTAAACAAGCGATGTGGTGCCGTACCAGGTAATCATGCGATTATCTTCCAATGTTCCGTTGGTTCGCACATGATAAAGCCGATCCACGTTTTTATGAAACCGGTCATACGTAACTTCATCAATCACCCATAACATGATCATCAGGCTGGTGGCGATTCCCAGCGAAAGCCCTGCGATGTTGATGAAGGAATAGGTGGGATTCCTGATCAAATTCCGAACGGCAATTTTAATGTAGTTGTGTAGCATGGTGTTCGTTGTTTGTAAGGTGCTGATGTATATTAGTTAGTGATTCATTTTTTGTTGATGTTCGTTACCGGTTCCAGTCCACGGTATCTAGCAACTTGTTATTCACTCTTCAAACTATCCACCGGATTTTTTATTGCTGCCTTAAACGATTCGAAACTCACTGTTGCCCACGCAATAATAAGGGCTCCTGAACCGGCAAGTATAAATACAATCATATCAAACCCTGTTCGGTATTCAAATCCTTCAAGCCAGTTATTCATTAGGAAATATCCTACGGGTATGCCAATTATAAACGCGATTAGCACCAGGGTAATAAACTCTTTTGAAAGCATGTTTACTATTTGTAGTACAGAAGCACCCAATACTTTGCGTACCCCAATTTCCTTAATGCGTTGTTCGGCAGTAAAAGAAGCTAAAGCATAAAGTCCTAGGCATGCAATAAAAACAGCAAGCCCCGCAAACAGCAACACAATAGTTGAAAGGCGCTCCTCCGTTTGGTACAGCTTCGCCATTTGCTGGTCGAGGAATGTATACTCGAAGGCGGATGGAATTATTTTTTGATAAACCTTTTCTAACTGTTTTACAGAGGCAGTTATATTTTGTGTTTGGACTTTTACCAAAAGGTAAGTAAGTCCTTCTGTGCGCGCATTGTGAAAACAATAGGGACCAATTTTTTGATGTAACGATGCAACATGAAAATCTTCGGTAACCCCAACTACTTCTGTAAGTCCATCAAAGCCTTGTATGCTCACCCTTTTTCCAATAGCATCTTCAGGGCTTAATTGGAGATAATCTGCAGTAGATTTATTGATGACAACCTGTATAAGGGTGTCTTTAGGATCTTTATTTTCAGGAAGGGTCTTGCCGGCCAATAGTTTTATGCCGAGCACGTCCAATATTTCAGGTGTTGCCCTTGTGGTGAGGAGCGCTGCACCTTGTTCGGTTCCTCCTTCACGAACAATGTTACGACTACTGGTACCTATTCCCGGGTATGATTGACTTCTACTTACCTTCTTTACCTCTGATAGTGATTCAAATTCTGCTTTGACAGATTCAATCTGATTACGATCTTTTGCTGCCGATACCATAACCGCAATTACCTGCTCAGGCTGGTACCCTAGCTTTTTATCTCGGATAAAATTCATTTGCTTATAGAAGATCAATGAGCAAATGATCAGGATAATGGAAACAGAGAATTGAAATACAACTAGTCCTTTTCGGATGGAAGCCTGCGCGCCTGAGCCAGACTTCTTTTGCAACGCAAGCTTTGGCGAAAAGGAGGAAAGATAGAATGCAGGATAGACACCTGAAATGAATGTAAGTAACAGCCAAACGGATCCGAAGGAAATCCAAAACCAGGATTGGTTGATAGAATTGAGTTGAATATTTTTTCCGCTTACTTGGTTGAAGAGAGGCAGGGCCAGAGTGAAGACCGTAATGCTGATCAAGAGTGATATCAATACAAATATTGAAGCTTCAAAATAAAATTTTCGATTGAGTTGGGCGAAGGTGGCGCCCAATGTTTTGGCGATGCCTACTTCTTTATTTCTTCGTTGCGATTGAGCCGTTGTCAGGTTCATGTAATTTACGGCCGCAATGAGAAGAATGATCAACGCTAGGGCAATTAAAATTTTAACCTGATTGTAGTCTCCATATTCTCCTTTGTCAATACTAGTTGTTAAATCATTTGAATGTAACCGGATATCAAGAAGAGGTTGAAGTGAAATGGAAAACCACCGACCCTCTTTCGGTATATTACGTTCCAGCATTTCCGCGATTTTTTTATTTCCCATATCAGTTGTTACCCCTTCGTGTAATAAAAAGTAGGTAGCGAAACTGGCATTGCCCCAGCTTTCATTCTCTTCCTTTCCAAACCTGACAGAGGAGAAGGAAGCGATTAGTTGAGGCTGTAAAAAGGAGTTTGATGGAAAATTGGAATAGACGCCAGTAACTTCCAAACTAATGGAATTATCAACCAAGAGGGCTTTTCCAATTGGATCATTATTTCCAAAATACTTTATGGCGGTTGATTCACTTATAATAACTGTGCCGGGGCGATCTAAAACTTTTTTTGCATTGCCCTTTTGTAAAGAGATTGTAAAGACATCAAAAATTTCAGGATCGGCAAAGAAAAGCTTGGTCTCAGAGAATTTTTCGGTTTCGGTTGAGATGAAGCCAATGTCACCAAAATTATGATGAAAGACGCGCACGGATTTTTCTATCTCTGGGATTTCTTTGGCTGCTGTTGGCCCAAGTTTGTTAGGCGAGCCTCCCCACTTCATAGTTTGCCCATCCCATTCTGCACTGATTATGGATCGGTATATTCTGTCTTTCTTCTCATGAAACTGGTCGTATGAAAATTCGTCAATTACATAGAGGCTGATAGCTAAAAATGTAATCAAGCCAATAGATAGTCCCAGAATAGTAATCAGACTAAAAGTTTTATTCCTAACTAAACTTCGAAGTGCGATTTTTAAATAATTGTGAAACATGGGTATGATGGTTAATAATTAGTATTGTTAGTTGAGCGTTTATTTTTATTATTCTATTTAGTTACGGATGGCTAGTAAATGATTATTCGCTCCTTAAACTTTTCACTGGATTAACTGACGCTGCCCGGATGGATTCAAAACTGACGGTCAGCAATGCGACACCCAAGGATAAACCAAGGATATTTATCAACGAATAGGATTTGTTGCGCAGCATAGTACGAAAGGCGATGGTGATGTAGTTTTTAAGCATATCGTTATTGGTTATTCGGTGATGGTTAATAGGGTAGAACCGGCTACGAATAACAAGCGACTACTAACCATCAACTAAATTTATTCGCTTCTCAAACTCTCTACCGGATTACTTATAGCCGCCTTGAAAGCTTGTGAACTTACCGTTACCAAAGCAATCACAATTACGGTTAAGGCTGTCAATCCAAAAACCCACCAATTTATTTCTGTTTGATAGGCATAATTTTGAAGCCACTGATTGATGCCATACCAGGATAATGGAGTAGCAATGAGTAAAGAAGTATTAAGTTTTTGCCTGCTTAGGTGTCGAATTGCAATGACAAGATTCTGTTTGAGCATGGCCAAATAAGTTATTTACAAGCACCTATTCCCAAATCAGTGCCAATCCAAAATCTGCTTATTTGGTTTGAAAAGTAAGATTTTGTTTTTATGGAAGATCAAATGTGAACGTTGACGTCCGCAATCGGTCAGTTGATATGCCCATGATAACGCAGTTCCTTTTCGCGCTCAGCGTCTTCTTTTTCTCTTTTGATTCGAACCTTAGCGGCCGGGCCCACCATGATGGGGACACGCTCAACTTCCACATTGGCAAGTTCAAGACCATACATTTCTTCGGTAGAGAGACTGTGACTTTTAATAAAGCGATAGCCTTGAATAATAAAATTGTCAAACGTTGAAATTTCACTATCAATGGAGGCCAATGAGTGTAGAATAATGAATTTAAAATCGGCCGGCATGCTGTGCTTGTGCAGCGATTCGTAATGGCTCATCAAATCAATTTCTGCCGTCTCAGCCAAATCGTGCAGAATTTTATTAAAGAGTAGGTTTACCCGATGATCCGCCTTAAAACCTAATTTAATCCTGATGAAGAAACATTTTTTAGGTATAATAGTGTCCACCGAATATTTTGAAGTGTAGGGACTGTCTACTGTATCAACGTGAACAAACCAATATGTATCTGCTTTTTTTGGTCGCTTTTTAAAGATAGAGTAAATGATGTTAGAGTCGATGTAGCGTTTGCTATCAGCCACGGACATATACACTAAATTGGTTGCTTCACGTGGAATGCTGGTATCGGCTTGCAAATCCTCTAATAATGTCACGTAGTGCTTTAAATCAACGAATTCAGTATGCCGGTCTCTAAGTTCGCGCGCCCTCATCAAAATGAACATCATCAGAAAAAATAGGGTTGAAATGGCAAATGTAAACCAGCCACCATGAACAAATTTGCTAAGATTGGAAATGAGGAAGGCACCTTCGATGGTGAAGAAAACAATCGCTATTAAAGTGGATCGAATGGTAGATTTCTTGGCGGTTGAAAAATAATAGACTAATAAAGCAGTAGTCATTAGCATATTGAAAGTGATAGCCAAGCCATAAGCCCCTTGCATATCATCAGATTTTTTGAAGTATAAAACAACGATTGAACTCCCCAGCAAAAGCATCCAGTTAATAGCAGGAATATAAATTTGGCCTTTCATTTGGCTTGGATAGCGCACTCTGGTAGCAGGCCAAAGTTTTAGTTTGATGGCTTCATTCACCAGTGTGAAAGTGCCTGAGATCAATGCCTGACTGGCAATGATGGTTGCCATAGTGGCAATGATCACACCAAAGATTAAGAGGACTTGCGGGATCATGGAGAAGAATGGGGTAGCATCCGCCAATGCTTTGCCATTGTATTCATTTAACAGCCATGCGCCTTGGCCAAAGTAGCTTAACAGAAGGCAGAATTTGACAAATCCCCAACCCAGTCTGATGTTGGATTTTCCGCAATGACCCAAGTCTGAATACATGGCCTCTGCCCCTGTAGTGCACAAAAAGATAGCGCCTAAAAGCCAAAAGCCTCCCGGGTATTTGACCAAAAGATTGAAGCCATATACAGGGTTAATTGCTTTTAGCACATCAAAGTTGAAGGACAGGTGATAGGCACCAATGGCTCCAATAAAAATAAACCATACTAACATTACGGGGCCAAAGGTCTTGCCGACTATGCTGCTTCCAAACTGTTGAAAAATAAATAAGCCGAGTAAGATAATGATCACGATGGTGATAATTGTTTGAATGGAAATTCCTGGTACGAGCAACTTAAGTCCCTCAACAGCCGAGGTTACACTCATAGCGGGAGTTATGAAGCCATCTGCAATCAGCGTGCAGCATCCAATAATAGCAGGAAAGATAACCCAACTCGCGCGGTATTTTCTTACCAACGCATACAGCGCAAAAATGCCACCCTCGCCTTTGTTATCGGCACTCAGAGAGAGATAAATATATTTGATCGAGGTAATAATGGTGAGTGTCCAAAAAATGCAAGAGAGGCCGCCAAAAACCAATTCTTCTGAAACAAGATTGGAGCCAATGATAAAACGAAATGTGTAGATAGGTGAGGTGCCAATGTCACCGTAAATAATGCCGAGTGAAACTAGCACTCCGGCCGCGGAAAGAGAATGGGTGCGTGAATGTGATTCCATAGTATGAATCGTCATATGACGATATTTCGTTATGCTGCTTTTACTTCTTCTGGGCTTAATTTTTCTTCTCCCCGCCCAATGATCAGGCGGTTGCTTCGATCGTAGGAAAAGTAATTCCACATCCAGCTAAGGAAGGTGAATACTTTATTTCTAAAACCAACAATTGACATTAAGTGAACAAACATCCACACATACCAGGCAAATACGCCCTGAAAGCGAATGCCTTTCATGTCCACCACCGCTTTGTTTCTGCCAATGGTGGCCATTGATCCCTTATCAAAGTAACGAAATGGTTTCAATGTTTTTTTTGCTATCAGGTTCAGGATATTTTTTGCCACTAATCTCCCTTGCTGTTGTGCCGGGGGCGCCATCTGCGGGTGACCTTTCGGGAATCTTTCATCGCCTTCCATTGAAGCCACGTCACCAATGGCGAAAATATTTTCATACCCCTTCACGCGGTTGTATTCATCTACCGACAGCCTATTGCCTTTGGTAATTTCTTTATCGTTGAGGCCGGTAACGGGATTGCCCTTTACTCCGGCTGTCCAAATAAGTGAACGGGAAATTATTGTGTCGCCTGTGCTCAAAATAGTTTCAACGCCATCATAAGATTTTACTGCGGTATTCAAATGAATTTTTACACCCATCTTGGTGAGAAACTCAAATGCTTTTTTTCCTGCTTGTTCAGACATGCCGTTAAGTAAGCGAGGGGAGGCTTCTACCAAATTGATATCCATCTCGCGCATGTCTAATTCTTTGTAGTCTTTGGGAAAGACATTTCGTTTCAACTCGCTCAACGCACCACACAATTCTACGCCTGTAGGGCCACCACCCACAACAACAAAGTCCATCAACGAATTCATGACTTCACGATCTTCCGTGAGAAGTGCATACTCCATTTGGCGAATGATTTTATTTCTAATCTTAGTGGCATCAACAATATTCTTCATGGAAGAAGCATTTCGCTGCACTTCATCCATTCCATAAAAATTTGTAACCGCCCCGGTGGCAATAACTAGGTAATCGTATTTGACCTCACCAATGGAAGTCTCAATGTAATTCTCTTCCGGTCTTATGTTCTTTACTTCGGCCAAACGAAAATAAAAATCCTGATAGTTGCCAAACAGCTTGCGAAAAGGGGCAACGATGGCACTCGTTTCAAGCCCCGAAGTGGCTACTTGATATAAAAGCGGTTGGAAAGTGTGATGGTTGTTTTTGTCGAAAAGAACGGTTTGAACTTTGGAGTCACATAGGCCTTTGACTACCTCAAGTCCCCCAAAACCTCCCCCGATAATGATGATGCGAGGTTTGCCCAGGTCTTGAATACGCGTGTGCGTGGTTATTAATTTGGGCATTTAACGAAGATTCTTTCCCTTTTGAGGCTGCAATTTACAGGTTGTCGAGGGATTTCGGGCTTTTTAAAAGAAATATTGTTCTTGCATTCAACCCTAAAAAACTAGGGTGTAATTTTGACAAATAATCTGAAATCTAAACTAACAACTGTTATGGTAAAAAAATTATTGTTTGTTGTGTCAATTGGCGCAATCATGGTTAGCTGCGGTGGAAACTCCGAAAAGCTTCAATCACAAGTAGATTCATTAAGGACAGAACTGCAAACGAGTCAGCAATTTGCAACTACTTTGCAAGAAGTGGGGGTATTGATGGATTCAATCGATGCCAATCGCCAATTGCTGAGAGTGAACATGGTAGAGGGTACCACCTACGATAACTATAAGAGTCGTATGAAAGATATCAACAACTATGTAAAAGATACGCAAAATAAAATCACCGATTTAGAGAAGTCATTAAAGAAATCAAAAGGGAATGCCAACGCCTTTGCTGCAACCATCAAAAAATTGAAAGCAGACTTAGAGACTAGGAATGCGGAGGTTGCTGCACTCAACGAAAAGGTAGAGCAGCTTAAAAATGAGAATCAAAACTTGATCACTACAGTAGGTTTGCAAGAAGCTGAACTGACCGATAAAGAGGCACAGATTACAGCGAAACAGCAAGAATTGGCATTGATTGAAGCACGCATTCAAGAGTTAATGATAGCAAGCAAAGTAAGCGAGGCAGATTCTTTCTATGAGCGCGGCAAAGCATTAGAAGAAGCAGCTAATCGTACTAAACTTGCACCTCGTAAGAAGAAAGATACTTATAAAGAAGCCATTGAGCTTTATAAGAAGGCTCTTTCATTGGGAAAAGCAGAAGCTCAGGATAAAATTACTGCTTTGGAGAAGAAGGTTAAGTAGGATTTCTCTTACTTTATAAAAAAGCCCTCCCGATAATTTGAGAGGGCTTTTTTTTTACAAACTTGCGCTCCCGTTTTCCATCCCTATCAAAAAGACCGTATAAACAACATAGCCCATAAGCATGAGTGCAGCTTCCCACCGATCGAGTTTACGGGTGTTAAGCGTGAACATAAAGATCATGAGCGCAACTGTAGATCCCAATAAAATATATAGGTCAAAGTTCATAGCAGTAGAATAGGGTAAGGGCCTGATCAAACCAGTTATGCCAAGTATAAAAAAGATGTTGAAAATATTTGAACCGATAACATTTCCGATTGCTATGTCTGTATTCTTTTTGTACGCAGCTACACATGAGGTAGCCAGCTCTGGCAGCGATGTACCCGCAGCCAAAATAGTGAGTCCAATAAGTTTTTCACTCAGGCCATAGCTTTTGGCAATGAATACGGCATTGTTAACAACTATATCGGCTCCAAAAACTAACGCCACTAATCCACCTACTGTCATTAAAATTGCAATAGGGGTCTTGTAAATCTTAATTGAATTATCCTCAACAAGATCGGAAGTTTTCTTCATGGAGCGATAGACGTACAGCAGGAACAGGCCAAAGAATACTAATAATACTACGGCATCAAGCCTGCCTAAAAAATTAGTATCTGAACCAAAAAGCATTTGATCGTTTACTAAAATAAAAAGTACCCCGGCTGCCAGTAGCGATATCGGAACTTCATATTTTACAGTATTGCGCTGAACGATCAGCGGATAAATGAGTCCGGCAATGCCAAGAATAAATAGTAGGTTAAAGTTATTACTGCCAATGATGTTACCAAATGCAGCATCATTGTAGCCTTTGATAGAAGAGGTCACGCTTACCAATAGCTCAGGGGCAGAGGTGCCAAAGGCGACCACCGTTAGCCCGATGGCCAGATTTGAAATGCCAAACTTCTTCGCGATGGAGGAAGAGCCGTTGACCAAAAAATCGGCTCCAACAATTAGGATGGCAAAGCCTACAAATAATAACAGGAATTGTAAGAACATAGGGTATAGAGTTTTGGTAAAGAAAAGTTCAGTGCAAACCTTTTAAAGTTAAAACCATTTTTTGAATTTAAAATAGCGAATCATACCAACCACAATCAAAAGCATAACTCCCATCACTACCGGGTAGCCATATGCTGAGTTCAATTCAGGCATATTCCAGGGTGATATTTCGGTATTGAAATTCATACCGTACACCCCAACGACAAAGGTCAATGGAATGAAAATAGTAGAGATAATTGTCAATACTTTCATCACTTCGTTCATGCGGGAATTTAACGTATTGATGTAAATATCCATCAACCCTGAGGTCAAATCTTTATAAGTATCCAATGAGTCAATCAGGTGGACGACATGGTCATAGACATCTGCATAATAACGTTGATTGGCAGGGTCAATAAATCCACTTTCGTCTTTGATTAGCTTGCTCATGGCATCTCGCAAGGGGTAGAGTGCTTTGCGCAAAAAGATCAGTTCTTTTTTCAGCTTTTGAATTTTTTTAAACTGCTGCTCAGAAGAATTTTTATAGATTTCTTCTTCAATCCCTTCAATCTGCTGCCCAATGGCATCCAATACATTATAATAATTGTCAACAATAATATCGATTAGGCGGTACAACAAATAATCAGCTTTCTTCTTCCTTATTCTCCCCTGATCAAGCTTTATTCGATCGCGAAGTGACCCGAATAAGTCCCCTTCTTTTTCTTGAAACGATAACAGGAAATCTTTACCCAACACAAAACTTATTTGCTCATAATCGATTTGGTCCAATTCTATTCGATAGAGCATTTTAAGAGTAAAAAAGAGGTAGTCATCATACTCTTCTATTTTTGGCTGATGGTCGCTGATAATGTCTTCTATTAATAAGCTATGAAGATTAAAGTGATCTCCTATTTTTTGAATGATTGATTTTTCATCAAGGCCATCTAAGTTTATCCAATTTACCTGGTTAGATTTAATATTCGCAATTAGTTCGGTGATAGGTAAATCTTCATGCTTAGAGAATTCCTTTTCATTGTATTGGATGAGTTCTAAAATTATTTTGCTCTCGCTGGGGCGGGGCATATTAATGTTAGGAACTAATTTCTTTTTACGAGCCATGAATTATAAATTTTTTAGAACCACAAGGTGATGGAGATTAGAAAGTTGGATACCAGCTGCATCAAATCTTTCTTTGATCGATTTATTAAGGTCGCATTTTAAATCAAAGCCATTATTGGGATTTCCTGCCCACACATATGCACGTAACTGAATACCGGAATCTAAAAATGTTATCACTCGCACCATCACAGCATGCTCGCCACGGGCTAAGTCGGGCTCAGTTCTGTTATCGATATAATACTTGTGCTTTTGGGCTTCTTCTTGAATAATCTTTATCGCTTTATCTAGATCAGTAGATAATGACACCGCAATCTCGATAAACATACATATCTTTTCTTCTGTAATGGTTGAGTTGATGATCGTTTCATTACTAATTACGCTGTTGGGGATGATCACTCTTCGGTTTTCAAAATCTTTGATGATAGTGTGACGCAGATTAATGTCTTCTACATCGCCAGCATAAAGTTGGCCAACTTTAATCCGATCGCCTACGCTAAATGGCTTGAAAATTACGAGAAAGAATCCGCTGATGATGTTGGAGAAGGCTGCTTGAGAGGCGAAACCCACAATCGCGGCAAGCACGCCAGCTCCTGTAAGTAAAGTAGTCCCCACGATTCTTAGAGAAGGAATTGACCTGAAGATGATAATGATCACAGTGAACATCAGCATAAAATCTACTGCATTCTTAAAGAAGTTATAGCGGGTAGGGTCTACCTTTAGCTTACGCGCAGCTCCACGGATAAAACGACCGACCACGAAGCGAAGAATCCTTGAAACGACAAAGGCTATTCCCAGTATGGTGAGAACAAATATTAATTGATCCCATTGTATTTCCATCCCCATCATAGCCCGAAAATAGTAATTAGTCTACAGTCCACAGTCTAGGATAGATAGTTTTTTTACTTTTAATCAACCATTGGCTATCGACTTTTCCGTATTATTGCAGCGAATGTCTTCACAGTTAGATAAGATCAAAGCACCCGTGGCTCTCGAGATGGACGAGTTTGAACATAAGTTTCGGGCTTCCATGAAAACACATGTGTTACTCCTGGACAAAGTGATGACCTACATTGTGAAAAGAAAGGGTAAGCAAATGCGGCCCTTGTTTGTCTTTTTAACAGCCGGGGCATGTGGAAATATCAATGAGTCAACTTATCGTGGGGCTTCCTTAATTGAACTACTCCACACGGCTTCACTAGTGCATGATGATGTAGTGGATGATTCCAACTATCGCAGGGGCTTTTTCTCGGTCAATGCCCTTTGGAAAAATAAGATTGCAGTTTTGGTTGGGGATTTTCTGTATTCTCGAGGTCTTCTTCTCTCAATTGAAAATAAAGATTATAGTTTGCTGGAAATTGTTAGCCATGCGGTAAAGCAAATGAGCGAAGGCGAGCTGCAGCAAATGGAAAAGGCTCGCCACTTAGACATCAGCGAAGAAATCTACTATGAAATCATACGTCAAAAGACGGCTTCTCTGATTGCTTCCTGTTGCGCGGTGGGTGCAAGTTCGGTGGGGTCTTCACCTGATGTTGTAGACAAAATGAAGCTATTTGGAGAAAATGTTGGGATGGCTTTTCAAATTAAAGATGATTTATTTGATTATGGTGATGATGAGATTGGTAAGCCATTAGGCATCGATATCAAAGAAAAAAAGATGACCCTTCCGTTGATCTATGCATTGTCAAAATCTGGTTGGCTGGAGAAGCGCAAAATCATCAGCATTGTAAAGAACGAAAGTGAAAAGCCAAAAAAAGTAAAGGAAGTGATTGATTTTGTGAAGAAATCGGGTGGAATTCAATACGCACAAGAAGCTATGAATCGATACTATTCAAAGGCGTTGGGAATATTGGATACCCTTAATGATTCAGAGTACAAAAAGTCGCTGAAGGAATTGGTTCAGTTTACGATTGAGCGGAAGAATTGATTATTTCACTCTTGCTCTGCCAGCTTCCAATATTGCATAGTCCTTAGCACTGGTAAATAAAGTGGATTCCAAAACTTGTGAGGCGGGTCCGATTTGACTTGGAGAAAAATTTCCTTCGGTAGCCCACCATTGTTTGGCATTTTCGCGAGCTTGAGTCTTGTCTACTTCAAAATAATTAATGATGGAATCAGAGATCATCCATGCCTTGGCTATGGTAGCATATTTTTCAAAAATCATGGAGCGCATTTGTGTGCCACTTGGTTGATTTTTAAAATGCGAGATAGTGTATGACATAGTCTCAGGCTCGGTCATCACCATATCCCAATATTTTTTTGAGGTAACGATCTGGGCTGTGGTAAGCAAGTAGCCATATCCGTTTTCAATTGGCTCTTTAGTAATTTGGCAAGAAGCCTTCAATTCTTTCTTTTTCTTGCCAAAAAGGGATGTCATCAGTGCCATGGTGTCTTATTTATTGTATTAGATACTCCCAATTGGGTAAATAGTTGCATTAAACCCGTTAAAAAATTGATTTTTTGTAATGAAACAGCAATTTGAGACTATGAGCTGTCACAATCAATATTGTTGATTAAGGGCATCTCCAAAAACCTAACCGTCATTGAGAGCGGAGCGAAGCAATCTCCCGTTCGGAGTCCAAACGGGGGATTGCTTCGGTCTAGACGACCTCGCAAAGACGACTTCGAAGGTTTTTAGAGATGCCCTTAATTTAAAAGCGAAGCTATGAACCTTTATTGGGCGCTGCTTTTTTCAATTTCTCATACTTCTCGTGCTTGGTCAAAAAATCATCCAATTGTTTGACGGGCAGCTTTTTGGCAATGATTTTCTTTTTGTCATCAAGAATGTAAATGGTGGGCGTTGTTTCTGAGTGATACATTTTGGAATAATGCTCTTTCATATAGGTGCGTGGACCGTTTACTGTAATCCAGGGTGTTTTAAATTCTTTAATAAAGTTTTTCATTTTTTGAATGGAGGTGTCGGAGGAAACAGCGAAAACCTCAAAGTTATATTTCACTCTACTCTGATTATAGAAGTCTACCAGCTTTGGTGTTTCTTCTCTACAATGGCCACAATCCGGATCGAAGATGAAGATAATTGTATACTTATTTTTGATATCGTACATCGAGCGGGGCTGTAGGTTCTGATCTTGCATGATCAGGTTAGAGCCCGTCCTTCCAATCATGCTCGAGCGGATTTTATCGGCATGGTCTTTCAAGGTTTTTTTGGTGGAGGCATTGATCCAGAAATCCATTTCAGTGGTAGCAAAATATTTATCGTAGAGGTTTACAAATACCTCATCGAGCCCCATAATTTCAGGCGCTTGATAGGAGGTCATACAATTCCAAATCAGGTATTTATAAGCCTCTTGATTTTTCTTAACGCGACTGGCCAATTCATTAATAGCGCGGGTGATCGTATCAGGAGCAGGCACAAAGAGCTTTTCCAAATACTCTTTCAGCTTTTCTTGATAAAACGGACGAGGCAAACGGATCAATGCATCATCAGCCAGGTCGAAATTATCAAAAAAGTGTTGGCGATAATAGCGAAGCTGAAAGGTTGAGTCGATGGTGCCATCCGCTTTTTTTGGAGGCTCGGGTACATCAATTTGCTTGGTGGCCTTTAGTAATCGAGCGGTCATAGAAGCCGGGCTTTTTTCGATCAATGAAGCTTGAAAGGCCATCACGTTATCATTGATTTTTGAAAAGGCTTCACGGGTAGATTTTTTCTGTTCTTCTTTGAGTGTACTGTCTTTTAATACCTTAATGAGAGGCTCTGCTTCTTTGCTGCGCTCCCCAATGAAATGAAGGTTTTCAAAAAATAGTTGGTTGTCTTCGTCATTCTTTACCACCATATTTTTGATGTAGTCGTCTGCATTTGTTTCCAAGGCAAAGTATACATCTTTACCTATTACAAAGTCGAAAATTTTATTCTTATCAAGCACCAGAAAATAGACGCCTTGTATCAACGGCTTTTTGCCATCAAAGGAAAATTGACCTGCTTTTACTTTTGCTGTATCGCGAATAAGTGTCTGTTCACCATAGTAATAGCCCAAATAGGCGGTAGTATCTTTCCACCCAGTAATTTTGAAATCAATTTTGTATGAGTTTTGACTAAGAGCAGGAAGTGCCATAGAGGTGGCCAGCAAGGCAATAAAGAATCGTTTCATCATTTATAAATTAGTAACAATTAACCCGTAAAGTACAAATTTTAGAATTCTTTCAATAGGGAACAATCGCAATTAATGAGCCAAATAGAATAGAAGTAAGCCTTCTGTTCAAAGTTAGGTTCATGGTTTCTAAAACCTCTTATGTTTAACTATTTTTGCACGTCTTTTAACAAGCATTTAACAATTGTCTTTCCAGATTAATCATCTCAGCAAAATTTACGGCCGACAAAAGGCAGTAGACGATATTTCTTTTTCTATTGAGAAGGGGGAGATTGTCGGTTTCCTTGGGCCCAATGGAGCAGGTAAATCTACTACCATGAAAATAGCCACCACCTATTTGCCGCCATCATCGGGTAAGGTATTGGTAAATGGGCTGGATGTAGAAGAGCAGCCGATGGAGGTAAAAAAACTTATCGGCTATCTGCCTGAGCATAATCCTCTTTACCTTGATATGTATGTACACGAGTATCTTCGGTTTATTGGAAGCGTGTATGGGCTTTCTTCAAAGCAGTTGAAGCTACGGATTGGACAGATTGTAGAGATGTGCGGACTAAGTCAAGAACAAAACAAACGCATTGAATTATTATCAAAAGGCTACCGCCAACGGGTAGGCTTGGCACAGGCGTTGATTCATAACCCGGAGGTATTGATTTTAGATGAGCCTACTTCGGGACTGGACCCGAACCAGATCATAGAGATAAGAAAGTTGATCAAGCAGATCAGTCAAAATAAAACGGTTATCTTTTCTACGCACATTATGCAAGAGGTTCAAGCTTTGTGTGACCGTGTGATTGTGATTAACAAAGGCCAAATTGTAGCTGATGATCAACTCAAGAATATCATCAAGGGAAAAGGGGGCGCTGCTGTTTTGGTAGTGGAGTTACGAGGCGATATAAATCAGGAAGATTTATTGGAAGTGCAAGGTGTGGCTGAGATTTATAAAAGCGGATCAGCCTTTAGAATTGTTTCTGAAGAAGGTGTGGATGTAAGGGCAGAGCTCTTTCGATTTACTGCTGAAAGAAATATTTCTGTGATAAGCTTGAAGCAAGAAGAAAATACGCTAGAGGAGATCTTCCGTTCACTAACAACAGAGGCCACCACATGATTCAGGTTTTTAAGCGTGAGTTCAATGGATTCCTCAGTTCGCTGATCGCCTACATGGTGATTGGCGTTTTCCTTACAGGGATGGGCTTATTGATTTGGGTGTTCCCCGAGACTTCGGTTTTAGACTATGGTTTTGCTGATTTGGATACACTCTTTTCCATGGCGCCTTACGTTTTCATTTTTCTCATTCCAGCCATTACCATGAAAAGTTTTGCGGAAGAAAAAAAAATGGGAACGTTAGAACTTCTGCTCACCAAACCCTTGTCAGATACGGATGTAGTGCTTGGAAAATTCTTGGCTTCGTTTGTGTTGGTGTTGGTGGCGTTGCTCCCAACCGTTATTTATTATTTTTCGGTTTCTCGATTGGGTAATCCAGCTGGCAATATCGACACTGCAGCCGTGATTGGTTCTTATATTGGGTTGGCTTTATTGGCTGCTATCTTTTGTTCCATTGGGATTTTAGCCTCTTCACTTACATCCAACCAAATCGTAGCTTTTATTTTGGCCGCCTTTTTTTGTTTTATCTTTTATACAGGGTTCGATTCGCTTTCTTCCTTTGCAGGAAGCAATGCTTTGCTCATTAAGCAATTCGGAATTTTATTTCATTATGAATCGCTTAGTAAGGGGTTGATCGATAGTCGCGATGTGATTTACGCTTTTACCCTTACGGGGATTTTTGTTTTGTCCACCATTATCATTGTTCGCAGCAGGCTATGGTAAATTATCCATTTAAAGCATTTGCCACGAAGGCACAAAGACACAAAGAGGGTTTCAAAGGAAATCAAAAAAGCCTTAGTGTCTTTGTGCCTTCGTGGCATATTTACCTTATCCAAATGGTTATATGGTAAACTGGAGAAAGAGCAGAAAAATTGGCGACATCTTGCTGCTGGCAAATGGCTTGGTATTGCTTATATTAATTAATGGCCTTGCTTCGTTGCATTTTTTCCGCATTGATCTTACGGAGGAAAATCGGTACACCATCAAGCCACAAACAAAAGAACTGCTCTCCAACTTAGATGAAGAGGTTTTTGTCGAGGTATTTTTAGAAGGTGATTTAAACCCGGGCTTTAAGCGTTTCCAGAAATCTATTCGCGAGACATTGGGCGAGTTTCGGATTTACTCAAATAACAAGGTTAACTTCATTTTCACTAATCCGGCACAAGCGGCAGGGGAAAAGGCACGGAATGAATACATGAGCGAACTGGCCTCGAAAGGGATTAGTGCTATGAATGTAATCGAAACAAAAGATGGACAGCGTGCGGAAAAATTTGTTTTCCCTGGGGCATTGGTTTCGTATGGAGGTTTTGAAACCGGGGTGATGCTGCTCAAAGGAAGTCGCGCACAAGGGCCGCAGGAAGTGCTGAATCAATCCATAGAGAACGTTGAGTTTGAATTGGCGAACGTTGTCTACAAACTCAGCAACAACAACCGAAAGAAAATCGGATTGGTAAAGGGACATGGTGAGTTGGATAGTTTGCAGATTGCTAGTTTTAATAGCGTGCTATTGGAGCAGTACGATGTGTTTCAAATCGATATTAACAAAAAGCCTAAGGTTGGAGATTATCAGGCTTTGATCATCGCCAAACCTAAAACAGAATTTTCGGAATCGGAGAAATACAAACTCGATCAGTATTTGATGCGGGGAGGTAAAATCTTGTTTCTACTGGATCGTCTCGATGCCAACATGGACAGCGCTTCTAGCGAAAATTATTTTGCTTTCCCGTACAACCTCAATTTGGATGATCAACTTTTTAAATACGGTGTTCGAATCAATCCAGACTTCGTGCAGGATCGTGTGTCCGGCAAGTATCCAATTGTGGTGGGCAATGCAGGCGGGAAACCGCAACTAATGCAATTGGATTGGCCATTCTTTCCATTGGTAAATCAGTATGCAGATCATCCGATCACACGAAATTTAGATGCAACCCAGACGAAATTTATCAGCAGCATCGATACCATCAAAGCGGTTGGAGTAAAAAAAACACCCTTGCTTTTTTCTTCTGATTATTCACGCAAACTAACAGCTCCTGTCAAAGTAGCAGTGAACGATTTGCGCAGGCAACTCAAGGAAGAGAATTTTACCTCAGGCAAAATCCCGCTCGGGTATTTGTTGGAAGGAAAGTTTAGTTCGCTTTTTAAAAATAGATTTGCCCCTAATGGGGTTGATACAACCGGTTTTAGAGCAGAAAGTCTTTCTGCAAAAATTATTGTGGTAGCAGATGGTGATATAGCTCGCAATGATGTGAATCCTCGAGAGAACAAACCGCAACCGTTGGGCTATGATCCATTTACCCGCTACACTTTTGCCAACCAAGATTTGTTGTTGAATATGGTAGGGTACCTCACCAATGAAAACGGATTGATCAATGCAAGGAACAAAGAAGTGAAAATTCGCCCGTTGGACAAGGAGAAGATTCGCAAAGAGAGAACTTTTTGGCAAGTTGTGAATTTGGTTTTTCCGTTGGTGGGTTTAATGCTGTTTGGTATGGTGTTGACTTATACCAGAAGATTCAATTATTCAAAATTTGGCAATGACACTAATAAATAGTTTTTGGGCTATCGGCATTGCGCTACAGGCAATAGGCTTGCAGCATGAGGCTTGTGGCTTGCAGCTCTAAAAGTCATGCAAGAGAAAAAAAATGTACGGTTATTGATTTCATTGATAGTGCTAACGCTCGGAACTGCGCTGTTCTTTGCAGCAGGCTTTGAGCGAAAATCTGAAATTGATAAGTCAATTTTTAAAATACAGGATCAAACAAAAATTGATCATGTTGTCTTTGAATCGCCCAAAGGAAAAATTGAATTGAAGTTTGATGGAGCGAAGTGGTTGGTGAACAATCTCGAAGCTGATAAACAGCTGGTTAAAGTTTTCTTTGCTACAATTTTACAAGCTGAACCCAAGCGAAAAATTTCAACTGCTCAACAGGATTCTCTGATCAAACAACCTGGCGCGAATAAGATTAAGGTTGGTTTTTTTGAAGGCCAACAAGTGCAAAAGGAATTTTGGGTGAGCGGCAATGGGGCTAAAACAGAAACCTATTTTCAATTGAATGATCAAGAATCGTATTTAGTTACTATTCCTGGGTATCGGGTTTACGTAGCTTCTATTTTTGAGTTGTCCCTCAATGATTGGCGAGAGAAGAGAATCTTTAATTTCAACTGGCGAAATTTTAAAAGCCTAAATGCCGGGTTTCAATCTGATTCTAAACAGAATTTTACGATTTCCTTTAAGGATAAATTTTTTGGTATTGAAGGGATTGATGCTGACACCACCAAGCTTAATGATTATTTGGATGCTGTTTCGCTAATTGGATCTGAGCGCATTCTTACGCCCGAAGAGTCAAAACCGTATGATAGTCTGTTCGCCACTGCACCTGCTTTTCAAATTGAGGTTCAAGACATAGCCAAGCGGTCAATTATTCTAAAGGTATTCCGCTCCAATCGTAAGAGGGAAGCAGTGCCGGCCAAAGTGAATGACGAAGCTATCTTGCTCTCTCCACAAGCAGTGAATGCGATTGATCGGAAGAGGGGTTTCTTTGGATCACATTCAAAAGCTGGGGAGTAAACAGGAATAGACTAAATGGATGTTTTTACAAACAAGATGTTGAAATATGGATAACTCCAAATAAGTTCA
>JAYVPS010000021.1:0-35592 GCA_043757225.1 Cytophagales bacterium | reverse complement strand
CTTGCTGATACTGGTTGACACTAGAGTTAGTCTGCGGATGATAGGTTTGAATGAAAATATTTTGATTGTTTGTCAGATTTTGAAAGTCAATTGACATCTCCATGGTACTCCTCTTGTATTCCTTTCTGTAAGAAATTCTTAAGTCGGTGCGGAAGTAAGCAATTTGTTTTTCGCTGAAGGCCTTACTTTCATCATATACACCCTAGCCACGAGCTTGTGAAGCCGCAAAATCAAGTGGCGTTAAATTCTTACCACCAATAGAGGTTACTTTTAAATTGATGCTTAGAAAATTACGGTTTCGGCCAACGCGGAATTCTTTTCCTGCCAACGTATTAACTACATACTGCGTATTTGGATAGTTTGCGTTTTATAAAAAGGTCAAACTGCTTATAATCACTTTTAGACAACTAACTACACCAAAACCCCTACGGATTCTGAATGCAAAGGTTGAACCTTAAAAATTTAGACAATGTACTTTGGGGTGAGGAACTTGGTCAAAGGGGCGAAATACTTAAATCATCTGACAGCACCCTTTACTTTTTAGCAAGTAAAAAAAGATCAAGGGCTAAAGTAGCATCATCTACTAAAAGGTAATCTTCATGCCGAATACTAATCACCAATTCATCGGCCTTATCTTTTAACTTATTTCGGTTGAGGCGATTGAGAAATTCATAAGGGATTCTAAGCACCGATGCCGGTAGTTTGTATTGAAGGTTAAAGATATCCCATCGCATCATACGCTGCACAGATTTCCTGTTTTGCCCATAATACTCCATCACCTTCTCGTTTCCGGCAATGCCTTTCATTTCCACAAAAGAAAAATACTTCTTCGCCAATTCCGTCAAGTCAATTGCGGTATACTCGCGGATATGCCAGGGATTCCGAGATAGCGACAAAGGGCGATTAGGGGTAGTAATCAGTGCAAAACCACCAGGTTTTAAGATCCGGTTTATTTCTTTAAGAAAAAGGTGGTCATCTTGAATATGTTCAATTACCTGAAAACTTACAACGCAGTCAAAAGAATTATCCGCATATGATGTTAGTGGCGGAATATTGCCAGCAATAAATTTTGCTAGTGGGTATTTCAATTGAAGCTTCTGAACTACTGACGCTATTTTATCAATTGCCGAATAACTAGTGATCTTTGGTAGCAACCAATCGATGCCCCGACCTTCGCCACAACCAACCTCCAACAAATTACCTTGAACATAACCTGCAGCCAACACATAAGCCTTGAGCAGGCGTTGATGGATGGGGTTGTCGGAAGCAACAGAATCAGAGGCAATCTCGGTGGTGTATACAGCGCTCATAAAAAAATTATGTCCAAAAATAGCTTAAATGATTAAATTTATCGTTCAATTATTTAGTCAGAATCCGTACAGAATTTTTTAAATCCCTATGAATCGACCTGCCCTTTTCACCACGCTGCTTCTCATTTCTTTTGTGGCCAATGGACAATCCGTAACCGGCCTAAATTTTAACTATTGGTACAACCCACTCAATGAAGTTGATTTACAGATGAAACTAAGCCGGGGAACTAACCAGCTGGTCGTTCATTATACGCTTAAATCGTTGTCTAACACGATAGAAAAATATTCCATTACCTGGGAAAAGAGAAACTCGTACAGCACCCGTGAGGCAGTGCCAATTACTGAAAAAGACTCCATACTGTCAGCACTCCCAAACAAAGAGATGGGGGTAATGAAATTCGGAATCCCAACAAAGCCTTGGATATTACTGGCTAAAGTAACTAATAACGAAACCCTAAAATCCTGGTATTATTTTAAATTAATGGAAGCCATCTTCCCTTCTACTGGGTGGGTTGAAAATAATGGAGTGGTGATGGAAAATTATTTGATTCGAGGCCACAGCTATACCGTAAAAAGTGTTGACGATAAACCACTACATGTTTCCTTTTATAGCACCAGTTTTTCTCAGCCATATCCTCCGTTCTCTGAAAAAACAGGCCCAACTGATCAATTTCTTTTTCATGACTCAACTTTCCACCTGAACAGCGGTAGCCCATTCAGGCCCGTGCATAACGGACTTTATCTTTTTCAACAAGATACAACAGCGGCCGAAGGATTTGCCGTTCGGGTAGCCAACGAAAACTTTCCAAAGTTTGCTAAAATAGAAGAGCTAACCGCGCCATTGATTTTTGTTACCACGCAAGACGAATTCAAGCAACTGGTTCTAGCCAAAGATGATAAACCAAAGGTTGATAAAGTCATTCTGGACATAACCCGTGATAAAGACCGCGCTAAAAATTTTATGCGGAGTTACTTCCAACGGATCGAGTTGGCCAACCGCTATTTTGGTTCGTTTAAAGAAGGATGGAAAACTGACCGTGGAATGATTTACACTATTTTTGGTGTGCCTGATGAATTGGCAAAAAATGGCGGCAATGAAATATGGTATTATAAAAACAGTAGCACTAGGTTCACCTTCGTAAAAAGTGGCAGCGTTTACGATCCTGAAAATTATGTTCTACTCCGCGATAAGCGCTTTACGGAAACCTGGTTTAGTACGATTGACCTATGGAGGAAGAGTCGATTTTAACCGTCCATCAATTTGTCCTGATTGCCTTCATCCATTATCACAATAAATTATATCTTTGAAAAAACTAATCCCAATGAAAAGAATATACTCCTCTGTTGTATTGCTGCTAATTACCCAATTAGCTTATGCTCAAGAAGCAGTTGTTTCGCGCTATGCGGATCTCATTACCACCACAGATCTAAAAGAAAATCTTTCCATCTTAGCATCCGATGCGCTGGAGGGCCGAAAGACAGGCAGTCGCGGTCAAAAAATGGCAGCTGCTTTTATCAGCAATCATTTTCAGGAATTAGGTCTTGTTGGCCCGGTTAATGGATCCAACTATATGCCTGTAGAACTCTACTCGATTGCTCCTTCTGAAATTTATGTTAAAACCGGAACCACACGTTTCACTAACTTTAATGAAATCATGTATTTCGGCTCTGCCGATAGTGGTGGCGAAATTGCTGCTGATGTAGTCTTTGCAGGAAATGGTAGTGAAGCTGATTATACCAACCTAAATGTAAAAGATAAAGCGGTAGCCATTGTCAGTGCCCCCCTGTCTTTCAACATCATGGGGCCTATGAGAAAACTAGTAACATTGGCTAGAGAAAAGGGAGCTAAAATGGTGTTGGTAATCCCAGCCGGAACGCAAGAAGAATTCAAAACATTTGCCGCACAGATGCAAGGCTTTGTTTCGGGTGGAAACTTGGCACTCTCTAAGCCTGATCCAACCAGCCCTAACAAGGGAATTTTCTTCTTGAACCAACCCGCAACTGAAAAAATCTTCAACACAACCACGGCCAAGTTAAATGATGCTGCAAAAGCCGACCCTGCAAAAAAAGCATTGGCCAAAATAAAGCCCGGAAAAATAAATTACCAAGTTTCCATGGCAATGAAAATCGTGAAATCAGAAAATATTCTCGGCTACATGGAAGGCACGGATAAAAAAGATGAGCTTGTTGTTGTTACCTCGCACTATGATCATATTGGAATCAGCCCTGGAGAAACAGGCGATGTAATCAACAATGGTGCAGATGATGATGGCTCGGGAACAGTAAGTGTGTTGCAAATCGCAAAAGCATTTTCACAAGCCAAGAAAGAAGGCAAGGGGCCACGAAGAAGTATTTTATTTATGACCGTGACAGGCGAAGAACAAGGGTTATTTGGTTCTCAATATTATGTTGAACATCCGGTATTTCCGCTAGCCAATACAGTAGTAGATTTAAACATTGATATGATTGGTAGGCGCGATCCGGAACACAAAGACAAACCTGATTATGTGTATGTGATTGGTTCTGACAAGCTATCAAGCGAATTACATGAAATAAATGAACGCAACAACAAGACCTACATGAAGCTGGACTTTGATTTCACTTACAACGATGAAAACCACCCCACCAACTTATACAAGCGCTCTGACCATTGGAACTTCGCCAAAAACAACATTCCAATTGTATTTTATTTCGATGGCATTCATGAAGACTATCACAAAGTATCTGACGAAGTGAGCAAAATAGAATTTGATCTTCTGGCAAAGAGAGCTAAAACAGTTTTTTATACAGCTTGGGAAGTTGCCAATCGTGATGGGCGGTTAGTCGTAGATAAGAAATAGTTAATTAGAGGCAATATTCCACAATGAGTCGCTCAGAACATTCTCTGTTCTTGGGCGACTCTTTTTTTGGTAGACTCAGAAAAATGAAACGCAAAGCTATATCAAGTTCCTTCCATAACTAATAAGCAATGGTTACTATAAATTTTCATACAGGCAAACTCGGCTTTCAACAAGCGAAGCATTTTTCAATAGGGGAAACCTATGTTGAATAAACATTCCCTTGCCTTCCTACCTGAAGCTGATATGATACCATTTTACCTTGCGCTCAAGATTTTTTTAAAAATCAATTAAAAACTCTCTGCAAAACCTAGATAAAAATAGCCGTGATTTTCTGAATCGCCTTTGCCCCAATCGAGCCGTATGTTCAACCTTTCTTTTTTATTGATAGTAAAGCGCAACCCCCCTCCGTAACTGTAATGAAGACCTTCTAAATTAACTGACTCTGGGCCATACACCTTGGCCACTCCTGCAAACGCCACAAAGCCTAATCGTTTATAAAGTGGCATACGGTATTCTGTTTGAAAAGCAGACATATAATTATCTCGAAAACGCCCACGATAATAGCCACGCAACACACGTGGACCACCTAACTCCGCCAATTCTTTGAACGGTGCTTCACCACGTACAAAATTATTGTATAGTTGAAAAGCAAGTATCTGTCGCTTGGCAGTATTGAGCGTTAGATATTTTCGTAAATCAAAAATGATGCGATGATAACTTACCGATCCGCCCAATTCTTTTAAGTAAGCGGAGTATCGAAAATCCCAATAGAAACCACGGCTTGCGTTTACTACATTGTCGCGCTCATCCCACGTAAGTGCTGGCCCCAGCCCTACCGATTTAGAGCCATTGTACCCCGTACTTTTATTGTTCTCCAATAATCCGTTAGGGTCTGTCTTTAAATCGTAATAGTAAATTGCTCGGGTTTCGGCTCCAACAAAAAGATGACGGTTGGCAAATAATTTTCTGCCAACTCGATTTTCCCAGCCCAACACGTTGTAAGTAACTTCTTCTCTGTTAGAAGAAGGAGTTTTATCGCCAAGCCCGTAGTAAAAATCTTTGAAGTTGATCAGCTCCTCTCCAAAGCCTTCAAACATCCACTTCTCACCTTTAGTGAAAATGGTGTAGCGCGGTATTAAAATTATTTGATGTCTGCTCGTGTAAAGAAAAACCATTTCAACATTGGATGTACGCGTGGGAATGGTTTCATGAATGTTTTTGAACAAGGCAACCCCAAGGCCGCCTACACCAATGTGAGTTTCGGGCGTGTAGACCGCGACAGGAAGAAATATCTTACGCAGGTTTTTTGATGTATCTGAAAATAGCCGAATGCGCTGCGCCACCGCTGCCTGAAAAAAAGCGTTTGCGATAAAAAAGCAAAACAAAAGTCGAATAAGCTGTGCCAAGTTGTTTTTAATTAATAAGAGACACTATTTCACAATGAGTCGCCCAGAACATTAACGCAAGGCTATATCAAGTTCTTGCCGTAACTAATTAGCAATAGTTAATCTTATAGGGGAACATTCACATGCCTTTCGGCATGATAAGAAGAGCGAACAAGCGGTCCCGATTCAACATATTTCAATCCGCGCTTCAAGCCCTCTTCTTTATACAAAGTAAAAGTATCCGGATGGATAAACTCTGCTACTTCTAAGTGCATTTTAGTAGGCTGTAAATATTGACCCAGAGTCAATATCATCAAGCCATTTTCTACCAAGTCATCGATGGCTTTATAAACCTCTTCTTTTGTTTCACCTACGCCAAGCATTATTCCAGACTTTGTCCGCTTTCCTGCTTCTCGTATCCTTTTGATTTGCTCTAAGCTGCGCTCATATTTTGCTTGCGGCCTCACCATTCGATAAAGTCTACCTACGGTTTCCATGTTATGGGAAACAACTTCTTGTCCGCCATCAATCATCCTGTAGAGGGCATCCCAATTTCCTTTCGTATCTGGAATTAATGTTTCAATAGTAGTTTCCGGACTTAGTGCTTTTGTTTGCACAACCGTCTGATACCAAACCTCTGCACCGCGGTCTTTCAATTCATCGCGATTTACAGAAGTAATTACCGCGTGCTTTACGCCCATCAATTTAATAGCTTCAGCAACACGCTTCGGTTCATCGAGATCATATTCTGTAGGACGGCCTGTCGCTACTGCACAAAAAGTGCAACTGCGAGTACAAATATTTCCCAAAATCATAAACGTAGCGGTGCCTGCTCCCCAGCACTCGCCCATGTTGGGGCAATTTCCGCTTTCGCAAATTGTATGAAGTTTGTGGTCGTCCACCAACCTTCGCACTTTAGCATACTCGGGGCCTATTGGCAATTTTACCCGAAGCCAATCGGGTTTGCGCTTGCGGGTTTCTTCAACAGATATCGTTGGGAGTTCGATCATAGTCCTAGATAAAGAGTCATTAGTCGTTAGCTGAGAAATTACGCTAAACTCAACACTTAACTACTCGATACTTTTATTTCCCGATAAGTTCCTTGTATTGATCCGATGTCAACAATCCTGCCACCTCAGCCGCATTTTTTATTTCCAACTTCACCATCCAGCCTTCTCCATACGGATCACTGTTTACCTTTTCAGGGGCACTTTCCAAGGCCTTATTAAACGCTAGCACCTTGCCGGCAAGAGGCATAAATAAATCTGAAACAGTTTTCACCGCTTCAACGGTTCCAAATACTTCATGCTGGGCTATTTCTCTCCCTACAGATGAAATATCAACATATACGATGTCGCCTAGTTCGCCTTGCGCAAAATCGGTTATTCCAACGGTGGCCTTGTTTCCTTCCACCTTAATCCATTCGTGGTCTTTGGTGTACTTAAGTTCTGCGGGTATGTTCATGGTAAATATTGTTTGAGCTCAAAAATAGTGAAGAAGGTTGGATATTTTATCGGTTCAGACTTTAGATTACTGAATATAGGAACCGGTTGCATGGAACAGAGAATTCGCTTAGGGTGCCAAATTAAATACTATTTTAAATCCAATCTTTGTATTGGACCGCGGATACGAGCTTGTGACTAACGGCTCGTTGGTGCTGTGCTCGGCATATGCCTGAATGGTAAGGCCTTTATTGACTACGTATCGGATGTTAGGCCGTAGTTGAAAGTTGATGTTACCATTAGTTATTGTAGCAACATCCTCAATTTTGCGTTGAAGGGTTACGGTATTGCTTACGCTAATGTTCATTAAAAATGTAACATCATTTTTTAAGGTAATAATACGGCCTTGGTCTTTAAAAGGAAGCTTCATGTTGTTTTTAGTGAAGCCCATTTCAAATGACCAATCTTTTCCATTCTGCTCAGTTACTTGAGCGTTTGATACGTTAAGCGAAATATCACGCTTGGTTTTATATTCGAACCGCAAGCTTAATTTACTTTTGGTGCGAGCATTGATACCAATTAAAGGAGCAAAGGCTTCGCTAATCATCACTTGATTGATCACGTAAATCGGAATTAACTGATCAGACGTGGCACTAGAGATGGAAGCAAAATTATCAACGTTGTAATTTTCTACCTTATTACTTAAATCAACGCGCACACTACCTCCATTGGTACTGCCCGAAGAGCCATATTGCAATGAGTTGGAATAATTCATTACAGAGTAAGAAGAAGTATAGGCATGGTTGATCGTAACCGACTGAAAAATGTCTTTTAATCCACCAATTTTATTCAATCCATTGTAATCAATACGCCAGTTAGGAATTGGTATTTTCGGGAAAGGAGAAAGATTAGTACTCTCAGCAGAAGTACCCGAATAAGCAGCGATGAAGGCAGGGATTAATACATCTTGTGATTTTTCGTTATAATCTTTACCCGTAAGGTCTAAAAAGGTTTTTTTTACAATTCCCAAGTTCTTCTCAAACTGACTAAATACATCCGAGTTTATGCTAGAGTTATTAGCAAATGCAGTGTTGATGCTTAGAAAAGAAACACGATAGCTGCCAGTACGGCTGGGATTGAGCCCAATAAATTCACCCTTTCCTGCGGTTGTTGTGTCTTTAAAAATTTCTTGAAAAGAAGTATTGCTCGTCTTTCGTGCATCAATTTGAATTTTTAAATCTGTAGAGGGCTCTAAGTTTGCGCGAAGGGTGAGCTCCTCAGTTTGATTTTGACTAAATGGATTGGTCAGGTTTTTATTTCTAACAAGCCATCCATTTGTGGCGGCTTGGGCTGCAAAATTGGGATCTTGATCTCCAAAGATAAATCCCCAACCCGGAGCACCCCATGTTTCATCCATACCAAATAATTTTGGTGTTTTGTTATACCCCGGCAAAATGGTACCCTCCGTAAGAGAGTAGGTACCATTTATGCTTCGTAAAGACATCACTAATCTTAGCAACCCCTTTAAGCCAATCAGGTCAGGCGGCCTTCTCACAGTATCGCGCTGTACCGGTTTATTTTTATCGGGTGGCGGCAGTGGCTTAGGCGGTGTATTAATATTCTTTAAGAACCCAATTTTGTTGTAGAGCTTAACCATATCAATACGGCCATTGATCCCTTGTGTTCTATTGTTCTGAATAATATTCCCCAATTTCAACGCGTCATTCTTTTTTTCTAACGGCCCTGCTTTCCAATTGTAGCCTACATTGTACCGATAGTCCGCTTCTAACCAGTTAGTAATCGGCATTTTATCCAATGGAAGTTTGTAATTGGCCGTGATGTTCTGATCAAAATATTTAGTGCGTCCAAAATTTTTGAGGTTTTTGATCACTACATTCAATGAATCTTGATTAGACAAATCTCCATTGGGTTCGTCAATGATAGCATTTACCGTTGCATTGTAATCCAGTGTAAGAGACTTCGTCAAACTCCAACGTGCATTGTAATAACGATTGAAAACAAAAAACTTTTGGTAGTTAGGCATGTTCTTCTGCAGATTCCCGAAAGCATCCTTTGCCGAACCCCGATATGTAATTTCATTATAAGATCGATCTAACTCTCCACGCACGGAAATAGAAGTGGGCATTGGATTGAAATTAAAATCTTTAATAATCTTTGGCAGCTTATATTCTTTAAATGGCTCAAACCCCTTGAACTTGGAAGTGTATTGCCACGCCACAGCGGCCTTTATACTTTTTTTAGTGTCCGCAATCAAATTAAAATTGGTATGAGTTTGCTCACTATAGGCATAAGTAAAAGCAAAGTTCTCGATGTCATAAATATGTGATTTAGCATCTTTACTTACTTTCACCTTTCGCACATTGGTAAAATTGAGACTTTTTCGATAGCTCTGATCCTGTATCAAACTCAAGTAGGCATTTTTATCCGCCTCATTAGTAAACGATTTGAGTGCGGCCTCCAACCGCACGTCCGGGTTTGCCGGATCGAAGTTGGGGCTAAACAGATTGCTTTCGTAGCTAAAGAACATGGGTATTTTCAGCCCTAGTTTTGGTGGCAAAAGTTTATCTACGCTGATGCTTCCCGAAATATCGAAGGTGTTGGTCTCGCCCCTTGCACGCTCAGCAATTTTTGATTGAACTCCACCATATCCAAAGCCGATGTGGCGAAAGGATCCCGTGATGTTTCCTAAGTCTGCCAATTTCGCATTCATTACCACATTGGCTGCCCACCCGGCCGTTCGGTCAAAATCTGTGAGCCGTAATTCATCTGCCCAAAGGCAAACGCTAAATGGTTTGGTGTCATCGCTTCGGGGGTTGCGAATCCCAATGATCATTACTTTTACTTGTGCTAAATCGGGTCGACCTAATATTCGAATGCCGTGTTTACCAACAGGTTTTGAACCCCCCAGCGGATAAAGGGCTCCTAGTGAAAAATTCTCCCTGTCGCGCTGAATCTTCAACGCATACAATTCGTTCAGGTCAAGATCAATTTGGTTTTGGTCCGGCCAAACTCTATCCAAGTCACGCTGATCAGGTGGAGAAATCGTAAGTGGCAACTCAATCTCATAATAGTTCCTGTCAAAATCTGAACCCAATCGCAAAAATGCAGTGAGCTGATTATCTTTTAGATTTTGCTCAAGGTTAGCACTATAGGCACTCAAAAACATTTTTATCCTTCCATAGTTGAAAAGATCAAACGTTACATTTTTATAGATTGCCCGGGCATCTCCGTCTTCTAAGTCAGTCACGCATAGCTGAACCGATTGCTCATTCAACCTTCTTTGTTGAACAGAAGTCACATCGCGATCTCGCCTCAGGGGTTCTACGTAGCCGGGTTTTTCTTTACTAGGTTGGCCATTTTCTTCAATGTTTACTGCTGATACGGTGTACTTCCCTAAGTCTATTGGCTCTGGCTGTAGTGAGAGCCCTGCCTGGGTCAGATCGTCCTGGTATTTCCTCCATCGGTTGCCCACCATTCTGAAATTAGCAAACCGTAAGACCACCGGCTCAGAAAATCCAGTCAACAACATCCGCCCATACTTTATAGATTTAAACCCATTGATATCCCCTACTTTGCTGTCGAAATTCTTAACGGGGATTCGGAACAGATACCAAGTTACTTCGCCATTATATGCTTTGGGGGAAATCTTATCTACAATAAATTTCGACCCGACCGTAAGTTTGCCAGGCAATAAATCTAAATTATAAGAATAATATTCTTCCAAATCGCTAAGTGTGTTATCCTGATTAAGGTCTTCATTGTCTGGCAAGGGGCTGCCTGATTGAGCAAATGCCTGCCCGCTTGTTACAATAGGCGAGTTGCCTTCTAACCCATTGATGTTTTTATAACGCTCTACTATTTTTGCGTCTTTGTCATCATGCTCTTGACTCAAAAAATACTTAAAGTCATCGGATGAAGGATCCGTTTCACTGATGGCAGTCCCAAATTTCTCTTTCTCAAGCGTATTGCTTAACCCATCGGCACCCACATCCTGATTGGCGCGAGAGACAGTACTATTATCAAATGCATTGTTGATATATTGTTTGCTGGTCACTCGACCCCATGGAGTCGAGGTGGCGCCATCGTTGCCTCCATCCGCAGGTAGCCCATTTTCAAAACCATGTTTGCCATCTCGCGCCATATCTTCTGAAATACTTCCCATTTGTAAAATCATTTTTCCACCTGTAGTATTTGGTTTTGCGTTAGCATTATCTACAATTACTTTACCGTTTTCAGAGTTAATAAATGGATCCATCAGCCAAAACTCTATGTACTCAACATTTGCTTTGTCAAAGTCCACCTCGTTGCGTACGGCTGTAGTAATACCAGCCCAGTTACTTCGTGGGTCTTGGGCAGAAAAAGAAGAATTATAATTATACGGTCCACGCTCGTTGGGGAAATAGGCCAGATCCAAAATGGGTTCATAAAAATTTCCTATATAAGGATCCTTCAATGGAAAAATCTCTTGAGGCAATACAGCTCGTGTATAATGGTTCTTTAAATCTGCCTGCTGAATATTGCTCGGTTTGAAGTTTCCTCCATCTCTATAAAAAAGATTATCGACCTGATACCACGCTAGCTTGGCGCGCTTATACCCGGCCTTTATATCATCGCTCACTCCATTAGCCGGATCTACTAAAGCCGGATCTTTGGTAGGTACAGCCGCCAGCTTCCAACCTTGTGGTGCCAACAGACTATATGGGGTAATGGTATTTTCAAAATCATCAATGAAAGAAGTTCCCTCACCATCAATTACATTGGAAGTACCCGGCAGCAATTGTGCAAACTCTGCATTAACTGTAATGGAAGATTTTTCTTTGGTCTGCAGAAAAGGCAATGCATCGACCAACTTGGTTAGCACCCGGGAGTCTTTCTTCATATTAAAATCCAACCCGTATTGCAGATTTAAGGCCGGCTCAGAGCCAATCAAATTACGAGTAATTAATGGCCTTTCATTGTAATACAAAAAAGTAGCACCAAAATTAACATCCTCACTAAGTTTGTAGTCAAAGCGAGTGCCCAGCAGTGAGCGGGTTTGAAAAGAGAATGGGTCTTGCTGCTCATAGGTAATTTCAATGTCTTTACCGGAGCTTAAAATACCTTCGTTGAGAATAGTAACCTTCCCAAATGTATAGTCCACCGAAAAATCTACTCCTTCACGAAGGGGGGTTCCTCCTGCAAAAACTTTTACCGAGCCTGGCGAAATGTTAAATCCCTGAATGACGATTTCTTTTCCTGAGCCAGCCCTAAAGGATCCGACAATCCAGAATTTATTTTTGTTAGCAACCAATTCCGCCTCTGCCTTAGTGGTGTGGTAAAGGGTATCATATAAATATTTATTTAATAAGAATGTTTCCGTTGCCTGATTTTTTTCTAATTTAAATAAATCTCGCAATGGTTTATTTAAAGGCTCAAGGAAGGGAAATATAACGAGTCCATTTGCAGGGTTCACAGTAATCCCCTCTACAAAATCAAAGTTGCCATCAGGCTGCGGATCATTGTACGGGTTCAGTCGATCCAGCCCGAAAACCTGTATCAACTGTTTGGTACCGGAAACCGGTCCGTCTTGTAATTGAGGCAAATCCTTTCCACTATGATCATCACGATAAATCATTCGCAATTGAAAGCCATCACGCGTAAGCTGCGATACATTTAAGCTGTAGATGTTTTTCATCATCAAATTCCACGTAGGCAGAATATTTCCTTCAGAATTCTTTACCGAAACTTTGCGAGGGCGAAGAAGTTTTAGATAAACAACATCCCGAGGTGGCTTATTAGAATAGTCTTCGGTGAGCTCGCCAACTTTATAAACCTTGCCATTGTAAGTATATTCAAACGCTACCGCCACGGCCTCATCATTTTGAAGCTTGCGCTGAAGTGTGATGTAACCAAGTTGCTGGTTGAATGTGAACTCTGTGGAGGCGAGTTTACGCGCACTGGTAATTTTTTCGAAATCAGTACCATTTGTAAAACGAAATGGGTCACCAATTAAAATTTCATTGATGCCGTCCGATGCCGCAGGCTTGCCTTTAAGGTTACTGAAAAGATCATTGGCCCCATTGTCACTTGGTAAACTACCCGATGATGTTGCTGTAACTTTTGGCGAATAAATTTTGTCAGACTCACCTGCGTCCATAAAGCCAACCACATCCCGGTTGGTTTGAGCGTCAACAATGCGATTGATGGAATAAACCTCAACGCGAGTGATGTTGATTCCAGAAGTAATCTGAGGAAGGGTACCCAACCATTTTTCAAAATTGTCGCGAAAAAATTGGCTCAAAAAAAAGTGTCTGTTATCGTCATAGTTAGAACCTACAATTTCAAAGGGCCTGCCTTGCGCTGTGCCGCTTGCGTTGCCCGAAACTTTTATTGACGATTGCTTTCCCCGTTGGGTGGTGGCAATTGCGGTCACCGATAATTTACCAAACTGTAACTGCGCCTTTATACCAAATAAATTTTGCGCTCCCTTGATCAAACTGTTGTTCAGCGGTAAGCTTACATTACCGATCTCCAATTTTTTTAACAGATCTTCCTTAAAACCTGTATACTCTACTTTCATGCTATTTTGAAAATCGAAGGAATTGTTGTTGTCAAAATTGGTAGTGATCTTTAATTTTTCTCCTACTTTACCCGTTACGTTCAGCGCGATTTGCTGATCAAATTCAAACCCACCATTACTCTGTTGCCGGATGGGAATTGCCGGATTGGCAATCTTTTGAAACGAAGCACCAAAATCCAGAATTACATTGCCGCGCGGTATCAACTCCACATAGCTTCCACCAAATATGCGATCCAGGACAGGACTTATGTAAAGTTTAGGCAACAGGTTTCTACCACTCACAGCACTTTCACCATCCAGCGCTTGACTTTTTGCTCGCCAGTATTGTTTTCTGAACTGCTGATCTTGCTGTAAATTAAAATCACGAAACGACATGGAGGAGTTCGGCCTGAAGTTGACTTTTCCAATTTTTTCGCGGATGCTATAATTAAACCCTGTATCAATCTGTAAATCTAAGTTGAGGCTTTTGGGGTCTTTTAAAAACAAAGGTGACTGTGTTGAATAATGCGAAAACGGATCGCCATAACGGTCGCTGGGGCGAAAATTTGGACGGTACGGATTGAAGGTTTTAAAACCGGTGGTGTCATTGGTTTGGGTTCTTGCAGAATCTTTCTGCTGACCATAGGCAATAGAGATGCCTCCACCTATTAAAAGGCAAATGGACAGCCCAAGGCTGAATCGAATCTTCCGTATTGCTACAATCAAACGTATCCTAATAATTGCATGACTTATACGACATAAATGCTCGATGCACACAAATTTTCAAATTCTAATAGCTTTAAATTTACGAGGTACGATTTACGAGGTGCAAATAATTGTACTTCGTACCTCCTTTCTTATTGCCTAAGTAATCAAAAGAAGAATCAGGCGTTTTTTAATGCTTGTTTCACAAGCTCTTCCAAACTAATTGTATTTCCGGATTTTTTTAACACAGCATCCACACTTTTTTCCGCAACCGGCTTGGCAATACCCAACGTAACCAACGCTGATAACGCCTCGTGGCGTACTGTATTGCGTATCAAACCCGTATTTCCGGCAGTTTCTTCAACCCCATCTTTCTTCAACTTATCGCGCAATTCCAAGATCAGACGCTGGGCAGTTTTGCCACCGATGCCCTTCACTGCTTGTAAGGCAGCAGCATCTTCTCGTACAATGGCCGCCCGCAGTTCTTCGGGCGGCAAATACGACAACACAACCAATGCGGTGCTTGGCCCAACCCCATTCACCGAAATCAAATATTGAAACATCTGCTTCTCAGCCTCTGTAGCAAATCCAAACAATACTTGTGCATCTTCCCGAACATGAAAATAAGTAGAAAGCTTGATCTCTTCTTTGTCTTTGATTTCTGCAAATGTATTGAGTGAAATATTTACCTGGTAGCCAATGCCATTTACTTCCACAATAGCATAAGATGGAACTTTGTAAACCAGTTTTCCTTTTAGGTACGCAATCATGCTAATCTTTTAGTTTGACTATTCATTGGTTCGGAATTAGAAAATTATCGAATCAATGAATTATCAAAGGTGTGTATTCTTTTCATACAATTGTGCGTCAACAACCGCAATGGCGGCCATGTTTACAATATCGCGAATGGAACTACCTAATTGTAAAACATGAACAGGCTTTTTCATGCCAAGCAAAATTGGACCGATGGCCTCTGCTCCGCCAATTTCCATCAACAGCTTATACGCTATATTGCCCGCAGCCAGATTAGGAAAGATTAAGGTATTCGCACCTTCATTCGCCAGCGCACTGAATGGGTAAATTTCTTTTTGTAGTTCAGTATCAAAAGCCACATTGGCCTGAATGTCGCCATCTAAAACCAAGGTAGGATACTTTTGTTTTGCCAACCGTACAGCCTCTTGAACCTTATCCGGAATTTCTCCCTTGCTCGAACCAAAATTGGAATAAGAAAGAACAGCCACCCGCGGCTCAATATCAAAAAATTTAACTCCTCGTGATGCCAATCCTATAATTCCCACTAACTCTTCTACGCTTGGATTAACGTTCACGGTACAATCAGCAAAAAAGAAAGTCCCCTTTTTGTTCATGATAATGTACATACCTGCTACACGTTTCACACCTTCGGCCATCCCAATAATTTGCAACGAAGGAAGAATGGTTTTTGAGTAATCTTTTGTTAGCCCGGAGACCATGGCATCAGCTTTCCCAGATTCCACCATCATGGCACCAAACACATTGCGATCACGTATTTGTCGCTCCGCTTCTTTTATTGTAACTCCTTTTCTTTTTCTCTTTTCGAAATAAGCTTGTACATATTTTTGTGTCAATTCCTTTTCAAACCGAGGATCAATGATCTCGCACTTGTCCAATTCCAAGTTATGCTCCTTCATTAATCGATCAATATCGACCCTACTCCCAAGCAAAACAGGAATAGCAATTTCCTCGTCTTGTAAAATTTGAGCAGCCTTCAAAATTTTAGGATGATCTGCCTCCGCAAACAGAATCCGTTTGGGCTTTTTCTTAGCGAGATCAATAATGCGTGAAGTAAGTTTTTGATCAATCCCTATTCTCTTAAGTAAATCGACATGGTATTTACCCCAATCTGTTATAGGATTTGTGGCCATACCGGAATCCATCGCAGCTTTTGCTACAGCAGGGGAAACGGTAGTAATTAACCGAGGATCAAGTGGCTTAGGAATCAAATATTCACGACCAAATTGAATTTTGTCAGTTCCATACGCTTGAAAAACTATATCGGGGACGGGTTCTTTGGCAAGGGCTGCCAAGGCGCGCACGGCTGCAAGCTTCATAGCCTCATTAATTTCTGTGGCACGAACATCCAATGCACCGCGGAAAATATAAGGGAACCCAAGCACATTGTTTACTTGGTTAGGATGATCGGATCTTCCCGTGCCCATGATCAAATCGGGTCGCGATTTTTTTGCAAGGTCATAGTCAATTTCTGGATTAGGATTTGCCAACGCAAAAACAATCGGGTCTTTGGCCATTGCGCGAATGTCTTCAGGTGTTAAAATATCAGCTATTGATAACCCTAAAAAAACATCGGCACACTTTATGGCTTCCTGAAGTGTCGTAATTTTTCTGGTAGTGGCAAATTCTACCTTGGACGCATCTAACCCAGCGCGATCTTTATTGATGACTCCTTTACTATCACACATGATCAAGTTTTCCTTTTTCAGCCCCAGCGCCAAATAAAGCTTTGTACACGAAATCGCAGCCGCGCCCGCACCATTTACTACTAAAATAATTTCTTCAATCTTTTTTCCTGCTACCTCCAACGCATTCAACAAGGCTGCGCTTGAAATAATAGCAGTGCCATGCTGATCATCATGCATAATGGGAATGTTCATTTTTTCCCTCAGTTCAGTTTCAATTTTAAAACACTCTGGCGCTTTAATGTCCTCTAAGTTTACTGCGCCAAACGTGGGCTCCAATGCTTTTACTATTTTAATAAATTCATCAGGGTCTTCTTCAGCAATCTCAATATCGAAACTATCAATGCCCGCATATTTTTTAAATAGTACTGCCTTGCCTTCCATCACAGGCTTTGCGGCTTCTGGACCAATATTACCCAACCCTAATACAGCCGTACCGTTGGTAATCACCGCGACTAAATTTCCTTTGCTTGTGTATTTATAAACATCTTCTTTGCGCAGCGCTATTTCTTTGCATGGCTCGGCCACACCCGGAGAATATGCCAGAGCCAAATCCAATTGGGAACTCAACTTCTTGGTGGGTACTACTTCAATCTTTCCTGGCTGTCCTTGGGTGTGGTAGTCAAGGGCGTCTTGCTTTCTGATTTTTATAGACATAAGGCTTTCAAGTAAAAGATTGAAAGATACGCAGATTTTAGAATTTAGAATCCTGAAAAAGAATCGAAAATATAGGCTTTTCGACTATCGAAACACAAAAAATTATTGCGCAGGCTTAAACGTATGCAATATCGTTTCAAGCTCTCTTAAAATCTCACGCTGTTCTCTGGCTGGCGCGTAGGCAAAACCCTCTAAGTAAAAAAGCATCCCTTGCTTTTGGTCAACTACGGTATAGGATATAAAAGGACCACCCATTGATAAACTATTGGTGCGCCACAATCCACGAAGTTCTTTCGCAAAGTTTCCCTGCAAAGTGGTATTAACAGCGAGCACTTGCTTGTATGGAACACCCATCTCTGTGATCAAATAAGAATCAGGCTTTTCCGGATTGCCAAATAAATATTTTTTGCAGGTGGCATCTCTAAAACTAATAAGGCTGTCCTTTTCAAACTGGGCTTCGGAAACGTAGGGCTTTCGGGTAATAAAAATATCGCGGTCATCCTTTGAATTAAATTGACGTACCCAAACAAACTCCTTGTTTTCAATCACTAATTCATAGCCAAATGGGATTTTAAAATCTATTCCGAGGCGCTTTTTTATTATTTCATTCACCCCCTTTTGTTGACCTGATTTAAAAAGTGAAACTCTTAACCGTTCTCGCTCGGCCTGATCAAAATGGTTAACCAAGCGTTGAGAATTTATTTTTAACTTTTTGATCAAGGCTTCCTCCGTTGCGCCTACTAAAAATAGTACCTCCTGCCCTTTGGCAAATTGGTTTTTGGTTGAGGTGAAAAAGAAAGAAGTATCCGATTTTATTTTATCGATGGATTCAGGTGTGAACATATTTTTTACTCTTCGCGCGCCAACAGAATTTTTATCTAGCGTAGAAACAAAAATTAAATTCCGCGTTTGCTTTAATACCGAATTGAGCTTGCGAGGATCAATCCACCGCATCTTAAAAATTGGCTCACTGCGGTTGATTACGTTCATGTCTGCGCTAAAAATAGCATCGATTTGCTTACCTAATCGCCCCTTCCATTGAGCTGAATCCATCACCAAATAAATATCACCGGTAAGACCAGAAGCAGGTGGAAGATTATCTCCTTTTTTGTCTGTGCAGGCATACAAAAGAAGCCCTAGCAAGAAGGCCAAGCAAAGTTTTTTCATAGCGTGATTTAAATTTATGAGTGATTTAAAAAATACAACTGACAAATTCCAATTTATCAAACGTAAATTAAAATACACCCGCTACTATATTCAATTTTGGCAAAATGGTCACGAGAAATTCTATCAGTTTATCCAATGATTAGCTTTTGACCCGGCTGCAACTTACTCCCCTTCAGATTATTGAGATTTTTGATCTTTTCTATTGAGATGCCCGGCAACTTTTTAGAAATGTCCCATAACGTATCACCCGGCTGTACAATATATGTTTTTGAGTTGGGGGGAATCACTATTGGACTTGACACTCTTGCAGTACTTAAACTAGTGGTTGGATAACTCCAAATATTTAATCGCTGACCCGGACGGATTATATTACTGTAGAGCCCGTTCCATTTTTTTATGTCATCAATGCGAACTCCATAACGACCCGCAATAGACCCCAACACATCGCCAGACTGCACGCGATAAATTTGTACCTCGCGCCCATACGTATTGCCGTATGAATCTTTAGCAAGAACTTCCAATTGTTTTTTCCCAATCTTGGATGATGAATCTAAAATTGAAATTCTGTTTTGATTTAAAGCTGCTTTAGCCCAAATAGGAATCTTTAAAAAATGGGTTCTGCCATTGTCGGGCAAGGCATTACGCATCACCGAAGGATTCAGCAGTTGCATATCTTCCACGCATGTGCCCGTGAGTTTGGCGAAGGTGTCGAAATTCAAAAACTGTTTCACCTGAATAGTGTCATGCGGAGGAACTTGCTCGCGCGCCCTCTCCACTAAGTTATGTTCTTCGGTATGGTTCATCGAATAAATGATGGCAATGAACTGCGGTACGTACGATCGCGTTTCGCGTGGCAAATAGTTGAATACCTCCCAAAAAGTTTTTTTGTAGCCAGATTTACGAATGGCGTACCGAACGGTGCCCGGACCTGAGTTGTAGGCAGCAAGTGCTAACTGCCAATCGCCAAACATAGAATAAAGAGTTGACAGATAGCGACAAGCCGCATCAGTAGATTTCTCCGGATCCATACGGTCATCAATGTACCAATCACTTTTCAAACCCATATAGTGACCTGTTCCCGGCATAAATTGCCATAATCCAACAGCACGGGCTCGCGATCTAGCGCGGGGATTCAACCCTGATTCTATTATCGATAAATATTTTAACTCATCAGGCAGGCCATACTCCGCTAACTTCTTTTCAAATATGGGGAAGTAAAGATCTTTCCTCCGTTGCATCATACGCGTATATTCACGATCGCGAATGGTGAAGTAATCAATAAAACCATGAACCCGACTGTTGTAGGTTAGCTCAATCCTGTTTTGCAAACAACCCAGTCGATCCATAACTAATTCAGAAGTAACATCTGCAGGAATATACTCAACATCCAACGGCAGTAAAAAATTAGAGGCCAGCGTATCAATCGGTTTTATCAACTCACCTGCTAATAAAGTATCCTTTACAATTACATCTTGGGCTTCAAGGCTGAATGGCAAAAGGATTGTCAGTATGGCAATTAAAAGTTTCATTGTTTCTTTTATTAAATCTTACTTGCAAAAAATTCTTTGGTCAGAAACCGCAAGCTTAAGGCTATGGCTTGACCCTGTAGCCCTAAGAATAATGTCAAAAATCACACCAAGTTCAGCAAAACTTTCGAGAATTGAAAGAGTTTCGCTTCCTCAAAGTCATCGGCAATCACCTGTATTCCGATTGGCAACCCCTGGCTATCTCTCCCACAAGGGATAGAAATGGCGGGCACACCGGCTACATTTGCCTGAACTGAAAATAAATCTGCTAAGTACATTTCCACCGGATTTTCTGAGTGAGAGCCTATCTTAAAAGCGGTAGTAGGCGTAGTGGGCATGACTACAAAATCATACTTTTTGAAAATTTCCTTCGTCTGATTGCGGATCAACCGCCTTACCTTCTGAGCTTTGGTGTAATAGGCATTATAGTAACTCGCACTCAGGGCAAATGTTCCAAGCAAAATTCTGCGTTGCACCTCTTTTCCAAACCCTTCGGCACGTGTTTTTTTATAAAGCGATTGCAAATCAGAGGTATTAGGGCTACGGTATCCATAGCGCACTCCATCGAAGCGTGAAAGATTGGAGCTGGCCTCGGCCGTGGCCAGGATATAATAAGTAGGCAACACATATTCGTTCAACGGAAAATCAATCGCCTCTACTTCATGCCCCGTTGATATTAATTTTTCGAGCACCTTATTGATTGAAGATTTTATTTCCGGCTGTAATGCACCGGACTCAAGCATGTCGCGCATGTAGGCTACTTTGTATTTTCTTTTTGGTTCGGATGAAAGTTCTTTTAAGTAAGCGGGAACTGCTTGCCGCGATACCGTGCTGTCATACTCATCTTCACCCGCAATTACTTCCAACACCAATGCGGCATCTTCAACATTCTTTGAAAATACTCCGATACAATCAAAAGAAGATCCATAGGCAATCAATCCGTGTCGGGAGATACGCGAATAGGTAGGCTTCAATCCAATAATTCCACAAAAGGCGGCAGGTTGGCGAACGGAACCTCCTGTATCCGAGCCCAGCGACACCTGACACATATCAGCCATCACAGCCACTGCTGAGCCACCCGAAGAGCCACCCGGCACGCGTGCATTATCAATATCATTTAGAACCGGTCCAAACGCAGAGTTTTCATTGGAAGAGCCCATCGCAAACTCATCACAATTTTGCCGGCCAATGATAATCGCATCTTCATCCAACAGACGTTGAACTGCGGTTCCATTAAACTTAGAAACAAAACCATCTAAAATTTTGCTGCTTGCTTGTAGTGGATGATCTTGATAACAAAGCACATCCTTCAGGCCTACAACTAAGCCAGCCAGTTTTCCAGCCGTACCATTTTTGATTTTTAAATCAACTTCGCCAGCACACAAACGAGCCTCCTTAACATAGACGCTAAGAAAAGCATTGAGGTGTTTTTTTCTTTCAATATTGATCAAATGATGGTTGACCAATTCGATGCAGGTGACTTTTCCGGTTTTAAGATCGCGCTGGATTTCTAAGAAATTCGCGTACGCCTTCAAGGCCTACTTATCGTCAATCTTCGGCATTTCTTTGCCGGCATCATCCACTTCCTTCTTCACATCCTTCACAGCATCTTTAAATTCGCGAATGCCCTTGCCTAATCCTTTGGCAAATTCAGGGATTTTTTTTGCTCCAAAGAAGATCAACACAAATAAGCCGATCACCACCCACTCACCCATACCGGGCATTCCAATCAAGAATATTGCCTTCATATTATTATAATTAGAGGTGTAAACATAAGGTTTCTTGTCGGAATCAAAAAGGGTTATTTCTTTCCATACTCAGCCAACCGGGAACACAGGGGACTGAAATGATCCATTAGTCTGTAGCCCTGACCGTATATCTACTTTAAAGTTTGCACCCAATCTTACCCAACTTCAGAATAAATCTTATTTTTGTTCCCCTTAAAATCAACATGGAAAAAGAGAGTTTAAAAAGATGGATTGATCAGATTGCTGCTGAGTATTCTTTGCCCGTTCAAAACGTAGCAGCCGTGGCCGAATTGCTTTCAGAAGGATCGACCATTCCTTTCATTGCCCGGTACCGAAAAGAAAAAACTGGCAGTATGGATGAAGTGATGATTGCCAACGTACGCGACCGCATCGACCAACTACAAGAATTGGATAAACGGAAGGAAGCCATTATCTCATCCATCGAAAAACAAGGCAAACTCTCACCCGAACTTCTTGGCGCTATTGTTACGGCCTTAACCCTTGCCGAACTAGAAGATATCTACTTGCCATTCCGGCCTAAGCGAAAGACACGTGCCGGTGCGGCTAAAGAAAAAGGCCTTGAGCCATTGGCAGAAAAGATATTTCAGCAAGAAAAATTTAACCTCGATGAATATGCCAAATCTTTTGTGGACGAAGCAAAAGGTGTAACCAATTTAGAAGAAGCCTTAGCCGGAGCGCGCGATATTATTGCGGAATGGATCAGTGAACATGTAGAGACTAGAAAGAAAGTTCGCGAACTATTTTGGAGCGAGGGCACTATCACTTCTAAGGTCATTAAAAACAAAGAAACCGAAGGACAAAAATTCAAAGATTATTTTGAATGGAACGAACCCATTTCTAAAACACCTTCTCACCGCTTGTTGGCCATGCGTAGAGGAGAAAAAGAGGAAATCCTTTCGCTTGATATATATCCGCCCGAAGAACAGGCCATCTTTTCTATAGAGCGCCAGCATTTGAAGAACGAGAGTGCTGCCTCCGAACAAGTGAAACTGGCCATTACTGATGCCTACAAAAGATTGCTACGCCCTACCTTAGAGACAGAGGTGCGTATGGAGTCAAAAATGAAAGCAGACGAAGAGGCAATCAAAGTTTTTGCTATCAACCTGAAAGAGCTTTTATTAGCAGCACCGCTAGGGCAAAAAAATATGTTGGCTCTAGATCCGGGTTTCCGTTCAGGTTGCAAGGTAGTTTGCCTGGATAATTTGGGAAAGTTGCTCTATCACGATGTGATTTATCCGCATGAGCCACAAAAAGAAAAAGAGAAGTCTGCGAAGTTGATCAAGAAACTTTGTGAAGAATATAAAATTGAATCCATCGCCATTGGCAACGGAACAGCTGGCAGAGAAACGGAAGCATTTATTAAAAGCCTGGGCTTGCCAAACAAAATCATTGTAGTGATGGTGAACGAAAGTGGTGCTTCTGTCTATTCTGCCTCCGAAGCCGCACGCGATGAATTTCCTGAAAAAGATATAACTGTTCGCGGAGCTGTTTCAATTGGCCGCAGATTAATGGATCCGTTGGCTGAGTTAGTTAAAATCGATGCTAAGTCGATTGGTGTTGGACAATATCAGCACGATGTAGATCAGGTTAGGTTAAAGCAAGGCTTAGACGATGTTGTGATCAGTTGTGTGAATTCTGTAGGCGTAGAGGTAAACACGGCCAGTAAAGAATTATTGTCGTATGTATCTGGCTTGAGTCCAGCATTGGCAAAAAATATTGTTGAGTATCGAAATCAAAACGGCTCATTCAAAAGCAGAGAGTCTTTAATGAAGGTTGCCCGCTTTGGCGAAAAAGTTTTTGAACAGGCTGCAGGTTTTCTCCGCATTCGCGAGGCAGAAAATCCACTGGATGCCAGCGCAGTTCACCCAGAAAGTTATTTGATTGTAGAAAAAATGGCTAAGGACGTTGGCTGTTCGGTGAAGGATCTGATGAACAAATCTGAATTGCACAAGCAACTAAGCCTTGAAAAATATATCAGCAACAAAGTAGGCTTGCCAACGTTGAACGATATTCTTACGGAAATTGAAAAACCCGGACGGGATCCCCGTCAAGTATTTGAAACCTTTAGTTTTACCGATGGTGTAAATAGTATTGGCGATCTCAAAATAGGTATGTCATTACCCGGAATTATAACCAACGTGACCAACTTTGGAGCCTTTGTTGACATTGGCGTTCATCAGGATGGCCTGGTACACATCAGCCACCTAGGCGACAAGTTCGTGAAAGACCCCAACGAAGCGGTGGCCGTGCAACAAAAGGTAAAAGTAATTGTGGTAGAAGTAGATGTTGCTCGCAAGCGCATTGGTCTCTCTATGAAAACCAATCCATTTGCCGAGCAAGCCGTACCTGCTCAAAAGCAAAGTGAACATCCTTTCAATAAGAACAAAGGGAAAAATCCTGCGTCTGCAACCGCTATTAAGCCAAGGGAATTTAAACCTAACAAACCAGCAGAAAAAGAATTGTCAATGGAGGAAAAGATGGCGATGTTAATGAATAAGTATAAGAAGTAAAGACAATGAAGAAGGGCTATTCATTTTCAGCCTATATTTTTTCCATCAAATAACAGAAAAAGAAATCCTTTTTTTTCTTACCTTGAGTCTCGGCACTTAACGCAGGCCTGAAATTCTTTTATTTTTAAAATGCAAAGCGAAAACTTTCAGTTAGGATTGCTTCATATGGTTCACTTACTGGTAACAGTGGACGGCCATATTGACGATCGGGAACGGGCGGCAATACTAGCCATTAAAAAAGAAGAGAATATACCCGATATCCTTTTTCATGATTTTGAAAAGAAAGCCGAAACTACCACTGAACAGCAAATCTATTTAGATGGAATTGAATACCTGAACGTTTGCTCTGACGATGAAAAATTAGGAGCCTTTGTTCACCTTTATAAGCTTGCCGAGGCTGACACCAGCATTAGCAATAAAGAAGTTCGCTTTCTGCTTTATGGCTTAAAAGTGACTAACCTTAGCTTTGAAGATGTGATTTTAAGTGCTGGTATGTCAGGAAAGTGAGCGTTCTGCTGCCGCTCCTGCGATTCATCTAATCGGGTGTATAGCACTTCCTAACCAAGCAATAGTCACCCAATAGATTTTAGAGAAGTTCAGAAATCCAATTGAATTACTGCAATAATACTTGAATGCCCCAAGGGAATAGAAATTGACCGCTATACTTTGAAGAAATTCTGCTATTTTAGTCCTGGTCAACCACCCGAAAATGAAATTATGTAGCTACGGCCATTTTCTTGCTTGCATCACTTCAATACTTTGCTCAGCAACAAACTGTTTAAGTCAATCACCAGTCAAATGGGAGGAAGTCAAAAAAGAGGGGGCTGGGAAAATTACCGTTTATTGGTATGAATCAAATCCTTTTATCTATCAGACCAAAGAAGGCGAAATGCAAGGCATAGAATTTGAGATTTTCAACTGCCTTAAAAAATATTCGAAAAATAAATACAATGTAACACTTCAACTAAATTGGGTAGCGGCCGATGGGTTTACGGATACTTTCGATCGGATTTCATCCAAGAGGATAGATGGCACGTTTGGTACCTCTGCTTTTTCCATTACTGATGAACGAAGGGCTCATGTAAATTTTAGTCCCTCCTACCTAGCCGATATTTCAGTAATGATTTCAAGCAAGAACGTTCCTGTTGTAAAAACAGAAGAAGACTTCAAGTCGGTATTTTCTACTCTTACAGCGATCACAATTAAAGGCACCACAAACGAAGAAGATCTTTTAAAATTAAAATCAAAATATCAACTGCCTTTTGAAATTAAACTTGTACCCGCTAGTAAAAATATTTTGAAGGAGATTGAAAAAACAGATAATTCCTTCGGGTTTATAGATCTTCCCGTTTACATGATCCTTTTCAATAAAAATCCTTCCATTCAGGTAGAAAGGCAAAACCTGTTTCCGGTCAAGCGGGAAGGACATGGAATCATTTTTCCAATCGGTAGCAGCTGGACACCGTTAATTGAAGAATATTTTTTGAGTGACCAATATAAAGCAGACTTTAAAGGTTTTCTTCCGAAGTATTTAGATGCTGAAGTTTATCAGTTTGTTGAGAACCTATCCATTCTATCGAACGACCCTCTCACATTGCTGAGTAAAGAAAAAGAAATCCAATATCGGCACTTAATGGAAAAGACTAGCCTTATTGAAAGCGAAGCCAAAGTTCGGAACATTCTGATCGCGCTGATGGTAATCTCCATTGCCATGCTGACTGTTATCATTTTCTTATATCAAAAGAAAAATGCTCAAAAAGAAAAAATTGAAACCCAACGAAAGAGCATTGAAATGAAAAGCCTGCAACTGGAAAAACGTAATGAGCATCTGGTAGCAATTGATGAAGAAAAAAATAATCTGATCAAAATACTAGCCCATGACCTTCGCACTCCCATTAACCATGTGCAAGGCCTTTCACAATTACTAACAATCGGTACCAATTCACTTTCTGATGACCAAAAAGAAATTATTCAAAAGATTACGGATGCTTCGGTAAGGTTGAATAAAATGATCACCAACATTCTTGACATTGATGGTTTGGAGAACAATCGGGTCAAAGCATTTATCGAGCGAGTCGATATGGGATTGTTGTTGAATCAGGTGGTCAAGAGTTTCCAAAAGCAAGCCACTAAAAAGGGTATCCATTTATCTTTCGCACAGCCCAAAGAAACGTTGATCATTCATGGCGATCCACTTTTCCTCACCCAGGTTTTTGAAAATCTCATTTCCAATGCCCTTAAATTCTCACCAGGGGAAAAAAGCATTGAAGTATTCTTTGAACCATCTGACCGTAACGTGAGAGTCATTGTACAAGATCACGGCCAGGGCCTTACAACAGAGGATATGCAGCTAGTCTTTAAAAAATTCTCGAAACTGAGTGCTCACCCAACTGCGGGCGAAGGCTCTACCGGCTTGGGACTGTCAATTGTAAAAAAATATGTGGAGATGATGAATGGGCTGGTATGGTGTGAATCACAGCCCGGGATAGTCACTAAATTTTTCGTTGAGTTTGATATGCTGAAAGATAGACCTATTGAAGAATAATCTCCATCCACTCACTCTTCTTTAATCCTAAAAATTGATTGTTGACAAGATTAAAAGTAAGCTTATCGTAGATCAATGGAATAATCCCCAATCCATCCTCCGTGATCAATCCATATTTTCCGTCTCTGCCCGAAATCAACAAACCTGAAACAACATCTTCTAAGAAATCAAACCGCGGCTCTACTTCAACTTTACCATCATGATTGACACGACCTTTTAATAAAGAAGAAATGATCTCGAATTTTTGATTAGGCAATCTTATTACTCTATCATAACGAAAAGAAAGCACAACGCTCCCGGACTTATTAATCAACCCTACCCTGTTATTTTGTTTGGCAATAGCAAAGTCGCCAAAAAAAGAACTTACTGCTTGGTAATTGGGATTGATCGCTATTTTATCCAAGGGATTAATGTAGCCCCACTTACCAATCAGTTTTATTGGGGCAAGGCCTTCATGGAATTCGCCAATACTATCGTATCGATTGGCGATTCTTAATTTACCGCTCGAATCTACAAAACCAAACTTGCTGTCTTTTTCTACCCCGCGGAGGCCTTCACTTTCCTTAAAGACATGCTGAACGTTTTCTTCAGGATTTAGTAATGTTCTTTTCAAAATCGTGCCCTGATAACTGATTTCTTTTTCCGTTCCATCAGGCAGAAACTCAATCCAAAAATCTTTCTTAAATTCTGTTTTGTAAGGTGTGAAGTAAATTGTTACCCCATCAAAGTTTTTCAGAAAAGCATTAGCAGGCTGAAATAGCAAGTAATGAGTTTCGTTAACAAGTTTAATGGGGTACTCTTGTGGTGCGAGTTTCCAGTTTTCGTTTACATCCATAATGCCATACTGGCCACGAAATTTAACAGCCAACATTCCTGTCTTCACTTCCGTAATGGAATCAAATACGCAATGGACAATTTCCTCACCTTGCCGATCCATCAGCCCCCAATAATTTCTGTGCTGAACCAAAAATCCAACCTCATTTGATTCTCCAAAAGAAGTATAATACTTTTTCGATAGTACTTTTCCTTCACGATCCAACAGTTGCCACCCAACCATTTTAGTGAATGCCTTAAACCAATTGTGCTCAGCTTGAAGTGAATCATATATGAAATCAATCAACACTTGATTTTCCATGTTAATTACGCCCTCTTTGTTTCCGATTCGCGCAATGAATTTTTTGGGAGAAATCTCTTGCAATCGATCGTATTGAATAGGAATAAGGGTTTTCAATTCTGAATCAATCACGCCTACTTTCCCGCCTGACACAACTAAACTGAACCCTTCGGTCAAAGGAGAAAGATCATCGGCAAAATAGTTTCGAAGGGTTTTGTTTTTGTTGTTAAGCCAAAGCCATTCGTTGGGCAAGCGAGTCAATACTTTTCCTTCTTGGGTGATTTTGATGGATTGGTATTTCGTCTCCAGTTTTATTTGGCCTTCTCGATCAACCAAGCCTTGCAATAAGTTTTCATACACAATAGCGTAGCCCTTATAGAAATTAGAAACACTATCAATTGTAAAATCCGTAATTGCTTTTCCATCTTCGTTATAGAGTGCAATTTTTCCTTGTTGATTCTGTACAGCGAATCGAAGTGTGCCGAGTGGGTAAATATTTAGGTAAGTCATCGGCACCAAGATTTTATTCTGTAAGTCAGCCAGACCGTAATAAAATTTCGCGCCTACCAAATTAAATACAACAGCACGCAAGCCCTGCACCTGAATGCCATCATAGCTAAAGGGGATTTTTATTTCACCACGCAAATTTAAACATCCGGACTTAGTCTGGGCAGGATTAATTTGCTTCCGCGCCATCAGGCAATCACCTCCTGCATATACAAGGTCTTCAAAATCTGCCTTGGTGATAAATTCCTTTTTTAAATTAATAAGCCCCCATTGCCGATTCAAGCGATAACCTGTTACATCACCAATCACAGAAAAACTTCCATCCGACCAACCGAGTGCTTCAAAAGATGGAGGAATAATCACCTGACCCTGCTCGTTTTTAATCCCCTTCTTGCCATTCTCTTCAAAGAGTTGGTAGACTTCTGCATGACTGCTGAGCCCGATCAAGAATGAACAAACGAATGGCAATAACTTCATTCCCGTAAAGGTACGGGGAAGGCGGCACTTTTATAACCGAGCCTGAAACTTTTATAACAATTCCATAAAACCAGTAACGATACAAATCCTTACATTTAAGGTTCAGGATTTCTACTTAAAAGTCATCGTATATGCCCGTTTGGAACAAAGCAAATGCCCAACACTTACTCTCCAGATGTTTGTTTGGCTTCAACCGTCAAGATGTAACGTATGCATTGTCTAAATCTTTGAATGACTTTGTAGACAATGATATTTTAGGTGCCACGGTGCAGCCGACTGCACCCAATACGTGGGTGAGCGAAAAGCCAGTATCCAACAACAATACCGTTGATCGCCAACGGGAAAAGGAAATGTCGATCTGGTGGCTAAAACTGATGTTGAACCAAGGAACAAGCATTCGGGAAAAAATGGTGTTGTTCTGGCATAATCACTTTGTCTCAGAGATCAGCAAGGTAAATTATCCTCAGTTGATGTATGGGCAGCAAAAACTTTTCCGAGATTATGCTATTGGAAATTTTAAGGAGCTAACTACTAAAGTCACTACCGACCCAGCCATGTTGATTTACCTGGATGGCGTTCAAAACCAAAAATCCGCCCCAAACGAGAATTATGGCCGTGAGTTGATGGAGCTTTTTACGCTGAGCATTGGCAACTATACTGAAACGGATATTAAGCAAGCCGCGCGCGCACTCACGGGCTGGCAAATTGATAGCACTACCGGCATCACCTCCATTTTTAATGGAGCAAGATTTGACGATACCGCCAAAACATTTTTAGGTGAGACGGGGAATTTTGGATATCAAGAGATCATCAACATCATTTTCAAAAAAGAGGTTTGTGCGCAGTTTGTTTGCCGCAAGCTGTACCACGAATTTGTTTTCTACCAACCCGATGAGGCATTTATAACTCAAATGGCAGCGGTATTCCGAACCAATAATTACGATGTGAAATCCGTTTTATCTTTCTTATTTAAGTCCGATTACTTTTACCAATCGCAATTTATAGGCGCAAAAATTAAAGAGCCAGTAGCTGTGTTGATTGGAGCACTCAAGCAACTTGAGTTAATAAATGGCGATGGTAACTACTACAGTTATTTGATCGATATGTACAAACAACTTCAACAGTATTTATTGGATCCGCCCGATGTACGCGGTTGGGAAGGTCAGCGCAAATGGATCAGTTCTACTACTCTACCCCAACGCAATAGTTTTACGGATTCATTGATTTCAGGCAAAAAATTAAATGGACAAACGCTCAATCAAAATTTAAGTGCCGTGACGTACTCCAGAACATTTTCGACCTCCGAAGATGCTGCTAAATTTACAGACGATGTCATCGCGCTGATGATTCAATTTCCTGTAAGTAGCACGAGGCGGCAATTACTAATAGACACCTTGCTGGATGGTTCAGCCCAGTACGATTACTCAACCTATTCTGCGAATGCAGAACTGCGGATTCAAAAATTCTTCAAGGCGCTAATGCGCTTGTCAGAGTACCAATTGAGTTAGGATAAAATTTTTAAAAAGATAGTATCATGGATAGGCGACATTTTCTTAATCAGGTGGGTTTGCTCTCAGGTGCTTTTGCGTTGCAGGGCATTGGTGTAAAAGCTTTTTCTCATCCGCAGATGTTTGACATGCAAGGTACCAACGGAAAAGTGTTGGTCTTGATCCAGTTTCTAGGGGGTAACGATGGACTTAACACGATTATCCCTTTTGAAGATGCGATCTACTACAACAAACGACCAAAAATCGGTATTGCAAAAGATCAGGTATTGAAACTGGATACACTTCGAGGCATCAACCCATCTTTAAAATCCTTCAAAGATTTGTACGACAGTGGAAAGTTGACCGTTGTGCAAAATGTGGGATATGAGAATCCCAATCGTTCACATTTTCGCTCTACCGACATTTGGCTCTCTGGTTCTGCAAGCAACGAATTTATTTACGATGGGTGGGTGGGGCGATATTTATCACAAGCATTTCCTGATTTTCCTGCACAAATTCCCAAGAACCCCATGGCGGTGCAATTGGGTTCGGTAGAGTCGATGCTGTTGCAAGGACCAGCCGGCTCCCTGAGTACTGTGTTTGAAAACCCTAATTCCTTTTATCAGTTAGTGAATGGGGCTACAGCAGACACCGATCCACCACCTAATACATTGGCCGGGCAAGAGTTAAAATATCTGAAAGAAGTAGCCGCACAATCCATTCAATATGCGAATGTCATAAAAACAGCCGCAGACAAAGCCAGCAATCTCGTTACCTACCCAACCACTAATTTAGCAAAACAACTAGCCATCGTTGCTGAGTTGATTTCGGGTGGATTGGAAACCCCGGTTTACTTAACCACCATTGGCGGGTTTGATACGCATGCTGATCAAGTGGTCAATCAAGGAAAGTTGTTTAAATATGTAGCCGATGCAGTGGCCGCATTTCAAGCGGATATTGAAAAAGCCGGAGTAGCCGATAAGGTAACGATCATGACGTTTTCAGAGTTTGGTAGAAGGGTGAACGAAAATGGAAGTTTGGGTACCGACCACGGAACGGCTGCACCACTGTTTGTAATTGGGAAAAGTGTCAAAGGAGGTTTTCTTGGACAGAACCCTTCACTGACAGATTTAGACAGCAATGGTGATATTAAATTTCAATACGACTTTCGGCAAGTGTACTCCACCGTATTGCGCGACCACTTAGGGCTAAAGGATGCAGAAGCTCAACGAATTTTAACTAAAGATTTTACTAAGCTGACCATCTTCAAAGACCTCACTACTGGCATTGATCCATTCTCGCCCACGGCTGGTTTGACATTTGAGCTCGGGCAAAATTTTCCCAACCCTGTTTCATCACAAACTATCATTCCATTTACCCTGCGTCAAGATGCCTCTTTTCAAATCAGTCTGTTGGATATGCAAGGAAAAAATTTGGGCTTGATCAAAAATGAAACGCTGACAAAGGGGGTTTACAACGACTTGGTTTTTGATGCGAACTACCTGACATCTGGCACCTACCTATACCTTATGGAATGCAACGGTGCAAAGCAGATAAAGAGAATGGTGGTGGAGAGCTAAGCAATCATAAACCCTTTTTCGTCATCACACATTTTATTTTTTCTACTCTCTGCATCGGTTGTCAATTTCCTAAACTATTTATTGAGTTTTCGGTTTAAAGTTAGTCTGTCGGTGAACAACTTGCCATTGATCTTTATTTTTTATCCAAATGTCGGTAATCTGGAAAGTTCCGCTGCGGTCTTGCCCATTTAGAGTTGCTTCTTGCTCAAACATTGATTGAACAACTGCAGTATTTCCATAAGTCCTGATGTCAAAATTGTAGTAGCGGAAATTCTTGGGGATATAAAACGGAACTGTCTCCAACCATTTCTTACGATCTATCGTTACCAGTTCACCATTTATTACTGCTAAAAGTCGGTATTCAGGAGCAAGTATTTTCTCAAGAAGAACCATGTCCTTCGCCTTCCACGCATTCATCCAGTCCCACGATAATTGTTCCAATTCCTTTTTAGCTTTTTCGTCCTGAGCAATTACCACATCATATGAAAGAATCGACAGGATAATTGCAAATAGATACTTCTGTTTCATAAATTATTACTGTTTCTATATTTTTAATCTCATGAATTTCCAGAAAATGATTCTGTTGCTTGCCGCCAAATATACGAACTAATTTGAATGTGGTTGGTATTTTCACAGCACCACAAATGTTGATAATGAGTTAGCGGTAGTTTTTATTCAAATCTGATGGCTATTAGAAAATAATGTGAAATCTTGTCACCCGTTTCCTGAATACATTTGTTAACTAAAAGTGTATGGTCATCATTAGTCCATTGTTCCTTTGCTCTTATCGATTTTATTAAATCATTTAGTCCATTGTAAATTTGATACCCCGCTACCAGAATGATAATTAAAATTACTCAATGCTTACCTGCCATAAAGTTTTTCTTCTTTGGTTTTGTTGTCATCTGCTTCTGGCATAACGTTTCGCGGCTTGGCGAAGGTGGCGATTTTCACCACAAATGTTGATGCGGAGAACCAAACTTTGATTAACCACAAAACTGTCTGCGGAGCACTGAACCGCCACTTTTGCCAAACCGCTGTTATGTGCTGCCCTTCTGTCTTTTCGTAGGTCTGCTGTGTCAAGTTTGCACTGTCCTTGTGCGGTTGCTTGCAGGCTCTTTTGCTTTTTTTGAGTTGGCAAAAGCGTTGGCAAAAAAGCAAATGTGCCTGCAAATGCGTTGGCTGTATGTCGGTTGTGTCCTGTCATTACGCTGCTTTCTGTTTGTACAAATGTTGTTGAAATTCTATAAACAGTCTGCTGATGTTTGCAACGTCTCCCAAAATTTCTTTCGCATCTTCCAGCGATTGATATTTGTTTGTAAGCAAGATTGGTAGTTTCTCTTGGTCAAGTTCTTCAACGCCTGTCTCAATGTATTTGCTCAATACAAACTCAATAAATTCTTTTTGTTTGTTGTCAAGTAAAGCGAAAATGGTCGCTTCTGCTGCTGCAACTCTTGCTTCTCTTGTCATTGGTTTGGTGTCGCTGTTAAATACATATTCCAACACATCAAACAAGTCGCTTTTTTCTGCGTCAATGAGTTTTTGCAAAGTGGTCAGTTCTTCTTTTCCAAAACCCGCTTCGTCCAGTTTTTCTAATAGTGTTCTTCTGGTTATTGGATTGCTCCAAAGTGTTCGCAATTCATCTTCGCTTTTGAAAAGGTTTGGCAATTCGCCAAACAGATTATTCAAAAACTCTTCTGCTGAAATAGGTCTGCCGTCTGCACTCCAAAATGAAGTTGAAATCATTGATTGAATTTCACGTTCCTTTCCGTCTTTCAACTTCACTTTTATTTTTTGTCGCTTGTTACAATTGCAATTCATTTCACCACAAATTTCACAAGGCTCTTTGGGTGCTTTTTCGCAAACGCAAGGTGTTTGATTACAAACTTTACAAGGTTTTGGTGGTGGCGTTTCGCAAATGCAAGGATTTTGTCCGCAAGTTAGGCAAGGGTCTTCTTCTTGTGGTTCTCCGTCCCATTCAGGGTCAGCAAAATGATGGTAAGCATCTACAAAATCATAAATGGTAAAAAACTCTTTGCCATCAAACAAACGTGTTCCTCGTCCAACAATTTGTTTAAACTCAATCATTGAGTTTACTGGTCGCATTAAAACAATATTGCGAATGTTTCTTGCATCAACTCCCGTTGAAAGTTTTTGAGAAGTAGTTAAAATGGTCGGGATTGTTTTTTCGTTGTCTTGAAACTCTCTTAAAAATTGTTCGCCAATTTCTCCATCGTTGGCAGTAACCCGAACACAATAATTTGGGTCGGTGCCTCCCGAAGCAGAGTTCGGGACAGGTTTCTTGTATTGGTTTACTAAATCTCTAACTGCTGCGGCATGGTCTTGTGTGGCACAAAAAATAATTGCTTTTTCTTTTTGATTGGCATCGTCCATATAAATCTGAACTCGTTTTGCCTCTCTTGCTTTTATTTCAATTATTTTATTAAAGTCGGGTTCAGTGTATAATTTACCTTCTTCAATTTCACCTTCCATTATTTGGTCATCGCTGGTGTAGATATAATCGTCAAGCGTTGTCTTAATGCGTTTTACTTTGAAAGGTGTTAAGAAACCATCGTTTATGCCTTCTTTTAGCGAATAGACATAAACTGGTTCGCCAAAATATTTGTAGGTATCTACATTGTCTTTTCGTTTTGGTGTGGCTGTTAAACCCAACTGAACGGCAGGCGAAAAATATTCTAAAATGCCTCTCCAGTTTCCTTCATCATTGGCTCCGCCACGGTGGCACTCGTCTATAATAATAAAATCAAAATAATCAGCTGGGTATAATTGATAATTGACAGTTGATAATTGATAATTAAATTCAGGTTCAGCAGCAATAGATAGATTTTCTTCTTCATTTTCCCCAGAGAAAGTTGAAAAGGTTTGAAAAATAGTAAAGAAGATATTTCCATTGGTAGGCACACGAGCAGAGTTTTTCTTCGTGTCAGTTAGAAAAGTGTTGACTTTTATTTTTTTACCATCATCATTTATATCCTTAATAGCTTTAGGGCTTATTCTTACCAATGCATCTTCTTTAAAAGCCGAATACTTTGTGAATTCTCCGTAAGCTTGGTCACTTAAAATATTTCTATCAGCTAAGAAAAGTATTCTAGGTCTGCGGCTGGTATCCCATTTCAAATTCCAACGAGTTTGAAATAATTTCCAAGCTATGTGAAAGGCAATGGTTGTTTTACCCGTTCCGGTGGCAAGCGTTAAAAGTATGCGGTCTTTCTTTTTTGCAACCGCTTCCATTACATTATTCACTGCAATTTCTTGGTAATACCGTGGAGGCTTTGTTCCTCCAATAGTCTCAAACGGCACAGCTGCAAACTTCTCTCTCCACTCATTTTCAATTTTCAATTGTCCATTATCAATTGAAAACGTTTTATTCCAAAGTTCTTCGGGTGTTAAATAATCTGTTACAAGATTTTCAACTCCTGTTTTCAAACAGATACTGTAAATCTCTTTTCCGTTGGTGCTATAAGTAGTTTCTAATTTTAGTTTCTCTGCGTATTGTTTGGCTTGTGCTACTCCTTCGCCTACTTCTAAATCATCA
>JAYVPS010000020.1:0-10275 GCA_043757225.1 Cytophagales bacterium | reverse complement strand
ATCCCGATTCAGCCTATCACTTCGTTGAAAGACAAGTAAAGTTTGGCCCTCGGATACCCAACACAATCTCTCACCAAAAAGCGGCAGATTATTTTGTCAACCAGTTTACAAAGTATGGCGCAAAGGTAATGGTACAAGAGTTTGAAGCAACCACCTTCGACAATCAGCATCTTAAACTAAAGAACATTATCGCCAGCTATTTTCCGAATGTAAAAAAGAGAATTTTATTAGCGGCTCATTGGGATACCCGCCCCTTTGCTGACAAAGACAAGGTAAAGAAGGATGGCTCTTTTGATGGAGCGAACGATGGAGCCAGCGGAGTGGGTGTACTGATGGAAATCGCCAGAACTCTTGGTCAAAATAAAGCACCCAGAGTGGGGATTGACATTATCTTGTTTGATGGAGAAGATTGGGGTGAAAGAGATGGGGAACACCAAACAAATCTTCCTGAAGGACTGGACTCTTGGTGGTGTTTGGGCTCTCAGTATTGGGCTAAGAACAAACATCGGAAAAATTATTCTGCTTACTATGGAATACTATTAGATATGGTAGGGGCTAAGCGTTCTCAATTTTTTCGGGAAGGTGTTTCTTTAGAGTTTGCGAGCCAAACCGTTGCTAAAGTTTGGGACATGGCTGCAAAGATTGGCTATTCAGATTATTTTGTGAAGCAGAATGTGGCCAGCATTACTGATGATCATTTGTACGTAAATCAGCTAGGGAAGATTCCTATGATTGACATTGTGCATTACCAAGCAGGCATTGGATTTTTTGGCGATTACCACCACACTACAAAAGACAACATAAGCCTTATTAGCAAAGAAACGCTCGAGGCAGTAGGGGCCACCCTGCTGAATGTTATTTACTACGAAGAGTAATTACCGAATATAGCTATCAAAATTTTTGTGATCTCGTTGATAAAGTACTTCTTTCGGCAATGACTTGAAATATTCGTAAGTAATTTTCAAGCCTTCAGCGCGCATTACTTTTGGTTCCCAGCCTAAAATTGTTTTTGCTTTTGTAATATCCGGTTGGCGCTGCTTGGGGTCGTCTTTTGGCAGAGGATTGTAAACTACTTTTTGAGTGGTGCCGGTAAGTTTGATAATCTCTTCGGCAAAATCTTTAATAGTAATTTCATGTGGATTACCGATGTTCATTGGTTGCGAATAGTCGGACATTAAAAGTCTATAAATCCCTTCAACTAAATCATCGACATAACAGAATGAGCGGGTTTGAGATCCATCGCCAAACACAGTCAGGTCTTCTCCTCGCAATGCTTGTCCAATAAAAGCGGGAAGCACGCGGCCATCGTTTAGTCGCATGCGTGGTCCATACGTGTTGAAGATCCGAATAATACGCGTTTCCAATCCATGGAAAGTATGATACGCCATTGTCATCGCTTCTTGAAAGCGCTTAGCTTCATCATAGACTCCGCGGGGCCCTACTGAATTTACATTGCCATAGTATTCTTCATATTGTGGATGTACAGTTGGGTCACCATAGACTTCGGAAGTGGAGGCAATCATGATCCGTGCCTTTTTGGCGCGTGCTAATCCTAAAAGATTATGAATACCCAGTGACCCTACTTTTAAAGTTTGGATTGGGATTTTTAAATAATCGATGGGGCTGGCTGGCGATGCAAAATGAAGAATGTAATCTAACTTATCGGGCACGTGTACAAATTTTGATACATCGTGATGATAAAACTCGAAATCAGGTAATTTAAAAAGATGTTCGATATTGCGGAGGTCACCAGTAATCAGGTTGTCCATTGCAATAACATGAAACCTTTCCTTAATGAATCGGTCGCAAAGATGAGACCCTAGAAATCCGGCTCCTCCCGTTATTAAGACTCTTTTTTTATCCATAGATAGTTTCACGGCCAATACTGTAATAAGTATATTTTAGATCTTTCATCAGAGACAAGTCATACAAATTGCGTCCATCAAAAATTACTTTGGCTTTTAGGATGGTAGAAAGTTTTTCAAAATCCGGTGTGCGGAATTCCGGCCATTCCGTGGCGATAAAAATAGCATCTGCATTTTCAGCGGCTTCGTAAGGCGTTTGGCAGTATTGAATTTTACTCCCTAAAATCTCTTTCACGTTTTCCATCGATTCGGGATCGTGCGCTTTAATGATGGCTCCAGCGTTCAAGAGTTCTTCGATGTTATATAAAGCTGGTGCCTCGCGAATGTCATCGGTGTGCGGCTTAAAGGCCAATCCCCACATCGCGATTGTCTTTCCTTTTAAATCTCCCTTAAAATAATCCTTAACCCGTGGGATGAGTCTTGTCTTCTGGTCATGATTAACATCCATTACGGCTTTCAGAATCTTGAAATCGTAATTGGCATCTGAAGAAGATTTTTCAAGTGCTTGGACATCTTTCGGGAAGCAACTTCCTCCATAGCCAATACCAGGGAATAAAAACCGTTTTCCTATTCTGCTATCTGTGCCTATACCTTTGCGGACGGAATCCACATCGGCTCCAACCAATTCGCACAAGTTGGCAATCTCATTCATAAAGGAAATTTTAGTAGCAAGGAAGGAATTCGCTGCATACTTAGTCAATTCCGCAGAGCGCTCATCCATAAATACCAATGGATTACCTTGGCGAACAAACGGAGAATAAAGTGTTTCCATCACTTTACGGGCACGTTCAGAGTTGGTGCCTATCACTACGCGTTCGGGCTTCATAAAATCCTCAACGGCAACACCTTCTCTCAAAAACTCCGGATTGGAGACTACATCAAAAGCAACTTTTGATTTTAGTCCAATTCTAGATCTTACTTTGTCTGCTGTACCAACTGGCACGGTGCTCTTATCAACAATAACAGTATAGTCTTTTAGGAGGGGGCCTAATTCTTCGGCAACGCCTAAAATATACTTTAGGTCAGCTGATCCGTCTTCACCCGGAGGTGTTGGCAACGCTAGAAAAATAATTTTAGCTTCCCTGATTCCTTCGGCCAGATTGGTGGTAAAAGATAACCGCCCTTGCTTAAGGTTTCTCTCAAAAAGCTGCTCAAGACCCGGTTCGTAAATGGTAATCTTACCGCTTGCTAGCTTTTCAATCTTTTTTTTGTCAATGTCAACACAGACTACTGTATTGCCTGTTTCTGCAAAGCAAGTGCCTGTAACCAGACCAACATAACCAGTTCCAACTACAGTAATATTCATAAATTATATCTTTGGGGTCGCAAAAATAGCCTTTTTACGATAGAGAGTAATGACCAGTGCAATTTCAATTGCAAAAAGAGATCCAAACTAACACTCGTTTGCTTATTAGAAACTTAAGATTTATTTTTACACCTCTAAATTAATTGCGACTATGGAAGTATTGACAGAACCAACTAGAGGGATCAGTTTTGATGAGACCGAAAATCAAAAAATGATTGCTCAAATGATCAAAGATTTTGGTGTCCGCGAGATTAAACCAAAAATGATGGAATGGGATGAGAGCCAATACTTTCCAATAGAATTATTTAAAAAGTTAGGAGAACTCGGCTTGATGGGGGTTTTGGTGCCCGAAGAATATGGTGGCTCAGGCTTTGGCTATCATGAGTATGTAACCGCCATTTCTGAATTGGCAAAAATTGATGGATCGATTGGATTATCTATGGCTGCGCATAACTCATTGTGTACCGGACATATCTTGCAATTTGCAAATCAGGATCAAAAGACTAAATACTTACCAAAGTTAGCGTCTTGCGAATGGTTGGGAGCATGGGGTCTTACCGAACCTAATACAGGTTCGGATGCGGGGAATATGCGAACCGTAGCTGTTAAGGAAGGAGACTACTACACCATAAATGGAGCCAAAAATTTTATTACCCATGGCAAGTCGGGCGATGTAGCAGTGGTGATTGCCAGAACCGGAGCAATAGGCGACTCGCATGCGATGTCTGCTTTTATTGTTGAAAGAGGAACACTTGGCTTTAGCGCTGGTAAAAAAGAGAATAAGCTGGGGATGCGTGCTTCAGAAACATGCGAGATGATTTTTATGGATTGTAAGGTTCATAAAAGCCAAATGATTGGGAAGGAAGGTGACGGCTTTGTGCAATCATTAAAAGTGCTAGACGGAGGAAGGATTTCCATTGCGGCTTTAAGTTTGGGAATTGCCGAAGGCGCTTACCAAGCTGCTTTGCATTATTCCAAAGAGCGCCACCAATTCAATCAGCCCATCTCAAGTTTCCAAGGAATATCCTTCAAATTGGCTGAAATGGCAACCAAAGTAGAAGCTGCTAAGTTGCTTACCTTTAGGGCGGCTGACCTAAAAAATAGGGGACAGAGTGTAACTCGAGAATCAGCAATGGCGAAGCTTTACGCCTCGGAAATCGCTGTGGAGGTAGCCAATGATGGGGTTCAGATTTTTGGCGGATATGGATACATAAAAGACTTCCCGGCTGAAAAGTACTACCGCGATGCTAAGCTTTGTACCATTGGGGAAGGGACCTCGGAAATCCAAAAATTAGTTATTTCACGTTCAATTTTGAAATAAGTCTTGCGTATTTAATATCAATAGGCATATATTTGCAGCCCAAACTAAAGAAAGATGCTAATCATTAACATTAAGGAGAACGAGTCAATAGACAAAGCATTAAAGCGATTCAAAAAGAAATTTGAGAAAACTGGTGTTTTGAAATCATTGAGGGCGCGCACCTCGTTTACTAAACCATCTGTAAGAAGAAGGACTGAGATTATCAAGGCCACTTACAAGCAAAACCTTTACTCTACCGAAAATTATTAACAAATAATAGACAAGTTGTAAACAATCCTCATCTGATTTCTTTCGGTTGAGGATTTTTTTTATCTTGTACTGAACACAGAGGGTTTGGTGTGTGTAGTTTAATGGTTGAGTCTTTTTTAAAATATATTCAATTCGAGAAAAGGTATAGCCCCCAAACGGTACTCTCCTATGAGACCGACCTTAAGCAATTTGGGATTTTCTTATCAAAGGAATTTAATTCTACTTCACAAGATGCCAACTATGGCCTTGTTCGCTCGTGGATCGTAAACTTAATTGAAGAGGGTATGGGCAACACGTCCGTTAATCGAAAGATTGCTTGCCTCCGGTCGTACTATAAATTTTTATTGAGGCAGGAGGTCATCGACAAAGATCCGATGATGAAAATCAGAATTTTAAAAGCTCCAAAAAAACTTCCCCACTTCGTTAGTGAAAATGATGTTGTTAAACTTTTGGATAACCTCGAGTTCCCAAAGAACCATGAGGGCATGCGAGATCAGCTTATGATAGAGCTATTTTATGGCACAGGTATGCGCTTATCTGAATTAATTAATTTAAAAGAAAGTTGTATAAACCTGAAAGACAGAACAGTTAAGGTGTTGGGAAAAAGAAACAAGGAAAGAGTCATACCATTTGCGGTAAATCTCGTATCAATGATTGAGGAGTATGAGCAAGTACGCAACCGCGAAGTGGAGAAGAAAGATCATGGTTTCTTATTCGTTACCGGCAAAGGGGAACGGCTCTATCCGGTTTTAGTGAATAGAACTGTAAAAAAATACATGAAGCTTTTTACCGCTGTTGAAAAGAAAAGCCCGCACGTGCTGCGCCACACATACGCAACCCATTTGCTGAACAAAGGCGCAGAGATCAATGCGGTGAAGGATTTACTTGGCCACAGCAGTCTCGCTGCTACGCAAGTATATACACACAACTCTATGGAAAAACTGAAAAAAGTATTTGAGCAAGCTCATCCAAAGGCATAAAAAATTTCTTTAAATAATGTTCCACTTAAATTTTAACTTTTATGAAACTGCAAGTTCATTCCATTCATTTCGATGCGGACGACAAACTGGTTGACTTCATCCAGAAAAAATTAGATAAGTTGGAAACTTTTTATGATAGAGTGGTGGACGGGGAAGTGTTTCTGCGTCTTAATAATGAAGGGATTGATAATAAAACGGTTGAAATAAAAGTGAAAGTACCAGGGCATCAACTTTTCGCCAAGGAACAAGCCCGGTCATTTGAAGCGGCTACGGACTTAGCCACAGAGGCATTGCGCAATCAGATAAAGAAATTTAAAGAAAAATTGAAATAGGAGCGGTCCAATTATATTTTTTACGAAGAGGTTTCGCTGAAAAGTGAAACCTTTTTTTTGTTGGTCAATAAGTTGACATTTGTGGCTCAATTATTACGCTTTGAATGTTGCAGTTGTTAAGAATTAGTATTGTTATTATTTTCTCGTTAAGAGTGATTCCTGGTATCTGTCAAACCACTATTACCACACCATTATCTAAAAAGGATTCTACTGTTAAGCCATACAAAAACAAGCTCTTGATTTTTCCGCTCGTTGCTCTTTCTACTGAAACAAGTTGGGTTTTAGGTGTGGCCAACGCCTATATTTTTAAAACCAGTAAAAAAGATTCTGTTCTTCGGGTATCTACCATCCCTTCCGGATTTTTATATACCCTTAACAATCAAATTTTAATTGCACTAGGTGCAAGTATTTTTTTACCGAAGGAGCGTTACATCATCCGCTTTGAAAATTCATACAGCAAATTTCCGGATAAATTTTGGGGTATTGGCAATAATACAGAGGACAACATTCCAGAAAATTATACTTTCACGCAGTTTTATATTAACCCCCAGTTGTATCGTAAAGTGCGCGGAAACCTTTTTCTGGGTGGTGGCTTGGATTTCCAACGTGTGTTCAACATCGAATATATGGTCAATGGATATTTTGACCAAGACAAAGTGCTAGGAGTATATGACAGAAGTGAGTATGATGTTTTTGGTTACAGTCTTTTTTTTAATCACGATTCACGCAACCATGCGTATGTTCCAGAACATGGGGGATTATTTCGTATGAAGTTTTCAAATTTTGATAAAGCGTTGGGTAGCAATTATGCTTTTCAGATTATTGAAATTGATTTTCGTAAGTTTATCAAAATCACTAAAAAGGGCATACTCGGTATACATAGTTTAGGCACATTTAATTTTGGTGATGTCCCTTATAGGAACCTCGCCATTTTGGGTGGAAACAATATGATGCGTGGCTATTATGCGGGTCGTTTTCGCGATAAAAAATTTATTGGTTTGCAAGCTGAGTATCGTTTCCCAATCAAAGGGAGATTTGGAGGTGTGGGCTTTGCAGGGATAGGTGAGGTAGCCGGAAGTTTTAATGAATTCACTCAAGATGCCATTAAGTTATCTTTGGGTGGGGGCTTGCGCTTTGCGGTGCTTAAGCAAGAGAGATTAAATTTGCGTTTGGATATTGCAGCAGGTAGTGGAGGCTCCCTTAATTACTATATTGTGCTTGCAGAATCTTTCTAACCATAAAAATCATGCACCCCATTTTATTTAAAACAGACTCCATAACAATTTACACTTATGGATTTTTTGTTGCCTTAGGCGCACTGCTTGGCGGGCTTTATATGTGGTGGCAAGGCAAAAGACAATTTGGGTGGTCGTTTGATCAGGCCAATACTTTGTTTGTTCTTTTGATTTTAGGTGGGGTGGTGGGCGGCAAACTCTTTGTGATATTGGAAGATCCAACTTATTATCTTGGCAATATTTCCAACTTATTTTCTGGAAGCGGCTTTGTGTTTTACGGTTCACTACTTACAGCCATACCCATCATGCTTTGGTTTTTCAAGAAGAATAAAATTCCAACATTGGCAATGTTAGATATCATGGCGATCGTTACGTGTATTGTTCATGGTTTTGGAAGGATTGGTTGTTATATGGCTGGCTGTTGTTATGGCAAGCCTGCTAATGGATTCTTTTCTGTTATTTTTACCAATCCCTTTTGCCAAGCCGAGCCTAAGAATGTTCCACTTCATCCTACCCAATTTTACGAAGCGAGCTTGATTTTTAGCATTATGATCTTTCTATTAATATTCAAACGCTGGAAAAGATTTGATGGCCAGTTGTTCATTTCTTATCTCATTATTTACGCCATTGGGCGAAGTATTCTTGAAATTTTTCGGGGAGATTTGGATCGAGGCTTTGTGGTAGACGTGCTGTCTATTTCGCAATTCATTTCGGGTATCATCATTGTTATAGCCGTTTATTTTTATGTAAAATTGGATAGAAAGCCTAACTTGACCCATCAATGACAAAAAATGGAAAATCAAAACTTGTTACAAAGCTTCAAGAAGACTATGGTGAAATGGATTAAACGTATTTTTCTTATCGCAATCATTTTGTCTATCGCCCTCTTTAGTTTCTCATACTGGGGCACCTATTCAGAGGGTATTCGTTCGGGTATGATTGTGAAGATCAGTAAGAAGGGGTGGTTGTTTAAGACTTATGAAGGTCAATTGAACCTACAAACATTTGGGGCTAATAAATCTCCCAATTTGGTTTCAGAATCTTTTGAGTTTTCAGTTGATGGCGACAAGACCAGTGTTATTAAAGTTTTGGAGGAGACCTCTTTAAGTGGTGAACGCGTTAGTCTAAAGTATGAAGAACGGTTGGCGAAATTTTTCTGGCGGGGAGATACTAAATACTTTGTAATAGAAGTAGAGAGACTAAAATAATTTTGTGAAAGACTCAACTCAAATTGTTATTTACGGATCGTATGGATATACTGGGAAACTAATCGTTGACCTGTGTCGAAGTAAAAATTTGGAAGTTATCCTTGCCGGAAGAAATGAACTATCGCTCAAGCAACAAAGTGAAAAGACAGGTTATACGTATCAAGTTGTTGACAGTAATGATAGCGAGGGATTAAGAAAATTATTGAAACCTGCTGCTTTGGTAATTCATTGTGGTGGCCCATTTCGATACACGGCTGCAGCGATGTGTGAAGCATGCCTTGCTTCAGGAACTCATTATACTGATATCACAGGGGAATATCAGGTGTTTGAATCGTTGCCTAACTTAGATAAGAAAGCGAAAGAGCTTGAGCTAATGATAATGCCAGGTGTTGGCTTCGATGTGGTGCCTTCAGATTGTTTGGCTCTGCATTTGAAAAAGCGACTACCTTCCGCCACTCATCTTCAGCTCGCCTTCACCATGTCTAAAGGTGGCCTGTCACGCGGAACTTCTAAAAGCATGACCGAGGGATTGGGGTATGGTGGACTGATCCGTCAAGATGGAAAGTTGACATATTGCGCTTTAGGATCAAAAGTATTAGCGGTAGACTTTGGCACTTTTAAGACTAAAACACTTTGTATTCCATGGGGAGATATTTCTACCGCATGGCGGAGTACAGGAATTCCGAATATTGAAGTCTATACAGGGGCTACCGAAAGTATGATTGCCAATGCCAAACGAAGCAATTATCTAAATTGGTTACTTCGAATGCGCTGGGTAAAAAATATTATGCTTACGAGAATTGATAAAAGACCATCTGGTCCTAGTGAAGATAAACTTAAAGGAGGCCGTAGTTTTTTGTGGGGAAAAGTATCGGATGGTTTAGGTAAGGAATGTGTGAGCCGATTGGAGACACTAAGTGGTTATTCTCTTACTGCAAAAACGGCTGTTTTGATTGCGGAAAAAATCCTCTCAGGAAATTATAAAACAGGCTATCAAACACCTTCCATGGCCTATGGTGCGGATTTGATTTTGGAAATAGAAACTACTAAGCGGGATGATTCTTAAGTTTTATTTTTTATTGAACGAAGATTAATTTGACATCCTCACCCTTTCCTTAAGACACTATTCTTTTTACTGTAGGTAAAATAAACAATTAACCCCACCAGCAACCAACCGAAAGCCATTAATTGTGTTTTGTAGTCTAATGAGTAAATAAGAAGGCTACATATGATCATACCTAGTATAGGAACTAGCGGAACTAACGGAGTTCTAAAAGGGCGTACTGCTTCTGGATTTTTAATACGCAATACCCAAATTCCAAGGCATACGAGTACAAACGCAAACAAGGTACCAAAGCTTGTCAAGTCTCCCGCCACACTGCCTGGTACAAAACCGCCAAACAATGAAACGAACAAAAGCAATATCCAGTTAGCTTTATAGGGAGTGCGAAATTTTGGATGCAATTCCGAAAAAACTTTTGGCACCAACCCGTCCTTTGACATGGAGTAAAAAACACGAGATTGGCCTAAGAGCATTACTAAAATGACAGAGGAAAATCCGGCTAGTATAGCACCGGTTATTAACGTCCCCAGCCACTCATATCCAGGCATATGATTCTTAATTGCATAAACAACAGAAGCTTCTTTTCCCGCCACTTTAAATTCTTCCCAATTGGCAATGCCTGTAAGTACATGTGAAAATAAAATAAATAGTACTGTGCAGATTACAAGCGAGCCTAAGATACCTAGTGGCATATCACGCTTAGGATTTTTAGCTTC
>JAYVPS010000019.1:0-10296 GCA_043757225.1 Cytophagales bacterium | reverse complement strand
TATGTGTCTTCGTATTTTTTAGCTAAATCACTTTCTCCGTTTTCGTGCAGGGTGCGCTGCAACGCACTTAGAATGAAAATGTTCCTTCGCAAATCGGTGGTAAACCCGCTGCCTTCATCAACCAAGAAGGTAGCCATTTTCTCAGCACGATCTCCTAGAACCTTTGCAATTTCTATTGCCTTGTCTTTTTCCCCTACCTGGAAAAGGAGGTCGATAGTTTCAGGTGCGGTGTGGTCATAATGAATAGCCTTATCCGGCATCTTAGTAAGTGAGAACATCAATGCTTTGTCAGCCATCTCCATTTTACCTTCATCAATCAATGCTTGCGCCAATGAATTGAAAGAGCTGCGGTGGTTCACCACAAACCCACGATAATCATCGGTGTAATAAATGGAAGGGTCATCCAATCCGCGATAGCGAAATTTATTAAGCATAATGTCCAAGCTTTGTTCGGTATCTACCAGATAGTCGCGATCCTTGCGAGGGTTGCGCACGGGCAAAATGCGATAAGCATTTCCTTCTTGCACGGCATACGGGCTCAAATCAATATTGATCTGCGACATAGAAGTATGATTGAGATAAATCGGGCGCTCCCAATTGTTGGTAGCCAACAAATCTAAAATGGCTAAATCTTTTTTCTCCAGGCCGCCTTTGAGTAAACGAATTTTCATTTGATCTACTACCAGGCTATCCATTCCTTTCGGGATGATTCCTTTGGCGATTACAGCGTTCTTATCGATATCCAATGTAAAAATTTTGCTTGGCACAATGTTGCGATCCCCATCTCGCAATTGCTTATAGTCTTTGGATAGCAATTGAAGATATTGCTTCGCATCAATGCTGGGCAATTTCAAGTCAACAAATGGAAGATAATCATTTGGGCCGCCTTGTTGATATTGTTTTATGGACAGTGTGTATTTGAATGGCTCTGACTTATATGCTTTGCGCAGGGTTTGATCGATGTACCAATCCGTATTGTAGTAGCTCAATACGATTACTCGCAAATCATCACGGAAGCCTTCTGTTTCCTGAGCGTACCACAGCGGAAAGGTGTCATTATCTCCACCAGTAAAAATGATTCCGTTGGGTGCACAAGAGTCTAAGTAGTTAGTAGCAGAGTCTACGGAGAAGAAACGGTTTGAGCGGTTATGGTCGTCCCAGCCGGCAGTAGCCATCAATGCAGGTGCGGTAAGTCCGATCAGCGTAGAGGCAATGGCTGCAGTCTTCCCATTCTTCAAAAAGCGTTGAAGTAATTCGGCAATCCCGATAACGGCCAAGCCAATCCAAAAAGCAAAAGCATAATAAGAACCGGCATAAATGTAATCACGCTCACGCGGCTGAGTGGGGGTTGAGTTCAGGTAAACCACAAGGGCGACTCCTAACATCACAAACAGAAGGGCAATAACGGCAAAGTTTTTTGTGTCCTTAGTAAACTGGTAAAACATGCCGATCAATCCTAAAATAAATGGAATCATAAAAAAGTTGTTGCGTGCACCGTTGCTAGCCAACTCATCCGGAACATTTTTAAACCATTGACCTGGTTTGAGCCAGTCAGCACCTTGCTCGTCACTTTCACGGCCGGCAAAATTCCACATAAAGTAGCGCATGTACATGGTGCCAATTTGATGCTGGAACATGAAATATAAATTCTGTCCAAAAGTTGGCTTTTGCCCTTCTTGCAAACCCATAATGTTTTGGTAAGATTCTTTGCTCTCGGAATTCCACATGCGTGGAAGGATTGTTTGCTGATCAGGCTCATATACGTAATTGAATTTACGATCGGTAATTTCATATTTGTCTTTGCCTTTGGTATAAACAGGGTCGGTATATTCAATGTCAACAACTCTAGCTGTAAAATATGGACCATAAAGAAGAGGCCAGCTGCCATATTGCTCCCGTTTCAAATAGCGTACAAAGCTCATCGCATCTTTTGGTGCATTTTCATTGATCAGGGTGTCATAATCTGAGCGAATTAGAATGGTGGCATATGAGCTGTAGCCGATAAGAATAAAAGTAGTTCCAATCAGAAAAGTGTTCCAAACCGGCTTATTATTTTTGTGTGTATAATAGATTCCGAAAATAAGTGCACTAAGGAGCAAGAGTATAAATACCAATGCACCGGAACCAAAAAACATTCCTAAGGTATTCACAAAGAAGAGCTCAAAATTGCCGGCTATGGTAGGCAACCCTGGAACAATAAAGTAATTAATGAATAGAACAATCCCAACACTTACAGTTAGGGCGCCAACAATTCCCCATGGGGTTGGCTTGAATTTTTTGAAATAGTAGATTAGCCCCAAAGCCGGCACGGCCACCAAGTTGAGCAAGTGCACGCCAATTGAAAGCCCCATCATATACGTGATCAGCAACAACCATCGGTTGGCTTTGCTTTCGTCTTCAATTACATCCCACTTCAACACACCCCACACCACAAAAGCTGTAAAGAAGGAAGACATGGCATAAACCTCTGCCTCTACAGCCGAAAACCAAAATGAATCAGAGAAAGTATAAGCCAGTGCACCAACGAGTCCAGCACCCATCAGCACCCAAATCTGATCTTCCTTCAACTCGCTATCTTTTTGATTGCCGATCATCTTGCGACCGAAAAGAGTAATAGACCAAAATAAAAATAGAATGGTGAAGGCACTTGCCAGCACACTCATAAAGTTGATCCAGTACGCCACTTTGGTGACTTCGCCAAAGGCAAGAAAAGAGAAAATCCTGCCCATCAAAAGGAAAAGCGGGGCTCCTGGTGGGTGGGGTACCTGTAGCTTATAGGATACCGCGATAAACTCGCCACAGTCCCAATAACTGGCGGTTTCTTCAAATGTTAGAATGTATGTAAGCAGGGCAATGCCAAAAGAGATCCAGCCCGTAATGTTGTTAGCCTTTTTAAAATTCATATTCTGGTTGAAATGAGGGGCGAAAATAGGTAAAATAAACGCATAGTTGGTGAGCTAAGTTGCGACTCTTGAAATGTGCCCAAGCGCACGCTGCTTAGACCAACAAGATTCAAAACCTTTCTTTATTCTTTTGTTGGTTTTAAGTTGGGGATGACAATATCAAAAGCCGTGAACTGGCCAAATTCAGACTGGACTTTAATGGTGCCGCCCAATTTGGCAACAGCCTCTTTTACAATGTACAAGCCCAGGCCCGCTCCCTTGGAGTTTTCGGATGCTCTGTAAAACATATTGAAAATTTTGTTCTGGTGCTTTTCCTCAATACCAATACCGTTATCAGAAACCCTGATCCTGGCATTTTCTTGTGTGGTTATAATTTGCATGGAAAGGAAGGGTGACTCTTTTCTGAAATCCTGATATTTTATGGCATTGGAGAAAAGGTTGTTCAGCACGATGGCAATTCTGGCGCGATCGGAATGAAAAGGGATAGTGTCATTGATTTTCGTTTTAATTTTTACCCGACCCGCAGCATCCATATAGGCAAAATTGCTTTGTGTTTCTACCATCAATTCGCGGAAATTAATTTGGTCGGCACAGATTTCTTTCCTTGCGTTGCCGGAATAGTCCAGAATATCTTTTATAAATCCATCCAACCGCTTAATGCTGTTCCGCATCATAGTCAGGTACTCTTTTTGAGTGGCCGTTTGGTTTTCCATCTCGGCAATATTAATGATACCCAGAATGGAGGCTAATGGTGCGCGTAAGTCGTGCGATACGCTGTATACGAAATGATCCAACTCAGAATTTATCTTTTGAAGTTCTTCAAACTGTTTCTTTAATTTTTCCTCTGCTGTTTTGCGTTCGGTGATGTCGCGAAAACTCCAGACACGGCCAACACTTTTTTCATAAAGGGTTTGAGGCTGAGAGTAGCGTTCGAAGGTTCGCCCGTCTTTAAATGCTATCACATCAAAGGAAGATTCATCTGGTTTTGAATACAACTCTTTTACTTTGGAAAGAAAACTTTCCGGGCTTATCAACTGATCTAAAACGAATGCAATTGCCTTATCATCATCGCGCATGGCCAATAGGTCATCGGGCAAGCGCCACAACTCTGCAAACTTTTTATTGAACTGAACTATATTACCATTTCCATCAGCCACCAAAATACCATCAGCCGTTGATTCTAATGTTGCCTTCAGTACAGAGACCGATCTTTCCAATTCTCTCCCCGATACTTTTCGTTCCGTAATATCTTCCAGCGTGCCTTCATGGTATTTAATCTTACCGTGGCTATCTCGCACAGCCCAATTATTGATTCGGGCCCATAGGATGTTTCCGTCTTTTTTTCTAACCATTGCTTCAAACCCATTGATGGAGCCATACGTCTCTAATGTGGATTGCATGTTTAGCCGGTCATCCTCGTTTACATACACCTGAGTACCTATGTCGGTTATCAATTCGATCAACTCATCAGAGGAATTATAACCAAACATTTTTGCCATAGCGGAGTTGGCCGCAATAAAACGTCCTTCTGGTGTGGTGCGATAAATTCCATCTAACGCATTTTCGAAAATAGACCGGTATCGTTCTTCGGCTTGCCGGGTAGTTTCTTCTGCTTTTTTTCGTTCAGTAATATCTATGCCCATGCCGATCAGACAAATTATTTCCTGAAACTTAGCCCGCCAGCCATTAAAGTAGTACAGAATTTTTCTTCGGTCTTTGGTAAGAAAATGCGCTTCTACTTCGCTCATGCCTTCGGTAAAGACTTTTCCAATTCTTTCCATCAACAGTTCCTTTTCGTTTTCATCAAAAAAATCTAACGGGTGCATGGTGCTTACTTCAAGGGTTGAATAACCCGATACCGTTTCGAAGTTCTTGTTCCACCGAATAAATTTTCCATGCTCATCATATAAATAAAAAATACCAGGCAAACTGTTGATGATAGAATCCGAGAGTTCTTTTTCTTGAATAATCTTTTGCCCCGCTTTTTTTCGTTCGCTAATGTCGCGGATGAACGCGCAAAAGAATTCTTCATTCGCTTGCCTGATGGGTAGCACGGTCAGTTCAATAGGAAATTCTGTATTCTCCCGGTTAATCGCGGACAGTTCTAACAGCGTATTTACCCTTGGCCCATAACCGGTTTTAAGAAAATTTTCTATGCCTTTAGTATGCTGCTCTCTGTATTTGTGCGGGATGATAATTTCGGACAACACCCGACCCATAACTTCCTCTTCTTTCCAACCGAATATTTTCTCTGCTTGTGGGTTCCAGAAAGTGACCGTTCCCCTGGTGTCAATGCAAATAATGGCATCCAGAGCAGCGTTCATAATCAGCCGTCTTTTCTCCTCGCTACTCTTAACGGCCAGTTCCGCTTCTTTTTTTTCCGTGATGTCGCGGAAATAAATGGAAAGGCCTGTGGGCGAAGGATAGATGTGGTTTTCGAACCAGCGGCTGTAGTAGGGAGAATATTCCTCCTGGTATCGGTATTGCTGTGTGGCCATGGCAGCCTCATACATGTTATGGAATGACTGCCCTACTTCTTCCGGAAATTCTGTCCAGATATGTTTGCCAATCAAATAACCCGCGGGCCGACTGAGTATCTGTTCTGCTTTACTGTTTACATACGTATAAATCCAATTTTTATCCAATGCTACAAAAGCATCGCTTACCCGTTCGAAAATATCCTTTGTTTCAACAGCTCTTTTTTCTACCTCCTGGGTTAGTTCTTTATTAATTTTCTGTAGTTCGTACTCAGCCCTATTCCGTTGTAAAATATTAAACCGAAGGTTTAACAAGGTCACCACCTGTTTGGCCAGAATACGAAGACAGGAAAGCTGTTGTTCGGTGAGTTCTTTTGGCTCCCGATCAATAACAGCCAGCGTGCCCAGTTTGTAACCATCGGTGGTGATCAGTGGCATGCCTGCATAAAACCGGATGAAGGGCTCGCCAAGTACTAATGGGTTATCAAAAAAACGGTCGTCTGTCAGAGCATCATGAACAATCATTACATCATTCTGGTGAATGGCGTGGGCACAGAAGGAAAGATTGCGATGCGTTTCTTTAATTGATAACCCTGTTCTGGCTTTGAACCATTGCCGGTTTTCATCTACAAGCGTAACCAACGCTATTGGGGTGTTGCAGAGTTGAGCGGCCAGTTCAACAATATCATTAAAGTCCTTCTCCTCTTCCGTATCAAGAATATGGTATCGCTGCACAGCACCTATTCTTTCTCTCTCATCTTCCGGTAATTCACTGGCTTTCATTGGGAATTAATTTCCTATTAGCAACAGAGTTAAACTGAAATGAATTTTATCACAGAAAACACCAAGAAAATTACATAACGAAATATATTCACTTCATTCTCTTCTCTTCTCTCTGCGCATGCTTTGCGCTCGCTGTGTTTAAACGTGCATACGTCATATTAGTAAAGATAGAACATAGTTACCCTTTAGGTAATTGAATAATAAAGGACGCCCCGGTACCCTCACCTTCACTTTTTGCACGGATGGTTCCCTGATGGATTTCAACTATTTTCTTTACCAGAGATAACCCAAGCCCCGTGGAGGTTTCATTATTGGTGCCTCTTCTTCCTTCTTTGGTAAAACGGTCAAAAAGAATTTCGGCCTTGGCCGGATCGAAACCAATGCCCTGGTCTTGAATAGTGATTATCATGCTGTGGTGAGATTCTTCTGCCGTTACTTTTATAGTTCCGTCTGGCAAAGAAAACTTTATGGCATTAACGAAAATATTGTGAAGGGCATGGGTAAAAAGATCAATGTCAATATTCACTTCCAGAGTCTCTGGTATGATGGTTGATAGTTTTACTTTTTTATTCTTCATTTCCCAATCTAAATTTTGCCCAACTTTATTAACCAGCGTATTGAGCGTTGTTTTTTCAAAGAGCTTTGTTTCGTTGAGCAGGTGATCAGACTTAAGCATGTAAAGTACATTGGTATAGAGGGCAAGCTGCCGGCTGGCCGTTTGATCCACTCTAAGGAGTGAGCTTTTCAGAAATTCTTTATCATCGATGCACATGAGCATGACATGAGTCAACCCTTTTATCTGGTTGATGGGTGATCTCATGTCGTGTGAGAATAACCCCACGAGATCATTTTTTTCGTTTAGCAACTGCTGGAGTTGATTGGAAATTTGATCCGATTTTTCTTTGGCCAGGATCAGCTCCTGTTCAAATGTTTTTCGAAGTGTGATGTCGCGCGCTGACGATTGAAAGCCCATCATGTTGCCGTGCTCATCAAAGTATGGGTTGGTAATAGATTCCAGCCAAATGATGGTGCCATCTTTCTTCCTTGCCCGGTATTCCTTCGTTGCCGATTGTCCGCTAAACGTTATAGGCTCTGTCGTTTCTTTTATTTCCTTCACATCTTCCGGCAGAATAAAATCATAAGGGGATCGGCCAATCATTTCTTCGGGCTCATACCCCATAATCGATTTACAGGAGGGCGAAATATAAATTCGTTTATGGTCTTTTTCAGCTTTATAAAGAGACATCATGTCTTTTGAGTTCAGGGAAATCAGCCGATAAAGTCTTTCACTTTCGGCCAGTTTTTCTTCTACCAATTTCCTCGCAGTAATGTCGCGCGCTGATGTTTGAAATCCAGACACCTTGCCCTGTTCGTCAAAGAATGGATTACTAATGGTCTCCAGCCAAATGATAGAGCCATCCTTCTTCCTTGCCCTGTACTCTTTTATAGCCGTGTGCCCACCCATGGTTATCGGGTGTGTTTCTTTTCTCATCTCTTCCGCATCTTCCGGTAGTATGAAATCGAAAGGAGAGCGGCCAACCAGCTCTTCCGGTTCATAACCCATAATTTCCTTACTGGAAGGTGAAGCGAAAATACGTTTGGGGTCGTCTTCTGCTTTGTAAAGGGAAATTAAATCTTTTGAGTTGGTAGAAATCAATCGATAAAGTTTTTCGCTCTCAGCCAGCTTTTCTTCTACTAATTTCCTTGTAGTGATGTCGCGGATTGAAGTTTGAACATGGATAACATTCCCTTTTTCATTCACAATGGGTTTGGTATACGCCTCCACCCATAAATAGCTGTTGTCTTTTTTTTTCATCCTGAATTGGGTATTCAGAACAACCTGCCCGCTCAATGCTTCATCCCTTGGCCCTTCCATAATTCTGTTGACATCGTCCGGATGAATTAAGCTGAATCCGGATATGCCTATAAGTTCTTCCGGTTCATATCCAAATAATTCTTTTACAGAAGGCGACACGAACTCGTACGTTCCGTCTGGTGTATGCAGGGCAATAAAATCCTGCGAGTTTTCTGACACCAACCGATAACGCTCTTCACTTTCCCGCAATTGGTGCACGAGCGCAAATCTTTTTCGGTTTCGGGCATTCGATGAAATGGCATTCAGGCTCCCCAGCACATTGATGGTAACTAACGACATAACGAAGGGCAGTAGCTCAACAAAAGGAGTGGAGAATATAAAAATCAACATGACTAAATGTGCCAGTGTGGCCAGCGTGCACGAGAAAATAATATTCTTTGAAGGGATGACCGGGAAAAAATAAATGGAGAGAATAACGGTGGGAAACGTAAATAAATCGATCAGGTTGAGTTGGTGATCGGGGTTGTGAATATAGATTACCGCCACTAACCCTAATGAGTATAACATGGAATAGAAAAATATTCCATTGAGGTGAAGTTTTGAAACCTGCTTTGGTTTATAGAAAAAAAGTAAAAGCCCGGTACCCAATACAGCTGTTCTGATGAGTATTAGTTCATTCAAACTTGTCGGATCGGAGATGGCTTGCCAATCGGCAAAAATGATAGAGAAAAAAGCGGATCCTGCAACGATGCACGCCAAACGATTTTGGCGCAGATGCTGTGGCCAGTAGGCAGCCATATATTCCTTTTCTGTTCCTGAGTTTTTGTAGTGGCCCCAGAAATTGATGGAATATGGAATAGATGATGATAAGGATACCAAGGGATTAAATTTAGTTATTTCATGAACCAATTTCTAACAGAAGTTAGAAAAAATTGCCAGACTTAAAATAGGGCACTCTCAGTAGTTGGGCGTTGTATGATGCCCTTAACATGTGTTTAGAGGAGGCAACTAGCATCTTGACATTCAAAGCGGCATAAGCCATGAATGGTAGTCGATCTGCTCGCTAGACAAGGCTTTTTCAAAGCCTCCAATTGCTATTCGCTCATTAGAGAAAGGGTATTAATTTTTAATACATTCGCAATATGAAGATTCCTTTCTTTTCACTTGATCTGCAGCACCAAACTATCCGGGCGGAATTAGATAACGCAATTGCAAGCGTACTAAAAAAGAGCCAATTTATTTTAGGCGAGGAGGTTTTGAGTTTCGAGAAGGAATTTGCATTCTTTCAAAATACCAAACATTGTGTTTCTGTGGCAACTGGATTGGATGCCCTTTTCATTTCCTTGAAGGCTTTGGGAATTGATAAGGGCGATGAAGTGATTGTGCCATCGCACACCTTTTTTGCAACATGGTTGGCAGTGAGTAGGGCAGGGGCAACACCTGTACCAGTAGAGGTTGACCCTGCCTGTTTCACTATTAATTCACTTCTGATTGAGCAAGCGATTACAAACCGGACTAAAGCAATTATCCCTGTAAATTTATATGGGCATCCTTGTCGCTTGGATGAAATCTTGAAATTAGCGATCAAGTATCAACTGTTTGTTGTTGAAGATAACGCCCAAGCACATGGCGCAGTATACGATGGCAAAAAGACAGGAAGTTGGGGACACATCAATGCTACCAGTTTTTACCCTACCAAAAATTTAGGTGCGTTGGGCGATGGAGGAGCCATCACAACTGACAATAACATGTTTGGTCAATTTGCAGGATCGTTTAGAAATTATGGTTCGCTAGCGAAAGATAGTCATGAACTTTTAGGCATTAATTCCAGATTAGATGAAATGCAAGCTGCCATTTTGAGTATTAAACTTCAACATTTGGAGGAATGGAACAACCAGCGAAGAAAAAGCGCTTCGTTGTATTTTGATCAATTAAAAAATGTTGGTGATATAATTTTGCCGCCCAAGCCCGATGAGAAGTGCCTTCCGGTATACCATTTATTTGTCATCCAAACCAATCATCGCGATAGGTTAAAAAATTATTTAGGGGAGAGAGGAGTTGGAACAGCCATTCACTACCCAACCCCTATCCATTTACAAGAGGCTTACAAAAACTTGGGGTATAAAAAAGGTAGTTTGCCTGTGGCAGAAGGGCTTAGTGAAACAGTTTTGAGTTTACCTATTTGGCCCGGGTTAGAGAAAGAACAAATCGAATTTATTTGTAATTGCGTGAAGGATTTTTTTAAGAGTTAGCATCGGTTATGCCTTCGGTTTTGGACAGATTAATTACTTATCTGGAGTTACGCATAGTCAAAAGA
>JAYVPS010000018.1:0-2782 GCA_043757225.1 Cytophagales bacterium | reverse complement strand
AGGCCCGTTTCTAGCGGGTCTCTTTCTATTTTTAGTAGTGCTGATTACCCCACCAACTCCACACTTCTTTTAATAAAGCTTGTTAAATCTGCACCCGTAAGCATACTTTGAGAAAGTAGTCCTAAATCATAAGACTGCTTGGCTAATTTTAGTTTTTGTTCTTCGCTTTCTGCTTTCAATATTTTTTGAACGATGCTGTGGTTTCCGTTAATGGACACGTTGTAGTTGTCGGGCATGGAGCCCATAAAGGCCATGCCACCACCACCTGTTCGCGCCATGTCTTTCATTCTGCGCATCCACTCGCTCATGGTAATGGTTACAGGCATATCTTCTGGTGAAAGAGATTCGATGGCTAATGTCATGGCTTTGTTGTTGATTGCCTTTTCGAAAATAGCTTTCACCTGCTCTTCTTCTTCTTTGTTCAATACGCTTGCAACGGCTTCGCTTTTTACAATGAGCTTATCTAAAATTTCGCTGTCAACGCGTTTCAGTTGGGTTTTCTCTAGCTTTTGCTCCAGATTTCCGATATAATGATTGTCCAGTACGCCATCCATCATAATCACATCATACGCTTTGCTTTTTGCTGCTTGGATGAAAGCATCTTGCTTGCCCTTGTCTGTAGTGTAGAGGTAAATCACCTGACCATCTTTGTCGGTTTGATTTGGTTTTACTTTTTCAGCATATTCGTTTGCGGTAAAGTATTGGCCATCCACATTTTTCAACAAGGAAAACTCTTTGGCTTTTTCGTAGAACTTTTCATCGCTGATAATGCCGTATCGAACGAATACGCTAATATCATCCCATTTCTTTTCAAATTCCTTGCGGTCTTTGATGAACATGTCTACCAATTTATCAGCGACTTTTTTGGTGATGTGCGAACTTATTTTTTTAACATTGGCATCACTTTGCAAATAGCTGCGCGATACATTCAATGGAATATCGGGTGAATCTAAGACTCCATGTAGAAGCATTAAGAAATCAGGCACTACATCTTTTACCTCATCGGTGATAAACACCTGGCGTGAGTAAAGTTGAATTTTATTGCGCTGAACCTCAAAGTCGTTTTTGATTTTCGGAAAGTATAGAACTCCAGTAAGGTTAAATGGATAATCAACATTCAAGTGGATCCAGAACAATGGATCTTCACTGAAGGGATACAACTCTTTATAGAATTTTAAATAATCTTCATCTTTTAATTCCAGCGGAGCTTTTGCCCAGATTGGCGAGGTATTGTTGATAATACGATCCGTTGTGACAGTTTTGTATTTTGGTTTGTTGTCTTTGTCAATACCATCTTCAACGCTATCGTCTTTCGTGCCGAACTTAATTTCTACAGGCAAGAATTTGCAATATTTTTCTAGGATTCCTTTGAGACGAAACTCATCCAAAAATTCTTCAGAGTCTTTGTTTACGTGGAGGATTACATCCGTTCCACGAGTTTCCTTTTTAGCTGAGGTCAGTTCAAATTCGGTAGAGCCATCGCATTCCCAGAGGGCAGCTTCTGAACCCTCTTTGAATGATTTGGAAATTATTTCAACACGATCGGCCACCATGAAGGAAGAGTAAAAGCCCAATCCGAATTTGCCAATGATGTCTTTGGCATCACCTTTATCCTTGAATTTTTCAACAAACTCAGCAGCGCCAGAGAATGCAATTTGGTTGATGTATTTTTTTATCTCTTCGCCTGTCATGCCCAGGCCTTTATCACTTACGGTGATGATGCTTTTCTTTTTGTCAAAACTGACTTCGATTTTAAGGTCACCCAGTTCGCCATTGAATTCGCCTATGGAAGCTAACTTTTTCAGCTTTTGCGTGGCATCCACTGCGTTGCTTACCAACTCACGCAAAAAGATTTCGTGGTCGGAGTAGAGGAATTTTTTGATGATAGGGAAAATATTCTCGGTATGGATTGAGATATTGCCTTTTTCTGCCACTTCTGCCATAGATATATTGTTTTTAGGGTTTTTGATCTAGCCTAAGCCTTAATCAATAGTTGTTCCAAGAGAGAAAAGTGTCAGGTTGGCAGAATTGATAAAGAAGGAAGAAGTCATTGCAAGGGTGGAATGATTGGTGCAATCCCCTCATCTTCCAGATAGCGTTTGGCCTGCATCCTATATAAATCTGCATATTTTCCATTGCGCTGCATTAACTCTCTGTGCGATCCCTGTTCAATAATTTTTCCATGTTCGAGCATCAACGTTTTGTCGGCATTTTTTACGGTGCTAAACCGATGCGTGATCAGGATAACCGTTTTCCCAACACGGTTGGTTTCCAGAGTGGTGAAAATTTTTTCTTCTGTAACCGCATCAATGGAAGCCGTGGGTTCGTCTAAAATCGTAATGGGCGCATCGCGGTAAAACATGCGGGCAACGGCCAGGCGTTGGTGCTGGCCTTTCGATAAATCTGTACCGTCCTTAAATTCTTTCCAGATAAGTTGATCATACGTTGCCGGAAATTCTGTGATGAATTCGTCCGCTCCGGAATAGTTTGCTGCCTGCTTTAATTTTTCCTCATCAACCTGATCTGAAATTCTGCCAACCCCTATCGACTCGCGAATGGTAAGATTGTATTCCGGAAAATTCTGAAAGAGAACACCAATTGCGTTTTGCCAATCTTCAAGCTGAATATCTTTAAGATCGATTCCATTGATAAGAATATTTCCTTCAGAAGGATCATAAATTCGGGAGTAATGGACATTTATTAGGCTATTTTTTAGACGATAGTCTCTAATGGACATTTATTAGGCTGTTTATTTTTGATGTCTCGTTGGTTTGTGCGTGTC
>JAYVPS010000017.1:0-10327 GCA_043757225.1 Cytophagales bacterium | reverse complement strand
CGTACGTACAGTGGTGTGAGAGGCGCACCTCACCGGTGAAAAATCCGGTGAGGCCGTCTACTCGATTGGCGGGTCGAGCCATTACCCAGTCCTCTTGTCATCTACTTGGTCATGCAAAACGAACTTGCCAAATAAACTAATGCACCGGGGGAATTATTGTCAATTGTCAAAGTAAGATTTTTTCTCTTGTCGGGGTCAATCAATGACCCTTTAAGTTCAGAGTCCGCAAGATTCCATGCTTGCTCAAATTGTTTTTTTACTTCTTCAGCTTCTTTTGTTTTCTCTTGCCCAACCAAACTTTCAAATAGTCCGTTTAGTGCAAATCCATTTTTTGGCCAATTGGCTAAGTCTTCCCTATAAATTTTTTCTGCTTGAATAAAGTCCCCAGTCTGCAATAGTAAATTACCCAATAGATGACGAACAGAAAAAAACCAGTCAGGTGGCTCGTTATAGTTGAGATCGTCCTCTAATCTAATTGCCTCAGAAAGGAGTTGAATTGCTTCTTTATATTTTCCTGATTTTATGTTCAGTTCTGCTTCCAAAGTCTTTGATGATATTTTGCATACGTCTGTCACCTTGTTAATTCCCCAATTTAATTGCTCGGCAATTGATGGTGATTGACTAAGTTCGCTCAACTTCTTGAGTTCCTCATTTGCTTGTTCTATCTTATCCAAGTTGACATAGGCTATCCCTCTCGAATAATGCCAAATAGCAGTTGGGTAAACTAAGTCTTCTGTCGGTTTGGGGAGAGTCAATATCTTTTCCCATTGACCAAATTTTATTAAAATATGATTGGGGATAGTTAGATAGTGCTGTACCATTTCGAATCCCGGTTCGTGATAGTATTTTTTATCAATGAGGCTGGCTGTCTTGTAAGCGGCTTCAATTGAGCGTGCACCCCGCCCCTCAAAAGCTGCTGTTGCAGCAAGAAAATGATAGTTGTGGGGATAATACATTTGTGGATAATATCCTTGCGATTTACACTCAGCAATGTAAATGCTGTCAGCCACTACTGCTTTTTCATTAGCGATTGAACCTTCGTGATAGTCTCCTGTATTGATATAGATGTGCGAAGGCATGTGAACTAAATGCCCTGCAGAAGGAACTAAAGTTTTTAACCTTTCTGCGCTTGTCAACGCCTTCTCAACATCGGGGCTTGCCTCCGTTGCATGAAGATAAAGATGATTGGCTAACGGGTTTTTTGGATCTATTGAAATTACCTTTTCAAGTAGGGAAACAATCTCTGGAGTCCAAGGTCGCGGCTCTCCGCCTTTACGTGTATAAAAGTCCCATGGATGTAGATTCATGACCGATTCAGCGTAAAGGGTTGCAACAAATGAGTTGTCTGGAAACTGCAGATAGGCATCTTTCATTGAACTTGCAAAGCCTTCAGCGTTTGTTGCAGTAGTGTCCATCGGAAATTTTAGTTGTATCGCTTTAACAAGAGCTTTCTCCCAAGGAGCAGTATGTTCGCCAAATCGAACTGCCTTTGAGACTGCTTTTCTTATTTCGGCAACAGTTCCCATATTGTCGACAGAATTGAAATTTGGTCCCAATACATATGCTATTCCCCAGTAACCCATCGCAAATGTGGAGTCTTGTCTAATTGCCTCTCTAAATGACCTTTCTGCCTCTGCCTGATTGAAGCCGTTAGCCATAATAATTCCTTGATTGAAAAACATTTGAGAATACTTTGACTGGGTTGTCACAGAAACACGGTAGTCCCCTATGTTCTTTAATACAGGAGCCTCAAAAGAGGGTTGGCTTTCTTTGCACCCCATTGTCCACAGCAATGGCAAAAGAAAAATGAAATTAATTTTAGTCATTGTCATATTACCTTCTTTAAGTCCTCTTTCCAATTCTTTAATGTCGAACTAAATCATGTTTTGTCAATTTAAATACTTTTCATAGAAGCCGTCACCTAGCCTTGCACCCAACGTGAGTGCATATTGCGTTTGGCTGATTTTGAAAACTAATTTGTCCCACATGTGTGAACGAAATTATGAAACTAAAACTACAATGCAACACCGAACCAGCCAAATGAAATATGCACATTGTTGGCAGTAGTTTTTTCTTACACAGCTCTTTATCTTGGAATTAGTCCGAGTTGTTGCATGAATTCTAAGTTGTCAAGAAAATCTCTTTCTTCCGCAATCTTTCCATTGTCCATACGAATTAAAGTAACACCGTCTATGTCCACATTTTTTCCGGTCGCTGGAATGCCAAAGAATACACCCGTATGCTTTCCTTTAAAGTTCCAATGCTTTACAAGTTTTTCATCCATCCCAAATACATCTTTTATTGTAAATGTAATGTCAGTAAAGCCTGTCAAATAGTTTGCGTAGTAAGCTCTTGCACTGTCGATGCCAACAACATCAGTCGGACTTGCATGCATGATTACGGTTTTTGCAAAATTGGAGTCATTGAACATGTCCAATTTGCCTTTGTTAATTATTTCATCCCAAACATGCGTGTACATTTTTATGTTGTCCTCAACTTTCGTGTCCTTCTTTGGTGAAGAGCATGCTGTCGCGATGAGTGTTACCACAAATAGTGTCAGAGCGGTCGCATAGGAGAATTTCAATTTGTTTTTCATTTAGTTATTTGGTTAGGTTAATGGTTACTTGTCCGATAGTGGTTCTCTGTCCCGAAAAAATTGTATATAACGTTAAGTCGAAGATTCGTTGGTTTTTAGATGTCAAATTATAAATGCATAATAATTCTCTTACTCATCACTTTAGATGAAGAGAATTATTAAGAAATCGAATTGGGTGTTTACTTAAAATTGTAAAAATTATTGTATCCGGGGTAGCTAAGCTCCGCCACTGACTTTTCCATGAAACACCCGTCTCAGAATTACGCTCGGATTCTTTCGATGCCATTTTTCCACGGAGATCTATTTTCGATTTCATAGCTAAGATAACGTTATCTACAGACTTCTTTAAATTTTCTTAAGGGGGGAATTACTGCCAACGTTTATGTATGTGACATTATACTATATTTCAAAACTCTAAAACTCCAGGATGATAAACTCTGTTCTGCGGTTGGCCTGCCTTCCTTCATCCGTATCATTGTTTGCGATGGGATTTGATTCGCCATACCCTTTAGCTTGAATTTTGTCTGTACCAATTTCCCTACCAATCATATATTCACGAACCGATTTAGCTCGGTCGTGCGACAATTTCATATTATTGGCATCATCGCCCACATTGTCGGTATGGCCACCAACTTCAATGACCATGGTTGGATTAGTGCGCAGCAGGTCAATCGCTTTGTCAAGTTCCAAATGGCTTTGAGGAGTAATTGTTGCCTTGCCTATTTCAAAAAAGATATTATTGATCACCACCTTCGTTCCTTTTTCGATGGGCTTTAGTGTAATGTCCTTTACGATTTCCTGGTATTGGATTTTCTTGGGCACTTCAAAACTTTGAGAATAGAAAAAGAATCCTTCTTTGTTTGCCGATACACTGTAGTTACGACCACCCTGCAACACAACCATATATTTTCCGGTAACAGCATTACTTTTATTCACCGCGATTAATTCACCGGTGTCCATATCTTCCACCATCACAAAACCACCAACGTTTTCTTTGGTCTTGGCATTGGTTACAGTACCCGTTATTACTATGGTGGGCTGAGGACGCATCTCTTCAGGGATTTCTATTTGATAAATGTCCATGCTTTTACCATCACGGTCGGATGAAAAATATCCTACTTCACCAGATCCACCAATCGTAAAAAACTTATCGTCTTTGGGAGTATTCAAGGGCTTGCCGAGGTTGACAGGCATACTCCACTTTCCATTTTCATAAACGCTTTTAAAAATATCCAAGCCTCCAAAACCCGGATGGGCGTTTGAGGAAAAGTATAATGTCTTTCCATCCTGGCTTATGAATGGTGCATATTCATTAAAAGGAGTGTTAACAATACCTCCTAAATTTATTGCGGGGCCCCATTCGCCAAAAATATTTTTCTCAACCATATAAATATCCGTTTCGCCATACCCACCATCACGTGAAGAAATAAAGAAGAGTTTAGAACCATCATAAGATAATGAAACCTGCGCATCCCATTCAGGACTATTAACGACATTACCCATATTTCTAGGAGAAGACCAAACACCGTTTTCCATGGTGCTGAAATAAATATCACAACTACCTACAGCGTCTGAAATCCCACAAGCAGTGAAAACCATAAGTTGTCCATCTGCTGAAAAACAAGCTGCTGCGTCATTGCTATCTGTATTGAGAGGCTCAGGCAGTTTAACGGGTGCGCCCCAGGCTAATCCAACTTTCTCAATAAAATAAAGATCCTCATCACTTTCAACTAATTCAGAATTAGCTGCCACTTTATTTAATGAGTTCTTCGATTTTAAGATAGATCTTGTTCCTTCACCATCTGGTCTTTGTGATGTAAAATATAATTTCGTTCCAGCAGGATCAAGCATTGGAAAATAATCACTGTACTTACTATTAACGGAGCCCGGAAGTTTTACTGGGTCTTTCATTGTATTAGGAGCCTTTGATAACGTTGATTGCTCAGAAGCATAACGCTGCTGATATTGAAGCATGTGCAACTTTATAGTCTCGTTAGAACCGGCCCTATAGGTATCCAAAGCTTCGTGCATCAAATCCTTTGATTTTAAAAAAAAATTAACTGACTTCTCTACTTCTCCCAACGCTTGATAAGCCCTTCCTAAATAAAACTGAACTTCCATGTTATTGGGATCAGTCAATAAGACTTCTTCCAGTTTAGTAGCAGCCTCTTTAAATTTTTCATCGGCCAATAGTTCTTTGGCCTTGGCCAACGCCACTTCCGCAGTGCTCCTAAGCACTACGTTTTGTGCTAACAACATAGCACAAGTGCATAACATGAGAAGAAATAATGCAATTGTTTTTTTCATGAGGACTGAAATTTTAGACAAAGCTATCCGTCAGTACTTTCCAAAAAATCACATTTTAATGTGATTGTTTACCGAAGCTGATACGCCAACCTTTGAGACAAAAACTAAAGAACATGAAAAACAAACTATTAAAATCCGGAGCAAGTCTTCTGATGCTGTTTATGGCCACAGTTGTGATTGGCCAAACCATAAAAGAAGGCGTGGGTTCTCTTTCCAATAAGGCCCAAAAAGGCTACATGGATGGGACCATATTTGATGAGAATGGCAATATAAGCGTGCTGTATAAAATCCCAGGCGATAAAAAGAAAAAAGAGTTATTCTACGAACTCTATTCATTCGACAAAGACCTAAAATTTCTGGAAGGCAAATCAGTGAACGAGCCCAAAGTAGAAATCATGCCAGATAGAATCGCTGGTCGGTTAAAGGCTTGGGTTGGAGGCTCTACTTCGTTCGATGTACTTAGTATGAAGCTAAAAGTGTTCATCAAGAAGGAAAATCAAAAGTGGGATTACAAAAAGCAGGAATACGTTACCGATAAAGTGATCAGTGAAGATGTTGTAAAACTTAAAACCGAAGCTGGTCGCAACTACCTAGGTGTTGCAGCATACGAAAATGAAGAAACCGATAAAATAATGGTGTTGGCATTTTATGAAACCGGTGACAAGAAAAATCCCAAACAATATGTATTGCTTGAAATTGACATCGATGGTGGTGTAAAAGAAAGGAACATTGATGCTATTGGTGCATACTCTATGGTTTATTGCCAGGAAATTACCGAAGAGGCTCCCGGAAAAAGCGTTGGCAAACAGGATTTTGTTGTGATTTTGGCTCCAAAGACAGGTAATGGCGATGCCACCAAATATGTTTATCTGCACTACGATATAAAAGGTACGCTTAAAAATAAAGTTGAATTCACCAGCCCGTCATCAAACCTATTGGTAAATAGTGTAGATGTAAAAAATGGTGAAGTATTTATGAGTGCACTTTCAACCAAGAGCAAAGAGGCGTATGAAGAAGTTTTTAAAGATTACGCTTCCATAGGTAACCCTGGTGCGTCTGATGATGGAAATTTCCAGCTGGCCAAATACAATAAAGCAGCTTCTGAAGAAATGGATTTTTTACACCTGTTGAAGTTTAGCGGAAACAAAATGATTTTTGCCACAACTGCGCCCGTCACCGAATTTAAAGCAAAGAAGCAAATTGCCCAAGGGGAAAAGAGTGGTAAGGTGTATAATGGAAAAAAATTCTTCGTTCAAAATTTCGAAGTAACACCCAACAATGAATTTCTTGTGACCGGCCAAACTACGTTCATGCAAACGATCAATAATGTACCGGTAAAAGCTTATGGCGACATTATTTGTTTTCACTTCGATAGCCAAGGAAAGATTAAAGCGCAATATGCTGTGGATAAATTATATGAAGACAAGCAAAGTGAAACCAGCTCTATGCCTCAGACATTTTTTGTTACGGCTGATGGTAAATCAGCATACTGGGAAATCATCGAGTTTAAAATGGAAAAGGACTTCTTTGGTAATTACTTTCCTCATTACTTTCCACGCATAGTAAAAATTGATTTAGTAAAAGCTACTCTGGGCGAATTCAAGTATCCAGGCAATAAGAAATATTATGTCTATCATGGTAACGGCTCACTCACTATGTATTTCGATGCCAATACAGCTACGCGCACGTACGTGGGCATTGGCATAAAAGACAAGGATGTTTGGGTAAGTAAAGTCACTTTTGATTAATTCAAAAATGATAAAGTAATTTCTTTTTGGGGATGGAGCAATGCTTCATCCCTTTTTTCAATCAAGATAGTTGGTGCGAAAATCAGAGCTCGCTTCAATGATTTAGTATCCATTATTTAGTAACGAAGCAACATGGCAAAAATCTGTAGCACCTTATTACTGTTTTTTTTCTTTGCTGCAATTCATGCACAGTCACTACCTGTTCATCCTAACAAAACAGACAGTCAGCATAGAAGACAAGGTGAGTGGTGTATCTGGATGGATGCCTTTTGGCAGCCTATCAGTGACAGCACAAGTACCGCCTTTTATAGAATAATCACTTACAAAGACGATAAGCCAACGGGAATAGTAAAAGATTTTTTTCGAAACAGCCAGGTGCAATTTGAAGGAACGCTTCTGGAAGATAGGCCCGAAGAAGTTCTGGATGGGAAATGTACATGGTATTATCACACCGGGGAAGTTCGTGTTACTGAGTCATTCAAAAACGGGGAAACCAATGGTGATCAAAAGACCGTACTTCGATCAGGTGAACCTGCAAAGGAAGACTGGATCGGATATTATAAAATAGCATGGGCATTTCAAGATCAAAAAAAATACGGGGAAGCGGCCGGTGCATTTGAAGATGCTATTGTACATGCGGAGGCATTTCTCGGACGAGAGAATGAAGACTATGCAGCCATGGCGTTTAACCTGGGGGACGACTATGGACTGTCTGGCAATAGTGCTAAATCGATATACTTCAAAGAAGAATTTATTGCGGTACGAAAACTCATCCACATACAACCCGACACGCTCCTGCTCTCTGAGCTATCATTATTAGGCTCACAGTATAAACTAAATAATAACTGGAATAAGGCAAAAAGTAAATTAAAAGAATTCCTCGCTCTGAATTCGCACTACTTCAATGGCGGCCATCCCGATTATGCAGAAACCATTCAGACACTTGGCTCTGTGTGTGAGTCCTTACATGAATATGATGATGCATTGGCTTATCTGCTGGAGGCCAACAAAATTTTTAATGCAGAATCTGATCCAGATAAATATGAATATCCCATCCTCTCAAATATTTTCAGTTTGCCAGGGCTTTATTTTTCAATGGGGGAAATGGCAAAAGGAGAACAATTCCTTTCCGAAAAAATAAACTTCATAAAGAAAAAATATGGTGTAAAGTCGGAATATTATACAGGTGCACTTGGTTTGCTCGCGCGATTGCATTATGGGGCAGGTCAATTAAAACTCGCTGAACAAGAATGGTTAGAACAATTGAATCTGATAAAATCAGTGAGTGGAGAACAATCTGAAGAGTATGCTTCCACGTTAGGCTCGCTGGCCGAATTGAATGTAATCATCGGTGATATCCCAAAAGCGGATCGCTATATACAGCAAGCACGCAAAATTTTTGAATCGACAGACTCCGGAGAAGTATTCTATTTACTATTTCTGGAAAAACTCTCAACTATTTATGGATTAATGGGAAATCAAATCGGTCTAATGCAAACCATACAAAATCGAAGGCAACTGACGATAAAATTATACGGTAAGACATCCATTGAATATGCAAAGGTTTTACTGGTGATGGCCGAAGAGGTACTCTTTGAAAAAAAATGGGAAGAGAGTATCGCATTAGCGAAAGAAGGAGTATCCATTTACTCAAAATACGAATTTGATGTTTTGGATGACAAGCAATATCAAACCATCGCCCTGCTTCATCAGACTATTTCCACATCCTACCTGATGTTGTACTATTCCAAACTACAGAATGACAAATTAAAATCAGCGCACCATCATGCTGAAAAATCGATTGAGCTTTTTGAGAGCCGGCCTTTTCAGGCCTCGAATGTAATAATTAATGATTCTTACATCTTTATGGGCCTGATCTATGAGGCTGAACTCGACCAGAAAAAAGCGGATCAATATTTTGATTTTGTATTGAACAAAGTAAAAAAAGAAGTTGGGGGAAATAATTTTCAATGGATTGATCTCCTCTTTGTTATCGCCCGTAAGTCAGAGTTGCGCGGAGATTTCAAAAAAAGTTTCAATTACTATCAAAAAGCAATCGCACAACAGCGTCAGTATGTACAAAACGTGTTTCCTTATCTCAGCGAAAAGGAGAAGGAACAATTTAATGATGGGAACAAACAGGTACTTCAAAGTTTTTATGGCTTCGCAGCACAGTACCATGAGCAAGTTCCTGGGCTGGCGGAGATGTGGTGCAATTTGCTCATCGAACAAAAAGGCATAATCCTTCAGTCATTTGCCCCTATACGAGATGCTATCTTTAATTCTTCTGACAAATCAATGCGGCAGGTGTTCAACACGTGGCAGGTTGCTAAAAATGAATATGGAAAACTTCTTCAAAATCCTGAAGCCACTAAATCCAGAATAGACTCCCTTGCAGAACAATTAAACGATCTGGAAAAAAAAATCTCTACATACGCTATTAATTCCGATTCAAAATTTAAACCCAAAAGTACCAGATGGAAGGATATTCAGAAATTGCTAGGGCCTAACGAGTGCGCTATTGAAATCGTTTTTGCCGTTGAGGATCGCATAGACGGTTATGATTCGTCCTATTATGCAGTGATTATTAAACCGGGTATCGAAATACCTATCGTTGCTAAATTGAAAACAGCCAAAGAAATAGAAGGCAGGGGAATTAAATACTATCAAAATGCCATTAAACAGCAACTGGATGATTTGATTTCCTATAACATATTTTGGAAACCGCTTGAACCACATTTACAAGGGATAAAAAAAATCTGGCTATCACCCGATGGAGCTTATCATCAACTTAATCCCTCCACCCTGTTCAACCCGGTCACAAAAAAATATCTTCAGGAAGAAATCTCCATTCAATTAGTTCCATCTACTTCATGGATTTTAAACCAGAAAAAGAAATCACCACTTTCTAAAGTAACCATTTTTGCCCATCCCAACTATGGTGCTGTGTCTCCAAAATCAAAAGCAAAACTCACCCGCTCCCTGGATTTGGAAAGCATAAATGACTTGCCAGGAACAGAAAAAGAATTAGACGAAATCTCAGCCATACTCAATCAAAATAAAATTGTCTATCAGGATTTCGAAGGAGCTGAGGCAAGCGAAGATGAAATCAAGTCGCTTTCCATGCCACAGGTCCTTCACATAGCAACACATGGTTTCTTTCTTCCTGCATCAATAGAAACAGGACAGTCGCAAAATCCTCTATTGCGCTCCGGATTACTGATGGCGGGTTGTCAGAACAAACCCCATCTTCAAAATCCAGCTATCAATGATGGTATACTCACGGCCTACGAAGTTTCAACACTTCCGTTATTTAAAACGTCATTGGTGGTGTTGTCGGCTTGCGAAACAGGATTAGGGGATGTTAAAAATGGTGAAGGTGTATATGGGTTACAACGTGCTTTTTTAATGGCCGGTGCCGAACAAGTAATGATGAGTCTGTGGAAAGTGGACGATGAAGCAACAAGAGAATTTATGGTTTTATTCTATGCTGGATGGATTGAATTAAAAGACACTGGAGCAGCATATCAACATGCAAAGAAAAAACTCATGGAAAAATATACGCATCCATATTATTGGGGCGCCTTTGTCTTAAGTGGGAACTGATTGATCAGACTGAGGAAACTTTGATGAGCGCAAATTTGAAATAGGTAATCGTTAAATAAATCCTGTCTTC
>JAYVPS010000016.1:0-2802 GCA_043757225.1 Cytophagales bacterium | reverse complement strand
TTTAAAGACAATGATTTAGAACTTCTGAAAAGACAGCTCATCTTTTTGCCCGATGGCTCTACGCGTCCACTTTCTTTTTTCTGCGATGTGAAAATAATTCCGGGTGAAATTGAATATCGGAGAGAGGACCTTAAGTCAGCCGTTATCCTCACCGCCCGTTTAGATGGCCGCGATTTGGGGAGTGCTATCAAAGACATACAGAAAAAACTGGGCGAGCACTTGGCCTTGCCACAAGGCTATACCATTTCTTACGGTGGTGCGTATGCCGAGCAGCAACAATCATTTAAAGAATTGCTCACCATCTTGGGCATGGCCACGTTACTGGTGTTTGGTGTGTTGATGTTTTTATTTAAAGAATGGGGGATATCATTTTTGATTTTATTTATTTCCGTCTGCGCCATTAGTGGTTGCATACTCGCTTTGTATTTTGTGGGGATACCGTTGAACGTTAGCAGCTACACCGGTATCATTATGATTGTAGGGATCATAGCCGAAAATGCTATTTTCACCGTCAATCAATTCAGGCAAAACATGACGCTGACCGGTGATGTGGATCAATCGATCAACTATGCCATTGCCCTGCGCATCCGCCCCAAGCTGATGACAGCCATTGGTGCAATCTTGGCATTGATGCCATTGGCATTGGGAATCGGGTTGGGCGCACAAATGCAACAGCCTTTGGCAGTAGCGGTAATCGGTGGTTTTATTGCAGGGCTTCCGTTATTGTTGTTAGTATTTCCAAGCTTAATTCGAATGTTGTACAGATGAAACATTTAGGTGAAATCATTTAGACCTAAAAAGATATCATAACAAAGAATTAATTTTAAAAAAGGCTAATCCTCGTGGAATAAAACAATATTTAAGATTGTCTATATAGTAAATCGAATTTAACCCTTAAAATAAGTATCTATGAAATCTACCTACCATTTTCTGATTAGCATGGTTTTTACCAGTCTGATAGTAACCAGTACAACATTAGCCCAAACCCCTCAGTATCAACTGATCAAAAAAACCGTGATTGGTGGCGAAGGCGGTTGGGATTATTTAAGTGTCGATTCGGAGAATCGGAGAATTTATGTCTCACACGGAACTAAAGTGGAAGTACTGAATGCGGACACACATGAAAAGGTTGGAGAGATTCCAGATCTTAAAGGAGTGCATGGAGTGATTGCAGTGCCGAAAACAGGTCGAGGAATTACCACTAACGGCCGAAGTAACTCAGTCACCATTTTTGATTTGAAAACTTTGAAGCCAATTGTAGAATTGCCTACTGGTAAGAATCCGGATGCATTGTTGTATGATGCATTTTCTAAACGCGTGTTTATTTTCAATCACAGCGATACTACTACGACTGTTATTGATATTGAAGCCGGTAAAGTGGTAGGAACCATAAATGTAGGAGGCACTGCATTGGAAGCGGGCACTACCGATGAGAAGGGAACGATTTTTTTAAACTTAGAAGACATTCATGAAATTGTTTCATTCGATGCAAAGACGTTAGCTATTAAAAGCCGCTGGAAGATCGCCCCGGGCGAAGAGCCTACTGGTCTTGCCATCGACACAAAAACAAAAAGATTATTTAGTGTTTGCCATAATGGTTGGATGATGGTAATTGATTCTGAAAAAGGAAATGTAGTGGCGCAAGTGCCGATCGGCAAACGGGTAGATGGCGTGGTGTTCGATCCGAAATCAAAGAGAGCATTTAGTTCCAATGGCGAAGGGACGATCACTGTGGTTCAAGAAGTTTCAGCTAATGAGTTTAAAGTGGTTGAAACTATTAAAACTGAGGTAGGCGCCAGAACCATTGCAATGGATACTAAGACTGGCCATGTGTTTGTAATAACGGCACAATACGGAGAGACTCCTGCGGCAACAGCCGAAGTGCCTAACCCAAGACCAAAAGTAGTACCTGGTACTTTTATGATTTTGGAATACGGAAAGAAATAATTTCTATTTTACCGCAGTTCACAGAGATAATGCACACAGAGTTTCGCAGAGTAAAGGCTCTGTGACTTTCTCTGTGTTCTCATTTTTCTGTTTTATCTGTTAAAATTGATTCTGATTAAATATGGTTTATATCCGATACCTTTTTCTATTTTTTTTATTTTCCTTTTCATCTAGCTCCTTCAGTCAGGTAAAATCCGTTACTGTTTCCGGATTGGTGAAGGACCAAACCAGTAGTTTAGGAATGCCCTATGTAAATGTGGTGGCCAAAGCAGAGAAGGATAGCAGCTTTGTAGCTGGAACGATTAGCAACGATGAAGGAAGATTTTCTTTGGCCAACCTCAAGCCCGGAAATTATTATTTGGAATTTTCTTTTATCGGGTATGTTACTAAAAGGCAACCTCTGTATGCTGGATCGCTTACTTCATTTTTAGATATTGGAGCAGTCGAAATTGCGGAAGACTCTAAAAAACTGGACGAAGTAGTGATCACTGGAAAGCAAGATGCCGTGAGCGAGAAACTAGATAAGAAAATATTTACTGTGGCAGATAACGTTAGTCAAGGAGGTGGCTCCGTGTTGCAGGCCATGCAAAACCTGCCAGGCGTAACGGTGCAAGATGGCAAAGTGCTATTGCGTGGAAACGATAAAGTAGTGGTGTTGATGGATGGCAAGCAAACAGCTTTAACGGGTTTTGGCAGCCAATCCGGGTTAGATAATTTACCTGCTTCGGCCATCGAGAAAATCGAGATCATCAATAACCCTTCTGCTAAGTATGATGCGAATGGTAATGCGGGAATCATCAACATCATCTATAAAAAAAATAAACAAGAAGGCTTTAATGGTAAAGTAGGATTCAC
>JAYVPS010000015.1:0-10499 GCA_043757225.1 Cytophagales bacterium | reverse complement strand
AAGGAAAGAAAAGGTATGTTGGAGGAACACATGACGAATCTTAATACTTCAACTTACGCTGACTTGCTTAAATATAAAATCGGTGAGGCCAAATTATTGAGCCAGCATGAGGTCGAAATTTTACATGGCGCTCAACGGGAAGTCGTATTTGCTGATTATGTAATTCTTGCAACCGGAAGTAGGCCTCGCTATTTGCCTGAATTGCCCATCGATGAGAAAATTGTAATGACCAGCGATGGAATAGAAAGCTTGACTGACTTCCCAGAAAGTATGGTGATTGTAGGAGCGGGGGTTATTGGTTGCGAATATGCAACTATTTTTAGCGGTTTTGGAAAGACAAAGGTGAACTTGATTGACAAAGGCGATCGCATTCTCCCCTTCGAAGACCCCGATGTGGTGGGGATCATTGAAAGAAACATGGAGAATAATGGTGTGCTCATACACCGCAACTCACACCTTATTCATATGCGTATTCTTAATGGTAGGGTAGAATATGAATTGGAATATACTGACGGAAGTCGCGAAACTTTTAATGTAGAGAAAGCGCTTGTATCTGTTGGGCGGGTAGCGAATTTAGAAGACTTGTGGGGCGATAAAGTAGGGATCGATATTAGCAAGCGCGGTATACATAACAATGACACACAGACCAACATTTCAAACATTTATGCTGTTGGCGATCTTACGGCAGATATTTCTTTGGTGAATGTGGGCGAACTCGAAGGCCGATATGCAGCTGAGCGGATTTTTGGTCATCCGCAGCGTAAGTTGGTTTATGAGAATATTAGCACTATTATGTTTTTAAGCCCCGAAGTAGCAGGGGTTGGTATAAACGAAATTCATGCAAAGGAGAAGGGGATAGATTATAAAGTGGTGACATTGGACTATAGCACCATTCCGCGAGCCATCGCTAAAAGAAACACGCAAGGGTTTATTAAACTATTGGTGACCAATGATGATGCGATGAAAATCTTGGGCGTGAAAGTAGTAGGCAATCATGCCAGTAGTGCTATCCAAGCGATAGCCGTTCTGATTTCGATGGATAAAGGCATAGAAGAGTTAGCAGAGTGTGTACACCCGCACCCCAGCATTACAGAAGGAATTCAAGAGTGTGTGCGTATGTTGATGGGCAAGTCTCTGTTTAAGCCTGTTGCCTTGTTGGGGCGGATTTCTTGTAGAAGATTTGTGAATGGAAAGTATGAGGATATTGTTTTTTAGTTTTTAATAAACGAAGAGGGACGTATTATTTTAGTGTCACTTCTCTTTCTCAAAAGCAGCGCTCACTTTTCCACTGGTTATAGCCCGCTAAAATACTTCGAAGTCTTTTTCATTCTGATCGGCATGTGCCACAGAGAAGGCTCCGATTGCTTTATCAAAGGTATCATTGTTTATACCTTTCAATTTCAATAGGATTATTAACTATTTTTATAAAATACAGAGTGTTTAGATTAATGCCGATACTCTACTTAAGAATGTAATCATGGCAAAAAAAGCGCAGTGGGTTACAATAGGCAAGCGTCAGATTGAATTAAGTAATTTGGAGAAGGTACTTTTTCCTGAAGACAACATTTTGAAGGCGGAGGTTATTGAATACTATCTTCGTATTGCACCTACGTTACTTAATCATGTAAAAGGTCGGGCGCTTACACTCATCCGGTTTCCGGATGGAATTCATGGAGAAATGTTCTATCAGAAAAACCGGCCGGAGTGGTCTCCCAATTGGATTGAATTTGAAAAACTCGGCAAGGAAGAAAAGAAGGATTACATCATTGCAACAGAACCCGCAACCCTGGTTTGGTTGGCTAACTTAGCATCGTTAGAACTTCATCAGCTCCATAGTCGTAGGCCTAAGGTTGATTATCCTGATTACATGGTCTTTGACCTTGATCCTCCAGAGGGTTATGATTTTAAAGAAGTTGTATCAATTGCATTTGACTTGAAACAATCTATTGAGTCGTTTGGCTATACAGCTTTCGCAAAGACCACAGGAGGGAAAGGAATTCATATTTGTTGCCCGATAGAACCAAAGTTTGATTTTCATTTGGTATTTGAGGCGGCTCAATTGATTGCGCAGTCTTTTGTAGAGGCAAATCCAAATAGCACGCTTCACATAAAAAAGGAAGCTCGTAAAGGAAGAGTGTTAATCGACATTTACAGAATGCGTTCCGGCCAAAGCATTGTGTCTCCGTATAGTTTGCGCGGTAGGGTAGGTGCACCTGTCTCGATGCCACTTACGTGGGATGAATTGAGTAAAGTAGGTGACCCTAAAGATTTTAACATTAAGAATGCATTACAAAAAATAACAAAAGATGGTGACGCATGGGAAGGGATCGATGCTTATGCGGTTGAGATTCACACACAACGGAAAAAATCAATCATTAAAGAATTGCCACCATCAAACAAGAGAAAAACCCCCGAGCAACTGGAGTCGTATGAGGAAAAGCGTGACTTCAAAAAAACTTCTGAACCCCGGCCGAAGATTGATATTAGCGGAGGAAATAATTTTGTTGTTCACCGTCATCATGCTTCGCATTTGCATTATGATTTAAGGTTAGAACAAGAGGGTGTTCTGAAGTCATGGGCTGTGCCAAAAGGGTTGCCACCGCACCCCGGTGTAAAGCGGCTTGCAGTTCAAACGGAAGACCACCCCATGAAGTACCTGACCTTTAACGGGGCAATCCCGAAAGGACAATATGGTGGTGGTGAGATGTGGATTTATGCAATCGGCAAATATCAAATCACGAAAGATAAAAAAGACGGATTCTATTTTCGATTGAATAGCAAGGAGGTAAATGGTGAGTATCGGATATATAAGATCAAGCAAAAAGAATGGTTACTTGAACGTGTGGATGAACCTCAGGTAAATTATTTGAAGACAGAAATTCAACCAATGCTTTCCGGTACTTCAATTAAGCCCCCAAAAGGCGATAATTATTTTTTTGAAGTTAAGTGGGATGGTATTCGTACATTAATTTCATTAGAAGATGGGGCCATTAGAATAAAAACGCGAAACCAATTAGATGTAACTGCTCAGTTTCCTGAATTACTACAAGCGGACAAATCATTCCGCGCCACGTGTGGAGTTTTTGATGCAGAAATAGTTTGCCTCGATAAATCGGGCAAGCCTGAGTTTAAGAAAGTGATTCAGCGTATGCAGCAAACAGGGGCTACTTCTATTGAACGACTTTCAAAGACAAGTCCAGTGTATTGCTATATTTTTGATTGCTTGTACTTGGACGGAAGGGCATTGGTAAGCGAACCACTGGCAACCCGAAGGGAATGGCTGGCTGACGCAATTAAGACTGCTTCACCTTATAGAATAAGTGAAGTGGTAGAAGATGGCGAATCACTTTTTGAGGCTGCAAAAGAGCATTCATTAGAAGGGATCATGGCTAAAAAGAAAGATGGGAAGTATTTGATAGGCAAGCGCTCGGATTTATGGTTGAAGATAAAAGCGCGCCAGACTGTTGAGTGCTTTATCCTGGGATTTACTCAAGGTAAAGGTGAGCGGAAACCAACTTTTGGCGCGTTGCAAATTGCCGAAAGGATAGAAGGAGAATTCCATTATAGAGGCAAAGTAGGAACAGGCTTTGATGGAGCGATGATGAACGAGATCAAAAAAAAAATGGACAAGCTGAAAGAGAGCATGGTACCCTCTTTGAAGGGTGGAAAGATAGTTGATGAAAAAATTACAACGTGGATAGAACCAATCTTAGTGGCTGAGCTGAACTACTCGCGATTGACACCGGATAATATGCTTCGGGAGCCGGTATTTTTGAGGCTAAGACCAGATTTATAGTAGATTTGCATTCGAAACAATTTCAATAATGACTACTGATCATTCTCTCTTTCTTAAAAATCTTTGGTACCTCGCATTTCATGGATCATTTTTAAAAAAGGGAAAGTTAATTGGCAAAGAAATTCTGGGAGAGAAAATTGTCTTTGGTCGTGATGCTACTGGGAAGCCTTTTGCGCTAAGAGACAATTGCCCTCATCGTGGGGTTCCGCTTTCACACGGCTGGTTCAAGGATGATACCATTCAATGTTGTTATCATGGTTGGAAGTTTTCTACTCAAGGTGTTTGCACGGGTATTCCTGCCATGTCACCGGATGCAACATTCGACCCGTCAAAAATAAAAGTATTTCAATATCCAGTTGAAGAGATTAATGGCACGGTGTGGGTTTATATCCCTGACAAGAAGTTGCCAAATATTATCCCAAAACACCCAGTACCGAATCTGGTTTTGAATTCAAATCTTAAATTCAAGCATGTAGAATCGGTCATTATGCCTGCGGATATAGATCATTCGGTAATTGGATTGATTGACCCTGCGCACGTTACGTTTGTTCATCAATCTTGGTATTGGCGCTCGGCCAGCAAATTAAAATTAAAAGAAAAGAAGTTTGAGCCAACGCCCATGGGTTTTAAAATGGTTCGCCATGCACCGTCATCCAACTCCAAAGGATATGGAATTTTAAAAGGAGGCACCAGCACTGAGATCACTTTTGAAATCCCCGGGATCAGAACCGAACATATTCAGGTCGGAGAGAAGACAATAGTTTCTATAACAGTTTTGACTCCTCTCAATGATAACCAAACGGAGCTTACCCATATTTTCTACACTGACATTGCATTAGCAAACATTTTGTGGCTACCGCTTAAAAGACTCGGCAAACAATTTATTGGTCAAGACATGGGTGTTTTCAGGAAATTGAAAGAAGGACTTGAATCCCAACCGACACTGTCTCTAATTGGCGAGCCTGATTTGCAAGCTCGTTGGTACTATGAGATAAAAAGATTGTGGGCCCTTTCACAACAGAATAATGAACCGTTTGTTAATCCGGTGAAGGCTCAGACGTTGCATTGGGTAACCTAGTGCTTTATTTGCAAATCACTTCGCTAACTTTACTATCAACTTTTATCTCCAGCTTTTGAGCTTCAAGCAAATCGGCACAAGCCTCTTTTAGTTGCCCAAGTTTATGGTAGGTTAATGCTCGGTTGTAAAAAGCCAATCCATATTCAGGATAATGATGGATCGCTACCGAGTAATCCTCAATAGCCTCCTTCAGCAGATTTGATTTTGACATAATATTTCCACGACAAAGCCAAGCCTTTTCAAAATCACTCTTGATTCTTATTGCATTAGTTATATCTGCCAATGCACCTGGTAAATCTCTCAATTTCTCTTTCACCATTCCTCGATTAAGCCAATCATCGGCTTCGTTGGGATTAAGTCGAATGGCTTCCGTTAGGTCGGTCAAAGCACCTTTCAGGTTTCCATTTTTCAATCTCAGATAGCCACGTTCAGAGTGTGAGTAGGATAATGTTGGGTTTTTATCAATTGCCTTTGTGAGCAGTTGCTCTGCCTCTTTCATATCTCCAAAATCAGAAAGCAAAGCTATGTTGTGCATGGCTAAACTGTTTTCTGGATCTATCTTGAGCGCGCTTTTGTAATCGGTCAACGCACCGAGGGTATCACGTGCTGATTGTTTGGCAAGACCTCGGTTGATAAGGCAATCGCCACAATCATGCAGCAGATACAAGGCGGAATCTAAATAGCTGATGGCTCGCTTGTAATTATTCATCTTGATATCTATCAAAGCAAGATGATTTAGAAATGTCGGGCGCATTTCCCCTTGAGCCGTAAATACTTTTGAGGCTTGGCCTGATTTCTCTAACTGAAAGTAAATGGTATTCGTTTCACCGCTTGGCATTTTCATTAATTTCAAAAAATCTTCTCGTGCCACGGCCCATTGTCCGTTTTGATAGCGCAACACAGCACGGGTAAAGAGTGCTTCCGCATTGTCCGGCTTCGATTCAAGAAAGATGTTGTAGTCGGTTAGAGCGCCCTTGAGATCCTCAAGGCGTTCACGAACGATGGCGCGAGAGTAATAGGCATCCCAATAGAAAGGCTCTAAACGAAGGCACTCATTGAAGTGGGCAAGCGCTTTTTTATAAGATTTGTTTTTTATAGCATCTTCCCCCAACTCAAAATAGTAACTACTTTTCTTTAGCTTTTCATTCTGAGCGGATGATTCTATTTTAAGGAGAATCAAAAAGCATATAATAATAACAAAATATCGCAGCATACCAAGCTATGTTAGTTTAAGTGCTTTACAGAAAAATATCTGCCATTTAAATACACCACAACACAAAGTAGAGTTAATCTAAAAATGAATCGCGGAAATAGCCAACTATTTTCAAAAATTTATGTTTAAGGTAGTATGCAGACAATCAAAAAATCAAAATCCAAAAAATCCGAGAAAACTGCGAATTTTAGTATAATTCAGGCTTATCGGGATTATGTACTTACAGAAGGCAAGAAACCTCCCACGGTATTTAAGTTTTGCAAAGACCTGGGTATTAAGGAGGATGAGTTCTATGCTCAATATGCTTCTTTCGAAGCTCTTGAAAAATCTATCTGGACAAACTATGTTGTTCACACACGCACGCGCATGGAAGTGGACAAGGGCTACCAAGGTTTCAGTGCCAGGGAAAAAATTCTTACCTTTTATTTTTCGCTTGCTGAATTGTTAAAAACAGACAGGAGCTTTGTCATCCATCAGCTCAAATCAGTAAAGAACCCAGCCACTGTTCCTGTTTTTCTAAAAGGCTTTAAGTCTTCTTTTGAAGAATGGGTCAATGAAGTATTAAACGAAGGCAAAACTTCCGGTGAAGTTGCTAAGCGTCCTTATTTGGATAGGCGCTACGATTCGCTTTTTTGGCTTCACCTTGTATTTATCCTTCAATTTTGGGCTCACGATGAAAGTCCGAACTTTGAAAAGACAGATATCGCCATTGAGAAATCAGTCATACTGGCTTTCGATTTAATTGGTAAAGGCGTTCTTGACAATGCCCTTGACTTCGGAAAATTTCTTTACCAAAATTCTAGAAACTAAAAAAATAAAATTGACTAAATGGCGAAGGTAAGAGAGCAGGAGAGTATTCCAGTAAGCAAAGTACAGCGGGCGACCAAGTTCATTACTACCGGGGCAAGAATCGGGGGAAACTACCTAAAGCATTACAGCAAGAAGTTGGTCAACCCCGAGTTATCAAAAGATCAACTTCACGAAGACAACGCTACGGATATTTATAATTCACTTAGCCAACTGAAGGGAAGCGCATTGAAAGTAGCGCAAATGCTGAGCATGGATAAAAACCTGTTGCCAACTGCTTACCAGAATCATTTTGCGATGGCCCAATACAGCGCGCCCCCGCTATCTTTCCCGCTGGTGGCACGAACTTTTGAGCGGTCTTTTAAAAAGCGCCCCAATGAAATGTTCGATAGCTTCACGCCATCGGCTCGCAATGCGGCTTCGATGGGGCAGGTGCATGAAGCAACCTTAAACAGCAAAAAGTTCGCAGTAAAGATTCAATATCCAGGCATTGGAGATAGCATCAAAAGTGATTTGGCAATGGTGAAGCCAATCGCTCTGCGCATGTTTAAGCTAAACCCAACTGAATACGAAGAGTTTATTCAAGAGGTGCAGGCAAGGATGTTGGAGGAAGCTGACTATTCGCTCGAACTAAAAAGATCAATCAATTTATCAAAACAATGCAAAGATATTGAGAATCTAGTCTTTCCGATTTACTACCCTGAATATTCGAGTGATAAGATTCTGACCATGGATTGGCTGGACGGAAAGATTTTAGGGGAATTTTTAAAAACAGAAACGCTTACCAAAGACGAAGCTAATAGAATCGGGCAAGCCATGTGGGACTTTTACCACTTTCAAATCCATCAGTTAAAGGAATTGCATGCCGATCCGCACCCTGGCAACTTTATCATCACTAAAGAAAAAAAATTGGGGATTATCGATTTTGGTTGCGTAAAGGTAATTCCATCAGATTTTTACTCAGAATATTTTCAGTTATTGGAAAAAGATATTTTGAATAACCAAGCAAAGCTTGAAAAGGCGTTTTATGCATTGCGTTTTATTTATGAGGACGATTCCGCCAAAGACAAAAGATTCTTTAGTGAAATATTTACGGAGCTGGTGGAATTGTTAGGAAGACCCTTCCGCACACGGGAGTTTGATTTTGACGATAAAGCCTATTTCGAGGCGGTTTATTTATTCGGTGAGCGGCTATCCACTATGAAGGAATTGCGCGAATCAAAAAAGGCGAGAGGCGTGAAGCATGCGATCTACATCAATCGCACGTACTTTGGTCTCTATAACCTTCTTCACGACCTTAAGGCAAAAGTCAATACCTCTTCGTGGGTGCCCTTCCTATAAATTCTAGAAGGTAGATTGCCTCTTGATCTTTTGAGAGCTCGACTGTTTGAATGTCTCCACTCGCTTCCTTGCTTTTTCTCGTTGAAGTTGGAAAACAAGTTTCCGATTTGTATTAAGTGTAGATTCTAAAATTGTTGCTTGCCAAATTAGGACTAAATATTAACGCATTCGGTGAAGTAGCTGATAAGGTGAAATTTTTATCATAATTTTACTTTGAAAAGTAATTCATTATCAATACTTTAGTGCCTTCTATCTCATTTTTTAAACTAACTATTATTCCATGAGATCTATTTGGAAAGGGCACATTCAATTTTCACTGGTGACGATTCCCATCAGGCTTTACAATGCCATAGACACAGGGCAGTCCATTGGATTTAATTTGTTGACAAAAGAAGGACACCATCCCGTTGGCTACGAAAAGAAAGATAAAGTGACGGGTCAACCGTTGCGCACCGAAGATATTGTGAAGGGGTATGAATATGAGCCGGGTCAGTACGTAATCATAGACCAAGATGATTTGAATAAAGTTAAACTGAAGAGCGAAAAAGTAATAGAGATAGAAGGCTTCGTAAATACTGCGGAAGTACACCCTACCTTGTTTGAGTCTCCTTACTTTATTGGTCCAGATGGTGATGTGGCTGCAAAGACTTATGGTTTACTTTGTGCCACCTTGAAGGAATCCGGAAAAGTGGGTGTAGGCAAAGTAGTTTTGCGCGATCGCGAAACACCCGTACTCATCATTCCCCATGAGCGAGGCATGTTGCTCTATCGCTTGCGCTATCCCAGCGAAGTTCGCAGCATCAATGAAGTTCCAAGTCTACTCGAAGTAAAAGCAGATAAGGAACAACTAAAGCTGGCAAAGACCTTGGTGGACTCGATGAGCACCGAGTTTTCTAAAATAGAAATGAAAGACCACTATTATGAAGCGATGAAGGCTATTATAGACGCTAAAGTGGTTGGTAAAGAAGTGGTGATGGTAACTGAAGAGGAGCCTAAAGTAGTTGATATTATGACTGCCCTAAAAGCCAGCATCGATGCCGCTAAAAAGAAACCGATGGAGAAAGCCATAGGGGCGGCTGCTAAAGAAAAGAAAGAAGAATTGAGGAAGGTGAAGAAGAAGGCAAGCTGATTTATTATTTCTTCTTTGGCACCGGATCATACCCGCTCGTTCCCCACGGGTGACAACGCCCGATCCGTTTGGCGCCCAGCCAACCGCCTTTAATAATTCCCCATTCTTGAATAGCTTCTATGGTATATTGGGAGCAAGAGGGAGTATGCCGACAATGGCTTCCTAAGTATGGTGAAATTGCACCTTGATAAAACTTTATCGGAAGTATAAAAAGCCTTTTTAGCATGTTTATGGTATAACAAATGTAGGCTTTTCAAATGTTCATTTTAGGATATCATAATTTTTATCAAAATTGCCGCACTTATGATGAATAGTACAATTTTTAAAATTGGGGTAAAGGAAGAACACTCAGAATATCTGAATGAAAAAATTCAAGCCACTAACTTTCTTTGTGTATTCTTTGGTATTTTAAGTCTGACCTTTAGCGGGATCACTTATTCTTTAATACCTGGGCTTGCCTATTTGCCGGCTTTATTATTCCTAATCGCTGGGTGCGGAATTATTCTTAATTACCTTGACTTGGTAGGGTCAGCCCGATTTTTGATGTGCATAGGATCTTTGCTGTTTTGTGTAGTCTACTCTTCCTTTATTACACCAGATGGCGAGCCACTTATTGCTGGTTTCTTGGCTTTACAAGTCTTATTTCTTCTTCCGCCTTGGATATTGTTTGATCTGGAGGAGAAAACCGCACTCATTTGGTACTCATCAATAGCACTCATCATTACGTTGATGTTGCCCTATTTTAATAATTTGTTTTCATATGATGTAACGCCAGAGGTAGTCAACCTATTTAAGGCTGGCTGGCCTTTTTATGTTTGCCTGGCAACAGCTGTACTCGGTATATTCGGGGTACTCTTATTTTTAGAAGTATTAACCTTTCAAACGGGTAGAAACAACATGAAGCTAATTGGTGAGATGAGTCAAAAGGCGGTGTTGATTGCCGCCAATGAAAAAAAACTTAACGATTACATTACAGAAATTGAAGCGGGCAAAAAGGAAGACGAAAAACGGCAATGGGCTGCTAATGGAATTGCAAAGTTTGCAGACCTGTTGCGTGTAAACCACAACGACAGTCAGAAGATGTACGATAGCATTGTTTCTAATCTGGTAAAGTACATCGAGGCTAACCAAGCCG
>JAYVPS010000014.1:0-10511 GCA_043757225.1 Cytophagales bacterium | reverse complement strand
AAATCGTTGTGAGTCGGTTCTATTGATTGCACTAATTACTTTTTTTAGATCTTGGCCTAAATCACTGCTTTTGTTTTTTAGAGTAAAGGCTTCAAAGTAGTCTTCAAAATCCTGCATTCTTTTTTCTAGTTGTAAGAGCTCGTTGTTAAGCCAATCTATTTTCTGTCTATTGGTAAGATTTTTTTGTGCGCTGCTATACAAAATATAAAGTGTATCAATCTTATTTACAATGTCGCATGCCTTCCTTGCGTTATAATCTTGAAATGAAACTTTGATAGTATTTGCATTAAAATTAAGAGGCTCGACATTTGTATTACTGGAGATGTAACTAACTAATGTAGCCCGGCTATTGAGAATAAAATAGTAATCGTTCCCGTCACTAGATTGATAATTCTTAGTAAGGTTAAAAACAAGTTCACACCCATCGATCAAAATAGGCAGCCCAAAACGTCCATTAATAAAATTACCATCTGAGCCTACTTTTACTTTAAAAGATTCTTTATCAACGAAGTCAAAATAAATGGGCTTATCTAATAATATTTCCGATAAAGCCTTATAGTGCACAACAAAAGGAGAACGTTTATACAGCTCCTCCTTCAAAACATTGCCAATGCTATAATAGCTAATGCTTAGGTCGAGTGAATCAATGAGGTGGTTAAAAAAAACCTTTGATTTGATTTGCTCAATTTCTCCAGAGATAACATTCAGGTTCTGATCGTCAACAATGGTTTTAATACCCAATTCCGAAGCATCGCGTTTTATATCTAGCTTCATTTCTGACTCTGACTCGAATAGGTCTTTTGTCCACCGGATTGTTAGGTAAGCCGATAAATTGCAGGCAAGAAAAAGAATGATTACCCACCATTTGTTTTTTCGGAATACAGAGACAAGTTTGCCAATGTCAATTCCCTCGGTCTGGTCAATATTTGAAAAGGTCTTTTCCACGCTATTTTACGCTTCTAACAAGCACCCCTAAAGTGACTAAACTTATGGTTAAACTAATAATCGCAAAATTATCTTTCAATCCTTCGGTAAACGGCCTTCTGATGGGCTCAACATAAACTACATCGCCCGGTTCTATCAACATATTTCCATCTTTGAACCCCTGAATCGTGCTAAAATCAACTTGATAGACATGGTTGTTTCGGATCAATTTTATTACATCCGCTTTGGCATCATTGTTTAAACCTTTTGCCAAGGCTAATACTTCAACCAATGTTACATTCTGATTCGTCAACGGAATAACTTGTCCCCCTAGTGCCCCCAAAACAATCACACGCTTGTTTACATAATTCAAAACAACATAAGGCTCTATAAAGTACTTCGCATATTCTTTTTGAGCAATCTCTTCTGCTTGCCGAAGTGTAAGGCCTTCTAATTTTAGTTCACCAATCATAGGAAATTTCACTATTCCATTTAGTTCAATCAAATAATTAAATTGTTTTGTCTGGTTTTCAGAAAAATTAACACCCGTACCATTTGTTAATTCAGGATTGGGATCAATAATCCGTTCACCCTTGTTAGAAAAGACATCCAGGTGTAAGAGGTCATTCTTTTGGATCACATAGTTCTTTTCAGCAGCCATTGCTTCCCGCTTAAAAACTTCGGGCTGAGCCATATCCGATCCTTTAAACATGATGTTTTGCTTATAGGAAGCGCAGGAACCAAAAAAAATTACGAGGCTTGCAAGAATTAGAGAATGGCGCACGATAACAGGCTTAAAATATCCTCAAAGTAAGGAAATTCTTTTGAATGAGGGCACTCTATTTTTGATCCTTTAAGCTTTCGATAGCAGAGAGGTATTTTGAAACCACAATTTTTTCATCAAACTCTTGTTCCATTTTCTTACGCCCGTTCTCACCAAATTTACGAAGGGTGTCATCATCGTAGTTGGCCATCTCAAACATCTTTTCTGCTAAATCATCAGCGTCTTTTAGCTTGCATAATAACCCATTGAATTGATGCTGAACCACATGATGACATCCCGGCACATCCGTTGCAACGATTGGCTTAGATGAGCTGGAGGCTTCCAAAAGTGTCCTCGGTGTGCCTTCACGATAGGACGGCAATACTACACAGTCTGCTTGATTTATAAAGGTTCGTACATCGGTTGTAGTCCCTAAATACTCCACTATGCCTGATTCAATCCATTCTTGAATCACATTTACTTGAATGCCCCTCTGATGCTTAGGATCCTTCGCCCCAAGCAACTGAAAGTGTGCCCGAACACCTTGTGATTTAAGTTTCTTTACGGCTTCAATAAATTCTAAAATTCCTTTATCCGTTATGAGTCTCGAAATCAAAAGAAAGGTAAACGGCTTATTCCTCTTAAAATTAGTTGGGGCAAATCTGGCTAAGTCAATGCCAGACCCTGGCAGCAAGTCGCAAATATCTTTGTCAATCAATTTCCGTTTTACAAATAAATCCCGATCGTCTGGGTTTTGAAAGAACACTTTTTTAGGAAAACGAAAAGCTAGCTTATACAGGAATATCGCAAAAGAGGACACCAAATTATCTTTCAAGAAAATTGTGCCAAGGCCACATACATTATTTACAACCGGAATACCCAAGAGAGAGGCAGCAAATGTTCCGTAAATATTAGGTTTGATGGTGTAATGAAGAATTACATCAGGCTTCAATCTTCTGTAAATAAAAAATAACTCAAAAATGAGTGCAGTATCCTTTATCGGGTTAGCGCCCCGACTATCCATTCGCACATTATGATGGGTACATCCGGCCTCTTCTAGGAATCTGGAGTATTTATCATGGGGAGCTATTGTATGAACCGAATGGCCTTGGGCAATTAGGGCTTTTACAAAATTAAGCCTGAAATTATAAATGTTCCAAGAAGTGTTAAGTACAATCGCAACTTTCATTAGGCCAACTTATGCCTTGGATTGACTGTCCAAAGCTGGTTTAGGTTTAATTTAAAGTATCAGAACTCCCTAAATATCAAGGTTTTTCCACTAATAAATCTCGTAAAACTACTAAAAAGTAACCTGCCTTAACAACTAACTTGCCAATAAAGTATGTTTGCACCCGAATGGGAATAGAAACAAAAAAAGCAGTTCTGGTTGCATTGGCTCAGCCAAATACACAGCCGGAAGAAACCACTGAACACCTTGAAGAGTTGGCCTTCTTGGCCGAAACAGCGCACATAATGACCTTGGGCAAATACGTCCAAAAGCTCCCTCATCCGGATGTAAGAACTTTTGTAGGGAAGGGAAAGCTCGAGGAAATTAAGGAATTCGTCTTTAGGCAAGGAGTACAGAATGTGATTTTTGATGACGATTTGAGCCCCTCGCAGCTACGCAATATTGAAAAGGACTTAAACCCAGAAAATCGCGAAACAAAAATAAGAGTTTACGATCGAAGCCTTCTGATTTTGGATATTTTTTTGATGCGCGCGCAAACTGCCCAAGCTCGCACCCAAGTTGAATTGGCCATGAACCAATACCTCTTGCCACGGCTTACTCGAATGTGGACTCACTTAGAGAGGCAACGCGGGGGAACAGGATCCCGCGGTGGGTCAGGTGAAAAAGAAATTGAGACAGACAGAAGAATGATCAAAAATCAGATTTCCGCTTTGAAAGAAGAGCTAAAGAAAATTGATAAGCAGCGAGTCACTCAGCGAAAATCGCGCAGCGGAACTGTACGCACTTCCTTGGTGGGGTATACCAACGTGGGCAAATCAACCATCATGAATTTGCTGACGAAAGCCAATGTGAAAGCAGAAGATAAACTTTTCGCAACCGTTGACTCGACCGTGCGCAAAATAGTGCTTGGTGATATTCCATTTTTACTTTCTGATACTGTTGGCTTTATTAGAAAGTTGCCCCACCACCTTATTGAATCCTTTAAATCAACCTTAGATGAAGTACGAGAATCGGATATTTTACTTCATGTGGTAGATGTGGCTCATCCCTTTCATAATAATCACATCGAAGTAGTGAAACAAACGCTTGCCGAGATTGGAGCAGGGAACATCCCCACTATTTTAGTCTTAAATAAAATTGATTTACTCAAAGATCAGCCCATCGATTTCGAGGAAATGAAAGGATACTATCGAGAACAGGGTTTTGAAAACGTAGTTTTTGTTTCCGCTATCTCGAAAGAAAACGTTCACCAATTAAGGCAAACTATTTTTGACTTAGTAAGAAAAAAACACCTGCAAATTTACCCCAACTATGTGCAATCAGATCAATCTCAATACTTTGATACTGTTTGAGAGCAGAGAATTTGGGGATACTTTTATAAAAGGTTTCATTTGGAAATTTCTTAGCCTGTGCTAAAAATACTTTCTTCCACTCAAACTAAACAACTCGATCAATTCACCATCGAGCACGAACCCATTACCTCAATCGATTTGATGGAACGCGCATGTCATGCGTTTGTTGATTGGATGACCCCTCGTTTTGTTGCCACCAAAAAAATAGGTGTTGTTTGCGGTACCGGCAACAACGGGGGCGATGGCCTCGGCATTGCCCGCTTGTTAGGTGATTGGGGGTATCCGATTCATGTTTGGATAGTAAAAAGTACTGTAAAAGATACCGATGATTTTAAGCAGAACCTAAATAGGTTAACCCCAAAGATCAAAGTAACGCTGGTTTCAACTCCTGATCAATTAGATTTTAGCAACGTTGATATTTTAATTGATGCAATTTTTGGTTCAGGCCTTTCGCGAAAAGCAGAGGGGCTTTATGCCGAAGCAATCAAAGTGATTAATCAAAGTCTGGCTACAAAAATTGCCGTTGATATTCCTTCCGGACTTTTTGCTGATCAACATTCTGATGGTGATATTGTTTATGCTGATTTCACTGTTTCGTTCCAGTTGCCGAAGCTGGTTTTCTTCTTTTCGGAGAATGAAAAATACGTTGGCAGTTGGCAGTTGGTTGATATTGGCATGAGTAAGCATTTCCTTAAAACTGTACAAACAAATTATTTCTACCTGACACCCAAAGCAGTAAAAAAACTTTTACATCCACGATCAAAATTTTCTCACAAAGGAAATTTTGGCCACGCGTTAATCATTAGCGGATCAAAAGGAAAGATGGGCGCGGCAGTTCTTTCTGCCAGAGCAGCGCTCCGCTCAGGACTTGGTCTGCTCACTGTTCATGTGCCCGAGATTGGTCTTTCTGTTTTGCAAACATCTGTACCCGAAGCAATGGTGTCTATCGACCAAAATGAAAATCACTTTTCAACTATCTCCGACAATCTCAAATACGATTCAGTAGGTATTGGCCCGGGGCTTGGTCAGCATAAAGATTCTGTAAAAGCTTTTCAGTCGCTGCTTACCAAGTATCAACGCCCTATGGTATTCGATGCAGATGCATTGAATATGATCTCAAAAAATGGAGCGCTAATGCAACTCATTCCGAAAGGGAGTATCCTTACGCCACACCCCAAAGAATTTGAAAGATTAGTTGGCTCCTGGAAAAATGATTTCGAGCGACTGGAAAAACAAATGAACCTATCGGCTCAACTAAAATCTGTTGTGGTTCTCAAAGGTGCTTACACTTCTATCGCTTCTGCTGAAGGTACAATCTACTTCAATTCTACTGGTAATCCTGGCATGGCCACTGGCGGAAGTGGCGATGTGCTCACCGGGATTTTGGTGGGACTTTTGGCGCAAGGCTATGAATCTGTTGAGGCTGCACTGTTGGGCGTTTATCTTCATGGGCTTGCCGGAGACCTGGCAGTACGCGAGTTGGGGATGGAGTCACTCATCGCTACTGATCTGGTCGATTACCTGCCTCAAGCCTTCAAAAGCTTAAAAAGTTGATTTTTTTTCTGCCTCTTCAAACTTTTGGCTTACGAATTGCATCCAAGGGATATTAAAATGCGTATAACAACCCTAATGAACGCTTCACGAACCATAATTATTGCAGCTCTTGCCCTTCTTAGTTGCCAATTAACCTTCGGCCAGGTAAGAGAAGAAAGCTTTTATGGTCAAACCGACCCTGTAAAGATTGTTCAGGTCTACCCTAACCCAACTACTGAATACCTGACAATAAAATTTGAAAACCCTGCTGCAAAAAAATCTGTTTTTAAAATTCACAACATCATCGGCAACGAACTGGAAATTGAGCCCGAAATTTTAGACGATCACGAAGCACGCATCAAAGTAAAAGACCTCCACGAAGGCTATTATTTTCTTACCATTCAAAACGGTCAAACCGGTATCAAGAGTACACACAAGTTCTTGAAAAGATAGATAATAGGCTCACGGAACTTGTGGCGGCCATTCTCGCCAACGCTTAAAATCTATCCAAACATCTGTTTTATTGCAGGCTTCTCTGCTATCCCTAGCCGAAGTCTGCCAGTAAGCCTCACTTAACCATTTAAGGCTACTTCCTTTCTATTGTTGATTTGACTACTTTTCAGGCAATTAAACCTGCACCATTGAACTACACTTTGGCGATTGATATAGGAACTACCACCACCAAAGGGCTCTTCGTTACCTCTAAAAGTTCAGACTCTTCTTTTTGTGGACTCTGCTGTAAATATCGTTTCACTTATAGGCTTATTCCGTATATCAATCTTGTATAAAATCATCTAAAAAAAATTAGGATGCAAATTGGATTAGTTGGTTTGGGCAAGATGGGTTATAACCTGGCGCTCAATTTTAAAAGTAAAGGCTTCGATGTGGTGGCTTTTGATGTTAATAAAACATCGGCCGAAAAAATCTCGAAAGAAGGGATCACCACCACTTCGGCCATGAGTGATATGGCGCTCGCTCTTAAAGGAAGAAAAATTATTTGGCTGATGGTGCCAGCAGGCCACGTGGTAGAGGTGGTGTTGAACAACCTTAAGAACTACCTTAATCCAGATGATATTATAATTGATGGTGGCAACTCTCACTTTAAAGATACGTTGGTACGTGCCCGCGACCTCGAAAAAATTGGAGTTCACTTGCTTGACTGTGGAACAAGTGGAGGCGTCATCGGAGCTTTGCACGGTGCCTGCACGATGATTGGTGGAAAGAAAGAAGTATTCGATTATTGTGAATCAATTTTTAAAGCAATCTCAGTAAAGGATGGTTATCTCTACTGTGGCAAAATTGGAACAGGGCATTTTACAAAAATGATCCACAATGGGATTGAGTACGGAATGATGCAAGCCATTGCTGAAGGCTTTGAAGTTCTTCATCGCTACGACAGCAAGATGGATCTGGCAGCCATTTCAAAAGTCTGGAATCATGGATCAATAGTGAGCAGCTGTTTGATGGAACTTACGCAACATGCGCTGGAGGAAGACACTAACTTAGAGTCTATAAAAGGCATCATGCATTCTTCCGGTGAAGGTAAGTGGGCGGTGGAAACAGCATTGGAGATGGGAGTTCCAACTCCGGTAATCACCATGTCACTGCTGATGCGCTATCGGTCGCAAGTAGAAGATACTTTCTCCGGGAAAGTAGTGGCTGCCTTGAGGAATGAATTTGGAGGGCATGCCGTTGAGAAGAAACAGATTGAAGAAAGAAGTAGCAAGTAGTAAGATGGGGATGCTTACAACTTGCTACTTAAATGCTTACTTACGTCTTGCTGCCTAATATTAATATCTATTTCATCTATTTCCCCTCTTTCACCTTCTTCAATTCGCCTTCATACGTGGCAATAAAAGATTTCTGGCTATCGGGAATATTTTTGATGGCTAATTCCCAATGTTTGATTGCATTCTTCTTATCGTCCATAGCGGTGTAACCTCGCGCCAAGCCAACATTCGTAGTAAATTTATCCTCCGGGTGTTGTTGTGCATTAAATCTAAATATCTCCATGGCTTTTTCCTTTTTTCCTGCAGCCAACAAGGTTTTTGCAAATTGATGAATTGCTCCAACAGTAGCATCCGGTTTCTTAATTGCTTTGTCCATTGCTTCGTTCGCTTCAGCTTCCCTGCCCAAGCTTTGCAGCACAGTTGATTTTACTTGCAACGAATTAAAATCTTCTTGGCCACCCATAGTAGGATTCATCGCACTATTCGCCCATACTAGCGCTTCATCCAAATTAATTTTGTGCTGTACGCAGAAGGCAGCAGCAGTAGAAAAATTGCGTGTATTAAATCCCGTAGAAGAACGAAACTCATTACGCATTTGAGTCACATAAATATCATTTACATTAGGAACCTCAATCTTGAAGGATATTTTTTTATTCTCCCATTGCAGATAGGCTACTGTTGAATTCGTCTGGCGATCTTCAAATCCAAACGTTAACCATTCTGTATAAACAGCGTCTTGTGGATTGACTTGCACACGCAATGCATCTTCATTTTGATTGTAGAAATAGCTTCCCCAGCTTGTCGAGTTCTTTGAAAATATCCATGTCCATGGGCTCGTCTTATCAAGGGCTAAAAATAAACCATAGGTTCCTGCTTTCAGGTCTTTGCCTTCCACCTTAACATCGTGCGAAAAAGTGATCGTTGTGTTCTCATTGGCGCCCGCTCGCCATGGAGCTGCTTTGGAAGAGCCAAACCCTTGGTCGATAAAACCATAGTGGACAAGCTCTCCCCAAATATGACCTTTGCGATCATCACCATTGGGGGCATGAACATCGGGACTACTGTAGGCAACGGTAACTTCGACCATGCCGACAAATTGGGTAACCTTTGCCCTTTGGTTATCTCCAAATGGGGGCTGCGAAAGGCTTTGCGCAGTTGCCCATGTGGAGAACAAGGCAAACAATACAATAGTAAAAATCCTTTTCATAAATTATTGTTTTTATTGAAATATTGTTGAACAAGTCTGTTTAACGGAAATCATGCAGGGAAGGTCTAGCCCTAAATGGGGTATTTTCTTAATCGCTCCGCTAAAGTTACATGAGCGGGCAAAAGCATTTTTAAGGAGCTCGGTTGAATGATGATTTCAAATTTTTTGGTAGGCGGATACGCTTCCCCATCAATGTGGTAAGGCATGGGGTGGGCAAAATTCATAGACACATTTTTCGCCTTGATGATCTCAACAAAGGCAGATTTGTTCATTTGACCAGTAAACAATTTATAGCCAAATGCAGCTGCCTGTGCAATGGGCACTTTTTTAATGAAACAAACATCAATCAATTGATCACACACAGAGGCGTGAGGCGCTATGCGCGCATTGTTTCCAAACTGTGAAGAGTTAGCGAGTGCTACGATAAATGATTCCTTCTGCAGCGCCCTGCCATCTACTGTAATTTCTATCTGAAATTCTTTGTAGCTCAAAAATTCCTTCAGCACTAATTTGGTATAACCTATTAATCCGCGCTTCCCATCTTTTCCAAATAAACCTGCCACATGTCCATCAAAACCAACCCCTGAAACATTGACAGACAGATTTCCATTCACCAAAAATGTGTCCATAGAAATTGCTCTATCGGAGCTAATCAGGCTCAAGGATTCTCTAAAATTAATTGGGATACCCAGATGGCGTGCCAGTCCGTTGCCTGAGCCATTGGGCAATATTCCCATGCGAACATCAGAGCTAACAAGTCCTTGAGCCACTTCATTTACGGTACCATCTCCCCCCACGGCAAACACAGTAGCAAAGTTCTTTTCTTGCACTGCTGATTTAGCCAGCTCGGTGGCATGCCCCCGACCTTGGGTGAATTCGATGGAACACTCAATGTTTTGCTTTGCGCATTCATCAATAATGCGTCCTTCCACTTCCGGGCGATAGCCACCACCTGAAAATTTATTAATAATGAACAATATCTTATTTTCGCTCATCGTAATTTCAAAGGTAAAACAATTAGATTGTAGTATAAATTGCAACACTATGAACGAGTTCAAGCCAAGAAAAATAAAATTTAAGGCATGGGATATTGAAAGCCGGTTGCTCATGAGGCTTAACAGCATTGACTGCAATAAAGGTGAGTTGATTAAAAAAAATCATGTTCTCCTACAGTTTACAGGGCTCTATGACAAAGAAGTGGAAGAAATTTATGATCAGGATATTTTGATGCTTTCGCTGGAGAAGTTTATTGTATTTTGGAATGAATCTAAGAATGGATGGTTTTATTCTCCATTAAAAAATCCAGAAATCCATTCCCCACTCTTAGCTAAGGAGGCAGGCGCTATGAAACGATTTTGTAATCATTTTGAATTGACAGGGCAACAGGGCGGCAAAAGCAATCGCTAAATTATTTTTTTAGCTTTGACTCGATGTAACTCACAGCCTGGCCTATGGTTTGCATTTTCTCGGCATCGTCATCGGGAATTTTAATATCAAAAGTGAGTTCAAATTCCATCACCAGCTCTGCATAATCTAAGGAGTCAATACCCAAGTCCTTTACAAAACTTGCGTCAGGGGTTATTTGAGAATCTGGCACGCCCAATTTTTCAATAAGGATAGCTGTTACTTTCTTCTCTACGTCTTGCATGGTTCTTGGTTAGAATTACCAAAGCTAAAAAATCTTTTTGATTTCATGGTTCTGACTGCCATAGAATGCAGGGAAATCGCTTTTAGAAATTTTTCAGATAACAAAATGATGGTGAAGTATTTGGGGTAATCGTTACGATGGTGTATTTTTGATTTATCAAAATTG
>JAYVPS010000013.1:0-10530 GCA_043757225.1 Cytophagales bacterium | reverse complement strand
GTTTCGGTTTGAGTTCTGGCACATCCTTTGTCTCTTTGAAGAAGTACTATTAAATTTGTCTTATGAGACGGTTATTGAGTCTGACTATTGTATTTATCTGCTTCGCTTTCGTTCAAGAGAGTACTGTTTCTCTTGGGAACCGGAGTGATACCATTTCAACAGGGGAGAAACTTGACTACCGAATGTACATGGGTTTTTTCACGGTAGGAAAGGGAACGATCATGGTTGATAAGAACTACCATTTTAAAAATAATAAATCATGCTATAAAGTTGATGCCTACATGGAGACGTTGGGTATGGCTACGTGGATTTCTAAAGTGCATGATAATTGGGGTGCGTTTATCGACACATCAGATTTAATTACACACGAATCCTATCGAAAGTTGAGCGAAGGTCCCTACCGCCTAAATGAATTGATTAAATACGATCATGCAAAAGATGAAGCTTCCGTGCAGGTAGCTGATAAGAAAACGGGAGTTTTTGGGGAACCAAAAGTTTATGCCACTCCAGACCAAGTACGCGATATAGTGGCTGGTTTTATGTACTTGCGCGTGATTGATTTCTCAAAGTATAAAGTGAAAGATACCCTTACCGTCTCTGGCTTTTTTGAAGATAAGGCCTACAGCTTCAAAATCATTTATTTTGGTAATGAAATAGTAAAGACTGACCTTGGGAAAATACCGTGTCACAAATTGGTTCCTATCATGCCCGATAATCAATTATTCCGAGGAGAGAATTCTGTTACCGCCTGGATATCGGCTGATGATAATCAGGTACCAATAAAAGTAGATGCCAAAATGTTTATAGGTCACGCAGGAACCGAATTGGTAGGCTTTAGAGGGTTAAAAAACCAGTTTAAGGTTGTTAAGTAATTAAGCGGTTTCTTTAAGAATCCTCGAAAAGCTCTCCATAGCAACTGGTTTTACAACAAACTCTTTTATTTCTGAAAATTCTTTAGCACGATTCCTATCGCGTTGATCGATGGAAGAACTTACCATATAAATTTGTATGTCCTTGGCCAAATTTGGTTTTAAAATGATATATTCTTGTAAGAACATCCAACCATTTACGAGCGGCATATTGATGTCAAGAAATAGATGATCAGGAAGGTTCTCTTTGGTAAGTGCATTTTCTCTTAAGTATTTCAGAGCCTCACTTCCATCCTCAAAATGTAGAATTTGACTTGCCAGCTTAGCAGATTCAATTATACGGGTAGCTGTAAATTGATAGATAGAATCGTCATCAACTAAGGCAACAATGGGCATATCAAAGAATTTAAAACTTAATTTAGTTAAATAAACGCATAAGTCGGCTCATCTGTTCAGGTAAAGTTGGATTAAGCGGTAAATAATTGTTGGAGTTTCGGTAATGCTCAAAATTTTGACTAATCGATGGTGTGTGTTGACTCTGAGCGGCCTGACGCTTGGTTTGTGGAGGCGCAAATTGATGGCATCGTAAAAATCAATTATTAGGAGGTCAGCAATCAAAAGCATTAAATTGACCTAATTATTACCAACCCTTTACTTTATGTTAAAAGAATTTAAAGCCTTTACCATGCGGGGCAACGTAATTGACCTGGCCGTGGGTGTCATAATCGGTGGCGCTTTCGGAAAAATTATTGGATCATTCATTGACGATGTCATTACCCCCTTATTATTAAAGCCTGCATTAGAGGCCGCTAACCTGACTCGGTTGGAAGAGTTGACTATTTTCGGAACCGTAAAATATGGGAACTTCTTGTCTGCAGTCATTAATTTTATTATTGTTGCCTTCGTTCTTTTCTTGCTTATTAAAGGAATGAACACAGCAGCTAAAAAGAAAGAAACCCCTGCGGCACCTGCGCCACCGCCAGCAGATATCCAGCTTTTAACTGAGATCAGGGACTTATTAAAGAAATAAGTAACAAAAAAACAACTCTGAATATTCGGACTATTTTTAATTCTTGCTTTTAGGCGGTGGGATTTTATTTATCTAAATTTTTCTGCGACCACGAGTTCTTTGCTGCCGATTGAATATTGGTAGAACCCGCTGCCCGATTTAATGCCGGTGATTCCTGCCTGAACCATATTTACCAACAAGGGACAAGGAGCATATTTAGGATTTCCAAATCCATTGTGTAAAACGCGAAGAATAGCTAAGCATACATCTAGCCCGATGAAGTCTGCCAGTTGAAGTGGTCCCATAGGGTGTGCCATACCAAGTTTCATTACCGTGTCAATTTCTTCTACTCCAGCTACACCTTCATGCAATGAATAAATGGCTTCATTGATCATCGGCATTAAAATGCGGTTAGCTACAAAGCCCGGGTAATCGTTTACTTCAACAGGAATTTTGTCTAATTTTTTAGAAAGCTCCATTACCTTCTGAGTGGTTTCGTTACTGGTGCTATAGCCACGGATAATCTCTACTAGCTTCATAACGGGTACAGGGTTCATGAAGTGCATACCAATCACGTTGCTGGGGCTTTTTGTAACGGAAGCAATTTTAGTAATGGAAATGGAGGAGGTATTGGAGGCGAGGATAGTACTCGGCTTTGTATTCTCATCTAAGTCTTTAAAGATCTTGAGTTTTAATTCGGCATTTTCAGTGGCGGCTTCTACCACCAGGTCAACATCGATGAGACCTTCTTTCATGAACGTGGTGGTTGAGAGATTGGCCAGCGTTTTACTTTTAACATCGGCCTTAATTGTCCCTTTTTCCACTTGACGTGATAAGTTTTTATCGATGGTTGCGATTGCTTTTTTAAGAGCCTCTTCTGAGATATCAATAATCGAAACGTTAAATCCGTTTTGTGCAAATACATGGGCAATGCCGTTGCCCATTGTGCCGGAGCCTATGACTGCTATCTTTTTCATGAATTAATTTACTTTGTTGTAATGATAAAATTTCGAGAATGCTAGAAAAATCGAGGGTTAAAAATCTATCTTGATGCTAATAAATTTATTCTCTCGTCATCCTTACAATTTCGCTTACTTTAAAAACGAGCGTACTGCCATCACCAACCTGAATTTTTATACTCAAACAGGGCACTTGTTCCACGATAATTCCCTTTAATATACGGCCATCTTTTAGATAGACTACATCGATCAAAGGAATATTTTCAAAATCGGTTTCCGGTTTTTGACACTCGCTATAGCTAACTGAGTAGACAAAGTTTTTATAATCGGTTTTAAGAATCCCTTTTTCACGCACATTTGGTTTCCACAAGGACCCGGCTATCAAGTCTATGGCTGTACCAGTTAAACCCCAAGTGAATAAACTTCCTGCCAAGGCTCACCCTCTAAAGGATTTTGACTGATAATTATAGATTTGATCAGCACAACCTTCTTCGCGCAATGTAAAGGCAAATTCGTTCGCGCGGCTTCGCTTCATTGTGAAGGAGGCACTTTTTATACCCATAGTTACCCCTTGATAAATAATTTTTGTCTTTGGACGGTCGTTAACGATTATATGGGCATTGTAATGTGACCCCCCCGCAATGATGCCGCAATTTGTTAATAGGGTAGAAGCACCAAGAATAAGAAGCCTTGATATTTTTTCAGTTAGTTTTTTCATTATTTTTTTTTGGCAATTCCGAAACATTACTCAACTACCACTTCCTTTGCAAACCCCATTGCATTAAACCGTAGCGACAGCCTTTGACCAGCCGAGTCTAGGCCACAATTTTTTCCCGGAGAAAGAAAATAGTAGAAGAACTTTTGATTGCGTTTGTACAGCTCATTTTGATCGGGTCGGCCTAGTAGTTTCACCACATCATCTTGTGAAAGCCCTTTTATCTTGTCTTTTTGTCTAATTAGTGACTCCATGCTTTTAAGTCTTTCCATCTTGCAGCCGCCTTTATCTTCCTTCCATTTCTCGATATCAAGATTTTCAAAAGTGGGAATTGGCTTGCCGCAGGCGATCGCAACAAAAAAAATGAGACAAAACAATTTAGAGGAGTGGAGGTTCAATGTATTTGAGTTTAATTTGCAAGGTCTTCAAAAGTAAGCACATGATCTTAAAAATTGTAAAAGGTATTTGGTTCTTTTCTCTCCTCATTTTCTTGGCTGTATTTTTTTTCAATTATGCAGGCCTGCCGGAGTCAATTACTGTATTTGAGGCAGAAGCACCGTTTGTGATGTCCAAAGAAGGTCTGTTTTACGCTTTTCTTGCCTTGGTAGCCATTATGAATATGTTTGTCTTCGTTATCAGTCGGATCTTCCCTGAAAAGGACTTCGAGTTCAAAACCTGGTTTTATGGGTTGATTATTACACTCAATATTTTCTTTATCGTTGGCATTAACTTCATTGGCCTTTACAACAGCTCTGAAAAATTTGATTATCCCAGAATTGGTAATATCATTTACGGGAGTCTGGTACTTATTGTCATTTGGACAGTTAGTTGGCCTGTTTACGCACTTTCGCGGAAATATATTTTTAAACAGACTGTTTGATAAAATCCTTTTTATGGATTGATAATCAAGATCTTGAAGAGGATTATTTCTTTTTTTTTGTAACTGGTTAATGCAATAATGAATAAGGTGTCAACATAATTTATTTTCTTCGAGCTCTGTACTTAATTTTTTAAACAACCCTTTCGGGTAACGGAATTTTTTCAACTTTGCGCGACTTTAACTTTTATGGCAAAAGACCCAAGTGAATACAACGAATCGAGCATCAAATCGCTCGATTGGAGAGAACACATTCGCCTTCGTCCCGGCATGTACATTGGCAAGTTGGGCGATGGCTCTGCCAAGGACGATGGGATTTATGTGTTGGTAAAGGAAGTGATTGACAACTGTATTGACGAGCACATGATGGGCCATGGCAGAGCCATTGATGTGAAGATTACCGATCAGCATGTTACGGTTCGCGATTATGGCCGTGGAATTCCATTGGGCAAGGTGGTGGACGTAGTTTCTAAAATCAACACCGGAGCGAAATATGATTCAGGAGCCTTTCAGAAATCTGTTGGGTTGAATGGTGTGGGTACCAAAGCAGTGAATGCGCTTTCTAATTATTTTAAAGTGCAGGCTTTTCGGGATGGCCAAACCAAGTTGGCCGAGTTTAAAAAAGGTGTGCTTACGGCCGACCCAAAAATTTCTAAGAGCGATGAGAAGAACGGAACGCTGGTAGAGTTTGAGCCGGATAATTCTATGTTCAAAAACTATCACTTTATTCCCGAATATTTGGATGATTTGATGTGGAACTATGCTTTCCTCAACGCAGGCCTTACCATCAATTACAATGTAAGAAAGTTTTATTCTAAGGATGGTCTGCTTGATTTATTAAAGCAAAAATCTGATCCCGAAGAAATTCGTTATCCCATCATTCATTTTAAGGGAGAGGATATTGAAGTGGCGCTGACCCACGGCACACAATATGGAGAAGAATATTATTCGTTTGTAAACGGACAAAATACCACACAAGGAGGCACACACTTAGCGGCTTTCCGGGAAGGTGTAGTTCGGGGTGTTCGCGATTTTTATAAAAAGGATTTTGATGCGGCTGATATTCGGGCAAGTATCATCGGGGCGATTGCTATTCGGGTACAAGAACCTGTTTTTGAATCACAGACAAAAACAAAACTAGGCTCCATTAATATGACGCCTGAGGGCGGCCAAAGTGTTAAAAACTTTGTAGGCGACTTTGTTGCCAAGGAGTTAGAGATTTACCTGCATAAGAATTCTTCCACTGCGGATGCGCTCCAAAAAAGAATTTTACAGTCAGAGCGTGAGCGAAAAGAAATTGCCGGGATAAAGAAGCTTGCCAATGAACGAGCCAAGAAAGCGAATCTCCACAATAAAAAACTTCGCGATTGCCGGTTTCATTTCGATGATCAGAAAGGGGAGAAGGGCATGGAGTCGGTGGTGTTTATTACCGAGGGTGACTCTGCCAGTGGTTCGATTACTAAATCACGCGATGTGGAGACGCAGGCGGTATTCAGTTTGCGTGGTAAACCTTTGAATTGTTATGGGCTTACAAAAAAAGTGGTGTATGAAAATGAGGAATTTAACTTGCTTCAACATGCCCTCAATATTGAAGATGGGTTAGACGGCTTACGCTACAACAAGGTGATTATTGCCACCGATGCAGATGTAGATGGTATGCACATTCGCTTGTTGCTGATGACTTTCTTTTTGCAATTCTTCCCTGACCTGGTAAAGGCAAATCACGTGTATGTGTTGGAGACACCGCTCTTCCGGGTTCGAAATAAAAAAGAAACAATTTATTGTTACAGTGAAGAAGAAAAACAGGCGGCTGTTGGTAAATTAGGAAGTAAGCCCGAGATCACCCGCTTCAAGGGGTTGGGAGAAATTTCGCCCGAAGAGTTTGGGACTTTCATTGGGGATAATATTCGCTTGCAGCCGGTGTTGTTAAATAAGGAAAGCCATCTGGCTAAACTGTTAGAATTCTATATGGGCAAAAACACGCCCGATCGCCAGGAGTTTATAATTGAGAACCTGCGGGTGGAGATGGATAAAGTAAAGTTGGAAGAGAAAGATGAAGCCCTTGAGGTGGAATAGGAGTTATTGCAGAATTTCTGCAAAATATGTTTTATTGCAGTTTTTCTGCAATAAGTCTATTATTGCAGTTTTTCTGCAATGAATGTATATTGCCTTCTTGTTGCAAAGAATTATGAGAACAAAAATTATTTTAATGGCTGATATTATTGAGAGTTCAAAACGAGAACCGGGTAGGTTGATGGCTGATTTTAAAAAGGTGGTGGAGCATATCAACGAAGTTTATAAAAAAAGCATTTTGTCACCCCTTACCATCACACTAGGCGATGAATTTCAAGGTGTAATTAACGGAGCTGAAGCAGCCTTTCAAATTATTTTTGCATGGGAAGAGGAATTACTCAAACTGAAGAGCCCCTTTAAATTACGCTATGTTTTGGTGGAAGGTAAGATTGACACACCTTTAAATAGGAAAAATGCACATGCTATGTTGGGCTCTGGCCTTACAGAAGCAAGAACGATGCTAGCTTCTATGAAAAGTAGTAAGAGCAGGTTTGCAGTTAAATTCCAGGATGCTCATGCTAGTAAAAAAATTACATTGGCCCTTCATGTGCTGCAAGGAATAACCGATCGGTGGACACCTCTTCAAAAAAAGATAGCACATTTATTTTTAGAGCTTGGCGACTATAAAGTAGTAGCAAACAAGCTTGGCAAAGATGCTTCCGCTATTTGGAGAAGGAAAAACTCACTCCTCATAGAGGAATACATCAATCTTAAGAAGCTGATATTCCAACTTATTTAAAAGGAGATGATGACACAAGTTATTAACCTGTTGATCTTGATTTTCATCGGAGAACCTTTGATTCATTTGCTCCTTTTTATCATGAGCAAAGTTTTTGGCAAAGAAAAAAAGGATCAGCTAAGCGGCCTTAGCGTTTTTAAGGGAATATTGGAAAGAACGTTTGTGGTTGTCACGCTTTACTTTGATATGGCCTCGGCTCTCACACTGTTGGGTGCGTTGAAAATAGCCACGCGCATAAAAGATACGGAGGACAAAATCTCTAACGACTTTTTCCTTATTGGCAATTTGATGTCTGTGTTGTTTGCCGTTGTCTATTTTGTAATCATTAAAAATTTGATCGGCCTTTAAGCATGAGTAAAAAAATAAAATCAAACGCTAAAGAAGATGCGGGTGAAAACAGCGATGTCGTCCACCTCATTTCCATCGATGGCCTCTACGAAAACTGGTTCTTAGATTATGCTTCATATGTAATTTTAGAGCGAGCCGTGCCGCGCATTGAAGATGGATTAAAGCCTGTGCAACGCAGGATTTCTCACGCGATCAAAGAAATGGATGATGGCCGTTTTAACAAAGTGGCCAACGTCATTGGTAGTACGATGCAATACCACCCCCATGGTGATGCAGCTATTGGAGAAGCGATTGTTAATATCGGGCAGAAAAATTTGTTGCTCGATACCCAGGGAAACTGGGGCGATGTGCGGACGGGTGATGGTGCCGCAGCTCCGCGTTACATCGAAGCGCGTTTGTCTAAGTTTGCATTGGATGTAGTCTATAATCCACAGACGACTGAGTGGCAACTTTCTTATGATGGGCGCAAGAAAGAGCCGGTGACATTACCGGTAAAATTCCCTTTGCTGTTGGCACAAGGGGTAGAAGGTATTGCGGTTGGATTGTCAACAAAAATTTTACCGCACAACTTTTGCGAACTAATCAAAGCGTCAATTGACGTATTGAAAGGGAAGAACCCCAAGATTTATCCTGACTTCCTGACGGGTGGCATTGCCGATTTTTCTGAATATGATCAAGGCTATCGCGGTGGAAAAATTAAAGTCCGTGCCCGGTTTGAAATTATTGATAAGAAAACTATTGCGATCAAGGAAATACCCTTTGGCACTACTACCAGTTCGTTGATGGAGTCGATCGTGAAGGCCAGTGAGAAGGGAAAAATTAAAGTGAAGCAAGTAGTAGACAATACGGCCAAGGACGTTGAGATTATGATTCACTTACAGCCAGGCCTGTCGCCTGAGATTGCCATTGATGCGTTGTATGCCTTTACAGATTGTGAAGTTTCCATTTCACCCAATGCGTGTGTGATTGTGGCCGACAGGCCCCAGTTCATGAAGGTGCATGAAATTTTGAAATACAACACCGAGCAAACGGTGAAACTTCTGAAGCAAGAACTGGAAATCAGGAAGAATGAGTTGATGGAGAAAATTTTATTTTCATCACTTGAGAAAATCTTCATTGAAAAAAGAATCTATAGAAGCATTGAGGAAATCGACACTTTTGAAGAAGTGATCACCACTGTTGATAAGGGATTAAAGCCATACAAAAAGCAATTCTATCGTGAGATCACCCGTGATGATATTCTTCGTCTGTTAGAAATAAAGATCAAACGAATTTCAAAATACGACTCGTTTAAGGCCGATGATTTGTTGCGAGATTTGGAGAAAGAACTAAAAGAGACCCTTCACCACCTCAAGCATCTTACCGACTATGCTATTAACTATTACCAAAATCTATTGGACAAATATGGTAAGGGACGTGAGCGTAAAACCGAAATCAGAAGTTTCCAATCGGTAGCAGCCACAGAGGTAATTGCCAACAACCAAAAACTGTATGTGAACCGCGAAGATGGATTCATTGGCTGGAGTTTGAAGAAAGATGAATTTATTGCAGACTGTTCTGAATTGGATGATGTGATCGTTCTTCGCAGAGATGGCAAAGTAAAAGTGAGCCGTATCAACGAACGCGTTTTCATGGGCAAAGATATTTTGCACATCGGGATATGGAAGAAAGGCGATGAGCGCATGGTATACAACATGATCTACAGCGATGGTAAGAGCGGGGTAACATTCGCCAAGCGTTTTGCTATGCCGGCCATTATCCGCGATAAAGAATATAATTTAGATCAGGGGAACCCTAACAGTAAAGTTCATTACCTGAGTGCGAATCCTAATGGAGAGGCTGAGGTGGTGGAAGTGAAGCTAAGTCAGGCAAGCACGGCACGTAAGAAGATTTTTGATTTTGACTTTTCGGAATTAGAGATCAAAGGCCGGAGCGCACGCGGTAACACGATTACTAAGTACCCCGTTCGCAAAGTTGATTTTAAAGAAGCTAGAGGTTCAACCCTCAGCGGCCTTGACTTATGGTTTGATGAAGCATCGGGGCGATTGAATAAAGATAAGCGGGGCAAGCACGTGGGTAAGTTTGATGGCGATGATCAAATTCTGGCTGTTACAAAAAGTGGGGCTTATAAGATTACCACCTATGAACTGACCAATCGGTATGAACCGGAGAAAACAATTTTGGTAGAGAAGTTCAATCCAAAAAAAGCAGTCACGGCTGTGTATGTAGATGGTGAAAGCAAGCAATATTTTGTGAAGCGCTTCCTCATTGAGACCAATACGCTTGATAAAGAATTTGGTTTTATTACGGAAGGCATCGGCTCGCGGCTAGAATTTGTTTCCACCGCAGATTCTCCCGAAGTAGAAGTAGAGACGGTGAAAGGAAAGGGTAAGGATAAGGAGGTGGAGGTGGTAAACTTAGAAGATGTTATTGATGTGAAGGGATGGAAAGCCTTAGGCAATCGACTCTCACCGTTTAAGGTTACTAAGGTGAAGCCTTTAGAAGATCAGGAAGATACCAGCCCGGAAGATGGCGATGATGATCATGATTTAGTTGATGACTCGGCTACTGAAACCAATCGTTCTCAGTCGCCAAAAAAAAAAGAGGAATTCAGCCCGCCAGAGCCGGCAGTCGGGGAGGACGGGCAAGCAAGCCTCTTCGGGGAAACAAAAAAGCAACATCAGCAACCGCTCGTCAACGGCCAGCCCCCAAAGGCAAAAGCAAAACAAAAGGAGGCAACCCAAGCCGACCTCTTCGGGGAAAAGGAAAAAAAGGAAATAAAAAATGATGAAGTAGATAAGCAAGCATTTACGGCCGGAGATTCTATTGAACTGGACTTGTAGGCAGGGAAATCGCTTTTAACAATTTAGCACTAAACTTCTGTATTCATCATTGAGTGCAGCGGTTAATCGTTTTGATGGTTTTGACATTTTGGTTGATT
>JAYVPS010000012.1:0-2846 GCA_043757225.1 Cytophagales bacterium | reverse complement strand
AGTTTGCCCTGGGCGAAAATGTAAAACGATCCGGTAATCCTCAATCGTTACGTTTCCCGCAAACTCGGATGGGCGTAGAGCAAGTGTATGTAGATGCATTCACCAACGCGGTGGAGTATGAGAAAAAGTGGAAAACATACAATGCGCTTCCTGAAAAAGAAAAGGTAAATGCTGTGGCTCCACGCAGAGATCTGGTAGATGAAACTATCTTAGAGATCGTTCGCGGCAAACGCTTTATTACTTGCCATTCCTATGTTCAATCTGAGATTAACATGATGATGAAAGTAGCCGAGCGATTTGGTATCAGAATAAATTCTTTCACTCACATTCTGGAAGGTTATAAACTGGCAGACAAGATGAAAGCTCATGGTGTAGCGGCCGGCACCTTCTCTGACTGGTGGAATTACAAATACGAAGTGCATTATGCCATTCCATACAATGCAGCTATCATGAACAAAGAAGGTGTATTAACTGCTATCAATTCAGATGATGCCAATATTGGCAGACGACTAAACCAGGAAGCGGCTAAGACCATCAAGTATGGCGATGTATCAGAAGAGGACGCACTTAAGTTTGTGACATTGAACCCTGCAAAAATTCTTCACCTCGATAATCAGATAGGGAGCATTAAGGTTGGAAAATCAGCCGATGTTGTTTTATGGACGGGGCATCCTCTTTCAGTTTATTCGAAAGCAGATAAAACCATTATTGAAGGAGGCATTTATTTCGACCTGGAAAAAGATTTGCAGGCTAGAAAGGATCTTCAAGTAGAACGCGCCAGATTGATTAATAAAATGATTGACTCCAAAAAGGCCGGAGCTCCAGCGGTGAAAGGTCCCTCTAAGCAACAGATGGAATTGCATTGTGAAGAGGAAGAAATGGAACAAGCAGGTTTAGATAAATAATTCAACGAAAGAAAATGAAGACGATCCTAAAATATTTTTTATTTGCAGTTCTTTTAGTTACTGCTAGGCTATATGCGCAAACGCCCTATCCAGCTGTGGCGCAACAAAAACCGATGTTAATAACCGGAGCAACCATTCATGTTGGCAACGGACAAGTGATCGATAACGGTGTGATTGCATTTGAAGCCGGTAAACTTACCTATGTAGGTGCTGCCTCATCCGCCCCTGCGGATAAAAGCAAGTATGATGTAATTAATGCCATTGGTAAGCATGTGTATCCCGGTTTCATTTTACCAAACAGTCAGGTTGGATTGGAAGAAATTTCTTCGGTTCGAGCTACCGTTGATTCGGATGAAGCAGGTGATTTCAATCCCAATGTGCGCTCGGTTATCTCTTATAATGCCGATAGTGAGATGATCCCAACATTTCGATTAAATGGAATATTGTTGGCGGAGGTAGCGCCTGAAGGTGGTGTGATTGCCGGCACCTCATCAGTTATGCAAATGGAAGGTTGGAACTGGGAAGATGCCGCACATACTAAAGATGTGGCCGTTCACCTCACATGGCCAGGCACACTGAAATCTAAGTTTGACTTTGACACCTTTACCAGAAGTTTTGAAGCCAATGCTGATTACGCGAAAAATGTAGAAGAAATCAGTACATTCTTTAACGATGCCATTGCATATAGTAAGCTTGCCAAAAAAGAAGTAAACCTGAAGATGGAATCGATGCAAGGACTATTTACAGGAACCCAAGTACTTCTTTTACATGCTTCGTTAGCAAAGGAAATAGTGGATGGAGTAAAATTTGCCCATGCACATGGCGTGAAGAGAATTGCCGTATTGGCTGACGAACAGGCATTGAAAGTTGCAGCTTTTTTAAAAGAGAATAATATTCCTGTGATACTTCCTTCTGTGCAAAGTGTTCCATCGCGTGATGATGATGCAACTGATCTTGCCTATGCCTTACCAAGCCTGATGGTAAATGCTGGTGTAACGATATCGCTCTCACATACTGGCATGTTGGGGCAAGCAAGAAATCTTCCCTTCTATGCAGGTACAGCCATTGCCCATGGACTCGATAAAGAAGAAGCATTAAAAGCAGTTACCATCAACACCGCTAAGATTCTCGGCATAGATAAAGTAGCCGGCACCTTGGAAGTAGGTAAAGACGCAACTTTATTTGTTAGTGTGGGCGATGCGTTTGATTATCGTGGAAATAAATTAAGCGATGCGTTTATCGGAGGCAAACATGTTATCTTAAATAGCAAGCAGGAAGAATTGTATGATCGCTATTCAAAGAAATACGGGCATAAGAAATGATATAGTTCAGAATGAAAATAATAAAGAGGCGGTCTTTAAGAAATTTTTACACTTCTTGAGTAAGTTCTCGTTTTATTAGGTTTTCGGTACCCCAATCTCGCATCAAATTAATAATAGGCTGCAGAGCTTTGCCTTTGTCTGTGAGAAAATATTCAACCCGTGGAGGAATCTCGGGATAGATTATTCGCTCCACAATTCCATCACTTTCAAGTTCGCGAAGCTGAGTAGTTAGCATTTGTTTGCTTATGCCTTTCAACATCATGCTCATCTTTCCAAACCGGTTAATGTCACTTGAAATAAGATGTAGAATCAAAAGTTTCCACTTGCCCCCTATGATGCCCATCGTAGCGGTTACAGAGCATTTCTCAACAATATTACTAGATATTGTATTCATAATATATTGATTTTCAGTAATAGTATGTTTTTAATGACTATATCAGTTTAATGTAACTACTAACAAATTAAAGACTAAAAGCGTAGAATTGCAACATCAAACACAAAACAAAATAACTATGAAGACTTATGTAACTGGAGTTACGCATAGTCAAAAGAGAGTTGATAGTCTGGCTTAAGCTCGGCAAGTTTTTTGAAAGCTGCTTTTAGAGCCGACCACTGTATC
>JAYVPS010000011.1:0-2849 GCA_043757225.1 Cytophagales bacterium | reverse complement strand
AATCAACCAAAATGTCAAAACCATCAAAACGATTAACCGCTGCACTCAATGATGAATACAGAAGTTTAGTGCTAAATTGTTAAAAGCGATTTCCCTGGACATCACACCAACTGACCTGGGTTTACAATTGAATATGAGTAACTTGTGAAACGTTAGTTAGAAGGCTAAAATCAGAATGAAAGATTAAACACAAATGGAAATAGATTTTATTTATTGGAATATTAACCCTGAGATTATTAACATGGGACAACTATTGAGTATTCCGTTTATCCTAGTTGGTTTAGGATTTGTGATTTATGGATTACAGAAAACAAAAAAAGATAAAGAGAGGGATGAATTATTGACAACGATTGACTAATTGCCCAGTGCCAGCAATATCGAATTTTTAGAACCCCGCCTAACTAATTGCCACAAAAGAATGTAAAGCCTTCCCAAATTATCTCAAGCAAATTAGTATCTTTAAAATACTAAATCCACATCATGAAAATACTGCTTGCTTCAACTCTATTGTTTTTTAGTCTATACGTTAATGCTCAAAAATATGAGCCTACTTGGGCATCGCTCAACAAACGAAAAATACCAGGATGGTTTCACCGGGATAAGTTTGGTATTTTTATTCACTGGGGTGTGTATGCTGTGCCTGCCTATGCACCTGTGATCAACAATAGTGGCTACAGTTATGCCGAGTGGTATTGGCATAGGCTTCCTGAAAAGCAGAAGGACTTTATCGCCTTCCATGAGAAGAATTATGGTAAAGATTTTACCTATCCTCAGTTTGAGACCATGTTCAAAGCAGAGTTGTACGATCCTAACCAATGGGCCGATGTATTTAAAAGATCGGGCGCTAAGTATGTAGTGCTTACTTCTAAACACCATGAAGGCTACACACTGTGGAACAGCAAAGAAGCAGATCGTGATTGGGGTCGCCCTTGGAATGCAGTTACTGGAACGCCTAAGCGCGACTTGCTGGGCGACTTAACAAACGCTGTGCGCGATAAAGGGTTGAAGATGGGTTATTATTACTCGTTGTACGAATGGTATAATCCTCTTTGGTTAGGTGATAAAAAGAAATTTGTTAACGATCACTTGTTTCCACAATTCAAGGATTTGGTAACAAAATATAAACCATCCATTATATTTTCGGATGGTGAATGGGATTTGCCCGACTCTACTTGGCGAAGCCCTGAATTATTAGCTTGGCTATACAACGAATCGCCAGTAGGCAACGAGGTGGTAGTGAATGATAGATGGGGAAGTAACACCCGCGAAAAAAATACCGCAAGCACGTACACCACTTCCGAGTATGGCAGCGGTATGGATGCCACCGTGATTTGGGAAGAAAGCCAAGGCATTGGCTACTCGTATGGATATAATAGAAACGAACAGCTGGGCGATTATAAAACAAGCCACGATTTGATTTTGATGTTGGGCGATATCGTATCGCGTGGTGGTAATTTATTGTTGGATATTGGTCCGGCAGCTGATGGAACAATTCCTATAATTATGCAACAACGGTTGATAGACATGGGGGATTGGTTGAAGGCAAATGGGGAAGCCATTTATGGAACTGAAGCTTGGCAAACCAGCAAGCAATGGAGCAAAGGAATTAAGCAGTCCAAGAAAGACGCCAGCTTCATGGCCGATTATAGCATTGCCAAAATGGTGTTGCCCAAAAAGGATACCGCTTACGTGGAAGCTTTCTTCACACAAAAGAACAAAGATCTTTATTGCATTGTGCCTAGCTACAAAGACAAACTGGTATTGAAAAATCTATCCATCAAGCCTTCAGCAAAAGCAAGTGTGTTGGGCACAAACAAATCTATACCTCTAAAAAAGGAAGGCATCAATACTGTTGTTGACTTATCAGCGCTGCGATCTGGCGATATTTCCTCATCAGGAATTTTTGTGGTTAAGCTGGAAGGGGCATTAAATTAAGTCGTAACTTTTGTGATGGCTATAACAAAGCTGTTCGCCATGTTAGCGAAGAGCATGTCGAACGGCAACTGTTTTCCTCACCCATTCACGCGCGTTTATAACGCATATGTCCTTTATCCGCTTATGGAAACCGCAACTACTGCTGAGATTCCATTTATTTTCAACACCTCCAATTCAGAAAATGTAGATTGGGAGAAAGCATTGCAATCGGGTGCCGATGGTTATATCATAAAACCCTTTGAAGTAGAAGCCAAGTGACAATACTACTAGGCTTCTCAACAATGGCTGGAAGTTTTAAAATTTCAGCTGTTGGTTCTCTTCCCGGAAACCGCCAGGCGACTATGACAGTAAAATAATTTTAAGAAATAACAGTGACGAGAACACGAAGCGACTAATTTTTATAGTTATTTGTTTCGCTTTTTTTAGGATAAGCGAAATCAACAACTCAAATTACTAATCTTATTCTTGCGAGATTTTATCCTGATCCAAGCTTTGCAGGTAGAGAAGAATTATTAAAAATAGCAGAAAATGAAGGTGTATAAGATTAAAGAAGGCATTGCAATTGAACACGAGCAAAAATATTTTTTGCTTAAAGATCAGAATTGGGATTTATTCATAAACGACAATGCGCTGTTCCAAAAGATATCCGACATCGTTTTATCATTGGCTGAAGGAGGGAGTGAATTAATAGCAGAACCCCTGGCACCCGTTGGCTGCCAGGAATTATGGGCGTGCGGAGTCACCTACCTGCGAAGTAAGGTGGGTAGACAGGAGGAATCAAAAAAGGCCGGTGGCGGGGATTTTTATGCGAAGGTCTATGAAGCCGAACGACCTGAAGTCTTTTTTAAATCAACTCCACACCGCATAGTGGGTCATTCTGCCTACGTAGCTATTCGTCCGGATTCAACTTGGGA
>JAYVPS010000010.1:0-10661 GCA_043757225.1 Cytophagales bacterium | reverse complement strand
CTTTGACCATGCTATTGTTTTTGTCCAAAACAAACATATAGCTTTTGAGTAGGCCGGGCAACCTGCCTACTCATTTTAAGTTTAGTCGGTTAGTAGTGTTAGCTAATATAAACTTTATGATAATAACGTAGTAGCCTTCGAAGATATTCTAAATTCACCACCATTAATGCAATCATCTAACGGAAAATTATTAATGAAATGAATCATCTAGCAAGTCAAGAGAAAAATAAGAAAAAAATTAATGTTGAAGAAAAAGTATATGAAGAACAATTGAAAAAGGCATTAGTAATAGGCGAGAAAAGCGGATTCGTAAGCAATTTTAATCCGAATGAAAATCTGAAAATGATCCATGCTAAGGTGCTATGAGAAAAGGAGTTCATGACCAGCTATAATCCCTTTTTCGTTTGACACAACCTTAACCGTTCTTTCATCTTGAAGTAACATTTGAAGTTGATCTTTGTATCATCAATGAAGATACAACTGATCCTTCTTATCAGTTTCCTCACCTTCAAGATTGGCCTCGGGCAATCAGACCAACCTCTCTCACCTCCAAATAAAATCAAAGTACTCTCGTGGAATATTTACATGCTGCCCGGAGTGGTGAAGGTCAAAGGAAAGACCGCGCGCGCATCGGCCATTGGTGAAACGCTTAAAGACAGCGACTATGATGTCATCGTTTTTCAAGAGGCATTTCATCATAAGTCGAGAAGAAGGATTCAAAAACTGGTAGAAATCAATTTTCCCTATCAAGCTGGTCCTGCTAACCAAAAGCTGATTTCGCTGAAGACCAACAGCGGGATATGGATTTTCAGTAAGTATCCCATTATTTCTACCCGTTCAATTATTTTTAAGAACCGCTCAGGCATTGACGCCTTTTCGCGCAAAGGTGCTTTGTTAGCAGAGATTGAAATCAACCATCAACGCGTGCAAGTAGCCGGAACCCACCTTCAAAATTCAGGACCCGCCTGGATACGCCAAAGTCAATGCGTGGAGTTCTACCACCGAATACTAAAGCCGGAACTTAAACCCGGTGTGCCGCAAATTATTTGTGGAGACTTTAACATCGACCAAAAACAAGAGGAAGAGTACAAAGCTATGTTGCAAAATCTCAATGCAACCAATGGCGATTTATCAGGCGAGTTTCAGTTTTCATATGATCGGTCTCTTAATGATTTGCATGTAGAGGCTGGCTCAGAAAAGGATCTTTTAGATTACATTTTGATTCGAAACCACAGCGAATATGATATTCTTACTAGAAAGATTCTAGCCTTCCGAAGGCCTTGGGCATACAATCATGCTGACCTCTCAGACCACTTTGCATTAGAGGCGGAGGTTCAATTCAATCCTACCTTAGTCGTCTCTTCCCTTCGCTAAGGTCAATAATAAACAGAATCCGTAAAGACTTCGAGCAGGCATGATGCTTTTTATCTAGCTAATATGCATTTCTTCGGTATTCGTATCAATCCAAGGAAATTCTATCTTTGCCTCATGATACCTGAGCCTACTCTATTCGAATTTAGCGACCCTCTCTTCTAATAAATAAGGATTCTAAATGCCGATAATCGAAAAATCCTCTTACCAGCATCCGTTTTATCTTTTTAACGGACATCTTCAAACCATCATTCCAAGCACTTTTCGAAAAATTGAGGGAATAGCCTATGAACGCGAACGATTAGAATTAGCCGATAGCGATTTTTTGGATTTGGATTGGCTGAAGAACAATAACGATAAATTAGTCATTATCTCTCACGGACTTGAAGGCAGCAGCGAACGGCACTATATGAAAGGGATGGCTCGGTATTTCTTTCAACGTGGGTGGGATGCACTAGCCTGGAACTGTCGCGGATGCAGCGGTGAGATGAATCGATTGCCTCGACTGTATCACCATGGCGCTACCGAAGATTTGAGCGCAGTGATTGAGCATGCGGTCAAGTTGACTTGTTATCCAACCATTGTTTTGGTGGGCATCAGTATGGGTGGCAGCATGACGTTGAAATACTTGGGTGAAAATTCCAATCAGCTCCATCCCTCTATAAAAAAAGCCGCCACATTTTCAGTTCCCTGCGATTTAGATTCAAGTGCAAGTGAATTAGACAAGCCCGTAATGAAATTCTACTTGCAACGATTCCTGAAAAAGTTGAGCAAAAAGATCGAGATCAAATCCAAACTCTTTCCAGAAACTATCAGTCACCAAGGTTTTGAAAAGATAAAAAGTTTTCGTGAGTTTGACAATCTTTATACAGTTCCATTACACGGATTTAAGGACATCGATGATTTTCGTGAGAGAGCATCAGCACTAAACTATATTTCATCAATCACAAAACCTGTACTAATTGTCAATTCACTAAATGATCCTTTTCTGCCGTCACCTTGCTATCCCTATGATATCGCTAAAACGCATCCATTTGTTTACCTCGAAACACCAGCAACAGGAGGGCATACCGGTTTTTCATTGGCAGGAAAAGAAGAGAACTGGATGGAAGTGAGAGCGTTCGAGTTTTTGAATAATTTCGAGTAGACGTATCAAGTAGTATTAGCAACCGCTAAATTGAGAGAGATTCCGTATTTTTAAAGTTGCATAGTAAACCATCTACCACGGAGTTTTCAAGGAAGAATTAATATTTAGTACGGCATGAAAAAGTTAATCGCACTTTTATTACTTGTCTTGGCTATTGCCTTTCTGTATTATTTATACTCAAGTCGAGAAACACCAACCAAGATAGAAAAGGAGAAAATAGAAGCATCAACCATTTGGCATGCACCTGATAGCTCAACCATGAAGACTGAACAGGTACGCTACGGCAGAAAATTAATTGCCAATACTTCTTATTACTTAGGACCTAAGGGAATAATAGATTCTATTTCCAACGGTATGAACTGTCAGAACTGTCATTTAACTGGCGGCACCAAACCCTTTGGAAATAATTTTGGATCCGTGGCCTCGCTCTATCCAAAATTTCGGGCTCGTTCTGGAGGTTTCGAAAGTATTGAGAAACGAATAAACGATTGCTTCCAACGAAGCTTGAACGGTAAACCGCTCGATTCTCTTTCAAATGAAATGAGAGCGATTGTTGCTTACATCACCTGGCTAGGGAAGGAAGTTCCCAAAGGGAAAAAGGCGGAAGGCTCCGGCTTAAGGGAGATTCAGTTTCTTAGTCGGGCGGCTGATCCTATCAAAGGCAAAATACTTTATAAGCAACAATGCCGTGTATGCCATCAAGAAGATGGGCAAGGAATGATGACAAATAATCAAAAGGGATATTTCTATCCACCACTGTGGGGAGAACATAGTTTCAATCAGGGCGCAGGGCTTTTTCGAATCTCGAATTTTGCCAAATACATTCGCTCCAACATGCCACAAACCGCTACCTACCTGCAGCCGATCTTAACAGAAGAAGAAGCTTGGGACATTGCTGCCTATGTGGTCTCCCTACCTCGCCCGTCAAAAGAATTTAAAAGTGATTGGCCTAAACTTGAAACTAAACCTTTTGATCATCCATTTGGTCCGTATGCCGATAAGTTGAGTGAGGTTCAACATAAATTTGGGCCGTGGGAGAGGAATTAGATATTTTTCTAGAAATTAATGAGGATTTGCTTGGGTATATATAAATGTGGCTAAAAAAAATTCCAATAACTCATCACATATTTTCTGAAAAATGTTGACTAAGCTGGAGAAGCTATTCTAATTGGCGAGTTTAGAAATAGAAATTCGTCCAACAGTATTAATAGCAGCTTTTGCAGACAACATCCTCGATTTGGAAGATTTAATTTCTATCTCTATCGAGATAAATTTTAAGCAAAAAAAAATGAATTCAAATAGAAAAATACAAGGTCAGAGATTCATCTCAGTAAATCGTTATGATGATCTTCCGTTTGCTATTTTGCTTACCGTAGTATCAAAGAAATTATTCTAACGGAATATCACCAGGCTTTTCACCGAGTACTTCTACTTTGGGCGGTAACAACTTATACATAATTGGTGTCACCAATCTTGAAAGCAAGGTAGAGCTTATCAAGCCACCAATGATCACTAAAGCTAATGGTGAATATAACGGGTTGCCTTCAATCGCCAACGGGATTAACCCGCCAATGGCAGTGAGAGAGGTTAAAACAATGGGAACAAAACGAATTTCACCTGCCTTCTCAATTGCCTCATTTAGTTCCACGCCACGCTCGCGAAGTTGATGCGTAAAATCAACCAACAGAATTGAATTCTTAACTTCAATACCCGCGAGGGCAATCAACCCCACTACGGCTACGAATGATAAAGGATTTCCGGTAATGAAAAGCATTGTCACTGCGCCTATTACTCCCAATGGAATTACTGATAGCACAATCAACGTACTTTTAAAATTTCCAAACTCTAATACTAAGACAGCGATAAATCCAAAAACAGTAATCAGAATAATGGTGCCAAGGCCTCCAAAAGACTCTTGCTTGTTCTCCACTTCTCCGGCAGCTACATAATAGTAACCTTTGGGAAAGGGAAAGGCATTGAGCTTTTTAACTACTCCTTTGGTAACTTCTTCATACAAGAAGCCGCTCTTAACAAAAGAAGTCACGGTTGCATATCTCGCTTTATCATAATGGCGAATTAAGTTAGGGGAAGTTTCGAACTCAATACTTGCGAGTTGCTTTAACGGAACCGCTTGCCCTGTGATGGAGTTGATTTGAATCTTATCAAACACGTCATAAGCAGCATAATCATTTTTTGGCAAAGCAACGTTGATGTCAATATCATCCTGCCCTTCTCCGGGTGTAAACTTTCCAATGTTCAACCCTGCTACACTGAGTCGGATGGTTCGATCAATGTCACTAATCGCAATACCCAACTGCCCTGCTTTCTCTTTGTTGATTTTAATTTTCAAATCAGTTTGCTGGTTAGAAAGAGGATTGTTTATATAAATAGTTCCTTCAGTCTTCTTGATGAGGTTTTCTACTCTCATCGATACATTACGTAATGTATCAAGGTTTTCACCAAAAATTCTTATGGCAATGGGTGCTTCGAGCGGGGGACCTTGTTCGAAATCCTTCACCTCTATTTTTGCATTAGGGTAAAAGAAAAATTTGTCGCGAAGTTTATCAATTAGCTTTAATTTCTTATCCGGGCTCAGTCCATTCAGTTGAACAAAAAACTGGGCAACATTACTTGACTCGCTACGGCCAATCACATTGTAGTAAATACGCGGATTACCTTTGCCCACGTTGGTGGTGAAGTAAGAGATATCCTTCTCATTTTTAAGTTCGCTTTCCACATAGCGAGCCACTCTATCTGTTTCGTAAATGCTCGTGCTTGTAGGCGTCTCAATGTTGATGAGGAATTGGGGCTTCTCTGACTTAGGGAAGAGGCTAAAACCTACTAACGGAAACAACGTCAAACTTGCCAAAAACATAATCATTGTAAAACCAAGGGTTGCCCAAGGATGACGAAGACACCAATGCAACAATCGAGTATACGTTCCGCGAATTCCCTTCTTCAGCGCACGAAGAAAAATATTTCCTTCTGGGGAAGAATGGGTTTTTAAAATACGACTAGCCAGAAAAGGCACAATCGTCAATGAAACAAGCAACGAAGCTATTATGGTAAAGATTACCGCCATCGGAAGGCTTCGAATAAAATCACCGGATACTTCAGGTAAAAAAACCAATGGCAAAAAAGCTAAAATTAATGTAGCTGTACAACCTACCACTGCCAATCCAATTTGTTTCGTTGCTTCAATGGAGGCTTCACGTTTACCTTTGCCTGCCCGCAAGTACCGCTCAATATTTTCAATCACCACAATAGAGTCATCCACCAGAATTCCCAATGCCACAATCAATCCAACAATGCTCAATTGATTAATTGTAAATCCAAAAATATCAAGTAAGAATAATCCTGTGAAAATAGAAAGCGGAATGGAGATCATTACCACAACAGCTGCTCGAGTTCCCAACGGCAAGAGGGTAATTGAAACCAACAATATGGCAATGATAAAATCTTTGGCAAAACGGCTCAGGCGCTTGGATACGCTCTTCGCTTGCTCGAAGTTCTTCACCATCTTAATATGGCTTGGAAGCTCCTTCTCAAATTGCTCCAACACCGGGGATACCTGATCATCTACCTTAAAAATATTTTGTCCTTCTTTCTGACTTGCGGTAAGCAATACAGCTCGATGTCCATTCAACCGTGTTATATGTGATTCTGCCTGATAACCGCTTTCTACATGTGCTACATCTTTCAGATACAAAATTTTTCCATTGGCGGTATATACAACTGTATTCTTAATTTCTTCCAAGCTTTTATAATCGCCACTTGTTTTGATGTTGAACGTACGTGTGTTCATTTGAATCCTTCCTCCTGGGATATTCGCATTCTCACTTTGCACCGCACCTAGCACGGCATTGACCGGAATCTTATTCAACGCCATCTTCTCCAAGTTGAGCGACACGTGTATCTCTTGCTCCGGGAAGCCAAACGTCTCAATTTTCTTGAGGCTCTTTACCTTTTCAAGTTTATCTTCCAATGATTCAACCTTCTCTTCCAATTCACGATACGAGGCCGTTTCTGAAATAAGTGCGAGTTGTAAAATATTTACATCGGTAGATGAGAAGCGCTGAATCGTGATTGAATAAATATCTTGCGGTAGCTCTCTGCGCAAGGCCTCAACTTCCCGAATCATCTCCTGGTATTTTTCATCGCGATCTGATTCATGTTTATAATCAACACGAAAAACAGCTAACCCATCGTTGATAGAAGTGATAAGCTTTTTAATATTGTCAAGCTCATTAAATCTTTTCTCGAAAGGATCAGCCACTAATTTCTCCATATCGATTGGGCTGGTTCCGGGGTACACAACAATCACCGAAAAACTAGGCTGATCTATTTCCGGATCTTCTCCACGAGGCATGTTGAAAAGTGAGTTCAATCCCATGGCCAACACTAAGGCAAAAATGATGAGCGTGAACTGGTAATTCTTAACTGAAAATTCTGCAATCTTCATGACTACTTAATTTTGAACAATAGTAATGGGTGAATTCTCTGTAAGGAATGCTGAGCCCGAAGTAATCACATGCGATACACCTTCTAAACCAGCAGTGATATAGGCCTTCTTGTTTTCCAAATAAGCAATTTGCACCAGCACTTTCTTTACCGTTTTTTGATCGGCTTGCGCAACAAAGACATAAGCACTATTTCCGCGCCCTTCTACAATTGCTTCGATTGGCACACTCCATGATTTTGCTTTAGAAGAAGGAATAATTCTTACTTTTGAAAAAAGACCGGAAGCCAATTTCTTGCCTCCGGGATTTACTTTTACTTCTGCTTGATAAAGACCCGTAACCACTTCTGCACCTTCATTGATAGAACCTAAAATTCCTTCCAATTCTACCTCAGGATAAGCATCGGTGATAACTTTTACTTTGTCACCCGCTTTTACACGCACCCAATCCACATCTGGCAAACCAACTTTAACAATCCAATCATTTTGCCCTGCTGAATTCACCATCACCACCGGTGCACCAGTAGTAGCCAGTTCACCCTCGTTTACAAATTTCTTAATCACCCTTCCGGCCGCTATGGCATGGATGGTGGAGAATTGTCTGTTGAATGAAGCAATCCGAAAGCCTTCTTGCGCTACATTATAGCCTGTTTGCAAGTTTTGAATCTGTTCTAAGGTAGCAGCCGAATCTTTAAGCAACCGTTGACCTCGTTCTAAATCGCGCGTGGCTTTGTCAAAGTTATTTTTCGCCTGACTCACTTGCGCATCAATTTCAGTCAAATCTAATGAGGCTAAGAGTTGGCCTTTGTTAACCGCATCTCCTTCTTTCACATAAATTTTGGTGATGATGCCTGGCACTTTAAAAGAAAGCCTTGATTCCGTCTCTGTACTGATCAAGCCTGAGCTGGTAACGGGTAAAGTAAATTCGCCCTGCTCTACGAGCGCAAGTTTTACTGCAATGGCGGATTCATCAATGGCCAATAATGCGGACTTTTCCTTTTCAGATTTGCCACACGATACAAGGATGAATCCTAATGCGAAAACAAGAGTGAATGTGTTGAATAATTTCTTCATAATCATTTTATAAATGTGGGCTAATATTTTTTTGGTTTGTTCGATGTTATAATTAACTCCTGTACCGCAATTTTTGGCTGAATTGCTACTATTCTCATTTTGCATTTTTCTTCTATGAAATAAAGTAGAGCATTAAGTTCAGAGGGAGATAAACCCAAGTCTGAAGTTAAAACTTGATGTGATTTTATTTTTTTGACGGGAATCAATAGTTCCTTTCGTAAAATATTTTTCACCATGTTTCGTATGCTGATCATATAATGGTTTATAAGTTAGAGAGTGTTTTGTTTAAGCTGGCTTCCTTGCGCAGCAATTCATAATAGTTGATAGATTGCGTAAGACGTGAAGTGGTAAGTTTATTTTGCGAATCCAAAAATTCCAATAAAATGGCCTGCCCTTCATTGTATTTAGATCGGATGATCTGAAAAGCCTTTTCTGTACTCCTTACTCCGCTCTGCGAAGAAGCATAGGCTTGATGGGCACTCTCCAACTCGTAATAGGATTGAATTACTTGCAACTCAATCTGCTTTTTTAATTGCTGCATCTTATTTTCCAGTACGCTGTAATCAATGCGCGCTTGTTGCAATTTTGCTTTTTTCTCCCCTCCTTTAAATATATCCCAACTTGCCCCAAACTGTACCAGCGCATACTGTTGAGGAAAATCAAACTTGTATTCAAAGCCTTGGTATCCGATATCACCTACCACATTTATTTTCGGTAAATAAGAATTACCCTTCTGGAGATTCACCAATTGGCCATTTGCCTGCAAGACACCCTCCAGCTGTTTTATCTCCTGACGCTGGCTTATTGCCTGGTCAGCAAGTTGATTTACGTTTTGATCTTTTCGGCCGGCCGCAATAGAAAGCGTATCTCTAATTATTTCTACAGTAAGATCGCGGTTGAGAAGAAAATTAAAGTATGATTTTGCCACCTCATTATTTTTTCCGTTTTCAGCAATTTGTTGCTCGATTTTACTAAGCTCATATTCCGTTGAAAGCACCACATCGTTAGTCGCCTTGGCATTGGCCACCAATTTTGTATTCACTTTTAACAACTCATTTAATATGCCACGCGTTTTACTCAAAATGATTAATGCTTCTTCAGTCTGCAGATATTGGTAGTATGCAGAAGCAATATTGAATCTTAACTCATTCACATAGGCATTCTTTTGTGCCTGCTGAACGCTGATTAAATCACGTTGAGCTTTATAGTTAAAATACACGTCAGGATTGAAAATGGTTTGTACCACTCTAAACTTCGTATCGTGAAAGTTATTGGGTAAAAAATTTGTGCTAATATTTTCAATCTGCGGGAAAGCATTAGTACCGGTCAGCTGATTAAGAGTAGAATACACAGGATTCAGTGCATCACCTATCGGGATAATAATTTTACGGCCTCCGTTAGCAAAGGCGTAAGTCCCCTGAGCAGAAAGCTGTGGCATAAAGAGTGAGCGTGCCACCACTAAGTTCTCTAAACTCTTTTCATAATTAAGTTGCTCCTGTTGCAATTGGAGGTTGCTCTTGAGCCCTTCTTGAATATAACTATCCAAGACAGGTGATTGAGCAATGGCCGATGCTGCGATAAAAAGCAAGCAATAAACCGAGAGAAAGGTTGTTTTAATATTCATCGTTAATTCAATTAACAGTGTTCATTACAGGGGCAAAAAATTTATTTCTTAAGTCTTTGCAAGACAGCTTCAAAAGTTTTGAAAGTATCAGTCATTACAGTGTCTAATGCCAACTGGTTTTCACGTGCTACTTTTACATGAGCCAAATGTCCACTTATTCGCAGTGCGCAAATGCCATGAATAGTACTCCAAATCAGCATCGAAAAATTTTGCGAATCCATTCCTTTAAAATGCCCGAGACTCTGACATTGACTAACCGTTTGGAACAAAACATCAAAGGCACTATCGCCTTCCTTCCAATCCTCATCAAGACAATGGACATGCTCCATCGGCTCCGATCGCATAAATAGTAATTGATAAACGCCAGCGTTGCTTGTCGCAAATTGAATATAGGCCTTACCCATTTCAAGTAATCGTTCAAATGGATCAGCAAATTTCGCCAATGGTTGAAAATGTTCAATCATCATTCTGAAGCCATCCTGATGAAGCGCATGAGCTATTTCATTTTTGTCTTTGAAGTATAGGTAAATGGTAGCTGGGCTATACTCAATTGCTTCGGCAATATTTCGAATGCTGACTTGCTCAAAACCCTTTTCTAAAAAAAGCTGATGAGCCGATTGAAGGATTAACTCCTTCATCTCTTGCCTATCACGTTCTTTTCTCTCTTTTACGCCCATGGTGCAGTTATACGCGCAAAACTACTAAACGGTGTTCATTTTAATCACAACGATTATACAAAATTTGTAATTAGCTGATTTACAGAGGTATTATTTTAAATTTCGTTATGGCAAAAAGGAGTGCCACGGGTATTTTTATCAGTTAGCTTCGGAAGTTTATTGCCAAGCCCATCCTTGGAATAGATGAAACTCTTCCAAAATTTAAAGGAATCGTGGATGATAAACACGCTTAAACATGCCCCTTGGAACATATAAGTAGTCTGATCAATCAACAATAGTGTCTGTTCATCAGCCTGCGAGAACCTAGCT
>JAYVPS010000009.1:0-10701 GCA_043757225.1 Cytophagales bacterium | reverse complement strand
TCGGGCATAGAGACTCCTCTTTGCCAGTTAGGGGCAAGCATCCAAGCGTCAAGTGCAGTACCGATAACAGCCCCACGGTTAATCAATTCCTTTAATTGCTCATCTGAAAACTGCCTATGGTGAGGAACCAGTGCCCGGCAATTATTATGACTTGCCCACACGGGACCGTTGAAATGTTCTAATGCTTCCCAAAAACTCTCGTCACATAAATGAGTGGCATCGAGTATGATGTTTAGCCTTTCCATTTCACGTAGCAAATCCTTGCCCTTTTGCCCAAGGCCACCGACAGCATCCGTGCCATTCGCATAAGTGCCAGGGCCATAGTGGGCAGGGCCAATGGCCCGCAGGCCACTTTCATAAGCCTTTTCCAAATGTGTAAAACTTACAATTGAATCGGCACCCTCTAAACTTCTAACCATACCAATGGGCGAATTTTGAGAATCGCTTTGCCAATTTTTCAAATGAACTTCCAGCGAATTTTTATCGGTGATTTGGATGATGTGCCCGTCACATTCCATCGCTTGGTACCAAGCCAACTGTCCTTGTGTCTGTGCCCAAGCCTGCTCTGGAGAGTTCCAGCTTGCTCCTGGCATTCTATTGTTTTTTTTTGTGTACCTAGCAATCTGAGTGCCTACTACCAGCCCTACATTTCCCTTTCTAAGGCTGTCAAATGATACGGTTCCGTTTCCTCGGTCTGGCTTATCTCTCAAATGGTTTTCAGAAGCTCGTATCTCATCGATCGTCCACCGCAGATCACGGTTCCATTCAAGAGCATTCATAGATAAATCTAGGTGAGCATCTATAATAAATGGTCTTTTAGCTGTTCCCAATAGTTCGCTCATAGTTGATAAATTCTGTTGCGAGCTGCAATCGTCCAGTGTTCATTCACAATTTTATTCTGTACAATTCCTGCTTGGTCGTGCAAGGCGACCGTTGGGCAAATATGCCAAGGGTAACCATATATCTCAGCCCCGATCGACCAATTAGATGCATTTTTAGTTTCAATCACCATATGTTCTTCGCTCAATACCCTAATTATTGCATCCGGGATTTGTGGAAAATAGACAGGAGGCTCTTCCATCTCCGAGGCAATGGCCTTGTGACCCAAATCCAAGCATAATTCATTTTCCGCAGGCTTACTTATGACTCTTGTTAAAACCGTTGCCGCTATTTCAAATGGAAGGTCAGGGAAGTTGGTTGTATAGCCATGATCCCACAACAAGGTAGTACCTGGAGATAATTGACGTCCTATATGTGCGGCATGAATAGGAAAGGAAATACTCCCTCCACAGATTACTTCAAATTGTTGCATCGTGTTGGGCAACATACGTTGGATTAGCGTTTCAACCGACTTGAAAGAGCGACTCACTGACGCCTGCCGTTCAGTAATTAATTGGTCATGGATGTGCCCATCATATACATGAAACCCCTGAAAAAAAATGTCTTTACTTTTTATTGCTTTAAAAAGCTCATAAGCATTTTCAGGGGCAATACCCGTTCTGTTCATGCCTATGTTCAGGTCAATAAATAAACTTACAGGTAGTAAATTGTTTGTTTCCCATTGCCTTAACTGTTCAGCGTGGTCTATCAACGCAGAAAATTTCGCTTGCGGAAATCGGTCAGTCAACTTTTTAAATCCAGCCTGATTTGCACCCACCAATGGGTAAGCAACCAGAATGTCCAACACCCCGGCTTCAGCTAGCATTTGTGCTTCAGACAAGGTCGCACATTTGAACTTAACAATGCCGGTATCCATCTGTAGACGTACCACCTCCTTACATTTATATGTTTTCACGTGGGGCCTTAGCCGGTCTGCCGTACCCGCAATTTTTATCATTTGTTGGATGTTGCTTTTTATCCTTTGCGGATAAAACAAAAGAGCAGGTGACAGCACCTGATTTGCATTTTCAATTTCAAACCATTCGTTCATTTCAATAAATTTCAAAAATCGCTTCAATTTCAACTGCAATATTGCCCGGCAAAACCATGCCTACTGCACTCCTTGCCCCTATCCCCATATCATCGCCTAGCAATTGAACCATCAAATCGCTGTAACCATTGATTACCTTCGGTTGCTCAAAAAAATCAGGTGCACTGTTGACCATACCCAATGTTTTTACCAGACGTTTAATTTTATTGAGATCATTGATTTGAGCTTTGATGGTCGCAATCATGGTTAATCCAACCTGCCTTGCCGCTTCATAACCTTGTTGTGTAGTTAAGTCAAGACCCAATTTACCTTTGATCAAGCTTCCGTCATTTTGTACAGGCCCCTGACCAGATACGTACATCATTCTATCAACAATAATTACAGGCTTGTATACCCCACCTAATGGCGGTGCGGGGGGCAACTGAATATTTAATTCAATGATACGATCGGATAGATTCATGAATGTTGTATTAATTAGCGATTTACTTTTATTTTCTTGTATTCACTACTGTAGGTACTCTGAGAAGGCATCTCGTCCCATCCGAAAATAGTCACTAAAAGGGAGTGCTTAAATAAATGCTGTGCAAATCGCAGTGCAAATTAAGAGCGAGGATTCGTGACCAACGTATAACTCACTGACTATTAGAGCGGGAAACGCGGATCGAACGCGCGACCTACAGCTTGGGAAGCTGTCGCTCTACCAACTGAGCTACTCCCGCTTATATTTAGAATTGAAACTCGATAAATATATAAATTTTTCCTTACTAAACATCCAAATCGTTCAATTCAAAATCATGCTACATTCTTAACGTCCACTTTATTGAGTATAGCGCCCAAAAAAGTATCATTCAGGCTACGAACAAAACTGATAGACTCTCTGTCACTATGCTCAAGACTGGTATTTGCCGAGAATACCGTGATAACTTTATCAGTATATGCTAATAACTCTTTAGAATCAGAGTATTGATTTAATGATGCCCCTTCCATTAAAATATAATCATATCTCTCTCGGAGCTGAGCCATCATACCAGAAAAATCCCTACCCGCTAATATTTCGGATGGAGAATCTGATCCACTGTTGCTTCCAATAACATCAATATTAGTATCACTCGTTTTAGAAATAATGTTATTATTATAGTTCTCCTTCTTTTGTTCATCTGTAAAGTGGCCGGTTAATAATTTTACCTGACCATCTTGCTGAAGCATTTTCTGAAAGTTAGGCTGAGCTATCAATAATTTTGTCAAAGAGTTATTCCTAAAATTGGTATCAATAATCAAGGTCCTCTTATTTAAAAGACTTAATGAATAGGCCAAGGATAGAATGATAAAGGTTTTGCCCTCTCCTGGTTTGGTGCTGGTAATCAGCAAAACTTTCGCCCCAGAGTTTTCAATCTCAAATCTGATTTTACGTAAAAATTGCTTAAAGTTCTCAGTGGAGCCATCATCGGATTTTGATTTAAAAAGAGCTTTCAAATCTAAACCGCCACCAGAAGGGGGTGTATTAACCAAATTGATCCAGCCTAAAAGTTTGAGATTTGTAAAGGCCAAAAATTTGCTAGGTGTTTTTATCTTTTGATCGATAAACTCAATACCAACAATAACAAACACACAAAGCGCAAAACTGGCCATAAAGGCCATGCCAATAATTAAAATTCGCTTGGAAGATTCTGGCGATCCGTTGGGCTGACCCATTTGTGATATTTTTATTGAGCTTTGCGCCAGCAGGGCTTTATTCCGTTCAGTATTGTATTTATCCACAGCCTTTAAGTATTCTTCAGAAGCCCTTTCCATCTCACGCTCCATCGATTCAATGGTTGATTTTTTCGAAGCTGAGGTATAAACACTTCCTGTTAGGTTATTAATAGTTTGCTCTAAAGAAACCATGTTAGAATTCGCAATCTGCAACTCCAATTCAAGGTCTTTCTTTTTAGCTATCAGGGATTCTTTTGTAGCCAACGGGTTTTGCTCATTAACAGTAGGTGCTAGCTTGTTCATTTCAATCTGCAACTGACCTCGTAAACTATTGATAGTCTCCAACAGCTGTTTATCAGAAGATCCTGTGCTCGCATAAATTTGGTTGAGCTCATTAATTTTGGCTCTTATTTGAATAATTTTCTCGCCAACCTCTTTTGAATCCGGAGTCGCTTTCTTCTCAAAGTTGCTGATCTGTTGGCTTACATCCGCTAACTTTAATTGTTTGGTTCTGATTTCTTCCATCTTCTCTTGCTTTAAAACTTCATAATTGACTAATTGAGAAGATTTTAATTCTGAAAAGTCACCGCCACTCAAATTATTACTCGATCGAAAACTCTCCAAAAAAGCAGTTTTATCCTCCAAAATTTTCTTTTTATCATCAACTATATCAGAAAAAAATTTGACCGATTCACTTGAGAAATTTGACTTGGTTGAACTATCAAAACGAATAAACTCTTCGCTTAACTTGTTGACCACAAAAGAAGAGAGTTGTGGGTTCTCGGAAACAAAACTAATTTCGACAAAATCAGTAGACCCTGTTCTTTTGACAGAGAGGTTCTTTTTGATAATCCATCCGCTATAGCCAAATTTGTCTAAAAGCTCAATAAGTGCATTTTCACTTTCATCGAAGGAAGAAAGCATTTCCATTTTCTGGAGCTTGCTCTTAAGAATACCGATAATTCTATCCACCTCCTCTTTTGTCTTTCCGCCCAAAACATCGGCTTGTTTCTTTAATTTCCTAAAGGGGACACTCGTTAAATCATGAATCATAAGTTGATAGGACAGTAGTCCCATTACCTGTTCTGATCCCATTTTCTGAATCATATTGTCAAACTTCACACCAGCAGCCCAAAGGTCTACGCGTTCTTCTGTTATTTGAATACCTTCATTGGTAGTAAATCCGGTACTAAGCACAGCTGATGAACGGTATTTTTTCTCTTGACCCAAGGAGAACACATAAGCCGCTATGGCAGCAATCAAAGGAATGGAAATAAGAAGCCATTTTTTAGATAGCAGAATCCTAAAAATTGTAGCCAATTCCATATGTATTCAAAAAATTAAAATTTCAACAAAATTAAGCCATAAAGCTCGGATTATACTAATGGTATTTACGGAAAACAGTCAAAGCTCATGAAAAACTACTTGCAAGGGTTTCCGTATGTTCCTTACTTTGCGCTATTTAAATGGCCAAATTTTATATTAAATCTCTGGATGGCCTTCGCGGCTTGGCAGTCATACTGGTATTCTTGTTCCATTTCGGAAGACTAAGTTTTATTTCTCTTGGATTTGAGGCTGGCTGGATAGGCGTACAACTCTTTTTTGTACTCTCTGGTTACCTAATAACAAGAATTTTACTTGAACAAAAAGAGGTCGGCCTTAGCACTTACCTGAAGAAATTTTATTGGCGCAGGGGGTTAAGAATATTTCCTCTCTACTTCGGATACTTAGTGATATTAACTGCGCTATTTCTATTCATTGCAATCCCAGAAAATTTTCCAAGCATTGCGATTTATCTCTTCTCATATACCTACAATTTTTCTGTTCTCTCAATTGGCCCTCAAGTGAATCGGCTATTTACACACCTTTGGTCATTATGTGTAGAGGAGCAATTTTATATAGTATGGCCATTCATTATTTATTTTTTGTCAGTTCGGCAAACCAAGATATTAATTGTATCACTGCTTTTCTTTTCGCCAACCGTTCGTTTTATACTATTTGAGTTCTTGGTAAATAATGGAAAGGACAATGAAACAATTGGCACTAGCATTTATTGGTTCCCACTAAGTCATTTTGATGCTTTTGCTATTGGCGGAGGAGTTAACTTTGTTAAAGAACGATTACTGGGGCTTAGGGCAGCTAAGTGGATAATATTCCTATTGCTAATTTCCTTGATAGCCGGGGCATTAAATTACTTCACGCTAATGAAAGGAAACTTAGTATCTGCCTCCAGCTTCGGCTATAGTATTCACGAGACAAGAAACCTGCAATTTATTTGGTCCTATTCTATACTCAATTTCTTATTTGCATCAATCATCTGGTATTTGACATCTTCAACAAATCAATTTTTTTCGTGGACGCCTCTTGTCTCTCTCGGACGAATTTCTTACGGTATCTATTTATTTCATTTTCCAATTATGGGTATTTTGACAAAAGTTTATCCAAAGGCAATAATAAACGAATGGATTACCCTCATGATCTATTTTTTAATAACCGTAGTTGCGGCCTGGGGCAGTTACATTTTTTATGAAACTCGATTTTTGCGCTTAAAGTCAGAGTAACTATTTCTCACCCGCTCTGACATAAATCTTTATTTCGACCCGATCTTGATACTTAGAGTTCGAATTGGTACTTGTCAAATAACTAATGTTACTTGGAAGTATCCCCATAGAATGAAGATAGTCACCAATAGCTTTTGACCGCGCTGAATTTAGGGGCGTCTTATTTGAAGCAATTAACTCGGTACGACTAATTAATTTTGAATTATAATTACTTAACAGATTTTTGATTTGATTTTTTGAAGAATTAGCTAATATAGAACTCAATGGTTCAAACGGTATGTTGTCTGTAACAGCCAATTTTTCCGGAGGAGCCTTCTTCAATGAGTTTAATAATTCTTTGGTGTCTTCAATAATTTTATTCACTGAATCCTTAAGAAGAACCTTTCTACTAAGCTCAACTTTGCTTTGGTAAATGTCAGAAAATTCAGAGGCTCTATTACTAACAAAGTAACACAGGCTGTCACCATAAATTGAAAAGTAAGAATCAAATTTCTCGCTGTTAATTTTATTACCCAAATTTTTTGGCCTGCTCCATAAAGTCCAGTTATCGTAAAGGCGCTCTGACACAAAAATGTCAGCATCCCCGAACCCTTTGTGGCCACTGCTGGTGAAATAAAGTCTTTTGCTATCCTTTGATAAAAAGGGAGCTGTTTCAAACCCATCTGTATTAATGGTAGAACCTAAGTTGAGAGGAGCACTCCATTCACGAAGAGAATCTTTTAACGAAACGTACAAATCTTCTTTTCCAAAAGAATTTTCATTTGTCATCGATATTAATAAAATACTAAAAGTTGGATTCATATAAAACCCAACAAGATCTAATTTTTCTATCCCGGGGATAGATATTGTCTCCGGTAATGTCCATTGCTCATTCAGGTTTTTTGAGAATGCTATCCCGCTTCTATTGTTATATGAATTAATGAGGTAAACTGCTTTGCTATCGGTACTGATTCCCACCACACCATTGTTCAACTTGTTGTTCCATCTTGTTTTATTTGTTGCCGGCAACCAATTCCCTTTGCCGTCCTTCAACGAAATCCAGATGTCCATACCTGCTCCCTTTCCTCCTTTGTTTTGAGGATCAAAGGCACGCACAAAATAAAGTGTTTTACCGTCAGGAGATAACAGTGGATTAATCTCCTCATAAGGTGTATTAATCGAAGCGGGTAAAAATACTGGATCGTTAAATATAATTTCTTGAGCCGATAGACTACCAAAATAGAAAGTTAAGAAAAGAAAAAAAAACGATCCTTTTGCCATACAAACTGGTACTACCAAAATTTTGGTTGCGAATTATTTCGATTAAAAAGGCTTAAGCCTAACACCAACTCGTGTGTATTCACATTAAAGTTACTGAGCGATGAAGTGTACTGATCATACGCGTAATGGATACTCAAGCTGGTGTTGAAAGTCATCCCAAAAAGAAATGAAAGCTTCGAATTGCTATCATAGGCAAGTCCTGCGTAGAGCAATTCTTTATACCTCACCCGCGAATTAATTGCCCATCCTAATGGATAATCTTTCTTACTGGTAATAGTTATCGCTGAATTGAGTAAAAGATCCTGATCCAAGCGAATGCTGCCACCAGTTTGCAGTTGATACTGAATCACTTCATCAAAAGTTAAAAGATTGTCAGTACTGAGTTTAGTCTTAATCAGGTTGTTGGTAGATAGCCCAAAGTAGAATCCGCCTGAGTACAAAACTGTCCCAAAATCCATTAAAAACGAATTTTGATTTCCATTGTTAGATAAGATCAATTTTTGATAAAATTCATCTTTAACCTCCTCCCTAATCGTAAATCCCGAAAAATCGATTCTTTGGGCTAAGTAGGTCAATCGCGTACCCAAGGCAAGATTGAATTTATTACTGAGTGGAATATGATATGCGTAATTATAGTTTATTGAAACAGAACGGTAAGGGCCAACATTTCTTCCGGAAATCATACCTCCCATGCCATGTTTTCTTCTCAATTGCTTATCCGTTTGAATCTGTCCATAGGCAGAAGGACTACTGATACGTAGGGCATTGCTTTTAACCAGTGATCTTCTCGAGCTACTTAAGGCTGTGTTCGTACTGATGTATAAATTGTTATTTTTTATATTAAAGCTATTCCAACCTTGGTTCACCGATATTTTTAAATCTAAATAATCATCAATGCCAGTAAACCCGGGGTTAACTCTTGGCAAATTTGAATAATATTGAGTACTGCTAAATTCCTGCGCCACGCAAGACAATAGTACCGTCATTGAAAGACCATTAGCAACAAGGAGTAAGATACAAAATCGCCTCATCGTAGTATAGTAACCACTCCCTGATATTTTCTTTTACCCTCATTCAAATTAATGATATACATATATGGCCCTGCCGCAAGTTCTTTACCACCAACTCTGCCATCCCATGCACAATCTTTACTTACACAGTCAAAAACTTTAATTCCGTTTTTATCAAAAATAGAAATATTGATTGAAGAGTAGAATTTCAACGTGCCATTAAACTCCCATACATCATTTATATTGTCATTATTTGGTGTAAAGGAATTTTTGAAATCTAATTCGGGAAGAATCTCGCTTATATGAATAGTTCGATCTACAGAATTGCTTACGTCAACACTATCGCTAACTGTAAAAGTAATTCTCTTTTCGGAAAGCGTAGTGTCTTGAGAGACTGGAGAACTAAACAAAATATTATTGAGTGCTTTTTCATAATTTGATTTGGAATCCTTGCCCTTCAACATCAACTTACTTGTAGCCCGATCGAAGGTGGCAACAATTTTTAAGCTTTGACTAACCAACTCATCTAAGGAAAGTAAGTCAACACTACTTCGGCTTTCGGTAATGGTGGCTGCCGCTGAATACATAAAGTTATTATCTACATCGTTGATTATTATCTTCTTAGTTACCAATGCGGGGGCATCTCCCGGACTAAATTCTAAAGGTTCCGATTCAATGCGGCTAAGCGAAGGAGGGTCATTGACAGGAGCAATAGTGATAGCCACTTGGGCATCCAGTAGAGCACTAAATTTTCCATTGAAAATATTCCAACTAAAATTATCAGATCCATTTAGGTCAGGGTTACTCAAATACTTTAGTTCCTCTAGCACCCCTTTTTTAACATTTACCTTATCCCCTGCAACAACCTTTTTGCCAAGCAAAAAGAGTGAACCGTTCACTGGGGTCGAAACTAATTTTACATAAACAATAGAGTCACCAGGGGTACTGAGAAATCCCTTATTAAAAGTGGCATAACTGAATAAGAGTGGTGTGTCCTCCTTTGTATCAACCGAAATATTTTTAATAGTCGGTTGTATATTGGAGTTTATTGTTAGGGTACCCGGAACAAATATAAAATCGTAGTTATTATCATTTCCTCCTGAAATCGTAATCGGGTAAGCTCCCAAAGGCGATGATGCTATAGCTGTGGTAGCAGCGGTTGGAGATGAATCAATGACAGTTGAGTTCTCATTATTTACAAAACCTGTATAACTAATGGTAAGTGGTGGGTTGGTTGTATTAAACAATCGAGTCTTATTATCTGCTATTGCCGTGAGCTTAGCCTTATTAATTTTTAAGACGCCCTGCTGATAAGTAAAATTATAATTTGTTGAAGATCCTCCCGATAAAGTAATTGGATAGTCTCCCGCATTGGATAATGTATTTGCAGTTGTTGAAGCTAGGGGCGGTGTGGCTATTGATGAAGGCCCATCTGCATTCAGGAGTCCTTCATAGGTAATTTCAAGTGTTGGATTGTTGGCTCCATAGGTTCTGTTTTGGTTTACTGCTTTAGCGGATAGAGTTGCCTTGGCAATTGTTAAAGTGCCTGATACCAAATTGAACTCGTAGTTTGTAGCACTCCCAACACCAGAAATTAAAATTGGGTAGGTGCCTACTGATGAGGCGGGAGAAGCTGAAATGCTAGCGGCTGGCGAAATGGTTATTACAGTTGCATTATCCCCATTTACAAACCCGGAATAAGTTATAGTTGGGGCTGGATTTCCTTGGCCATAAATTTTTGTTTTATTATCCGCTGTCGCTGCAAGTACCGCTTTATTAATAGTTAGCGATCCAGATTGGAAATTGAATAGGTAGTTGGCCGCAGTTCCTCCAGTCAACGTTATGGGATATGAACCAACACTACTGGTAACAGTGGCCGTTGGTCCTATTACCGTTGGCTGGGTAATAGAAGAAATACCATCTCCGTTGACAAAACCTGAATAAGAAATTGTGTTAGGCGGATTAACTTGACCGTAGATTTTAACTTTATCATCTGGCTTCACCGTTAAAATTGATGTGGTGATGGTCAAGATTCCGTCCTGCAAAGACAGGGTTAACGTGTAGTTGGTAGCTGTCCCGCCTAATAAGGTGATGGCGTATCCGCCAACGCCAGTACCGATTGTGGCCGTAGTTGAAGCTGTAGGGGGGACGGTAATCGAACTGGCATTATCACTATTCAAAAAACCCGTGTAAGTAATCGTAAACGCTGGATTAGCAACTCCATATTGTCGCGATTGGTCGTCAGCCT
>JAYVPS010000008.1:0-2899 GCA_043757225.1 Cytophagales bacterium | reverse complement strand
CACAAACCAACGAGACATCAAAAATAAACAGCCTAATAAATGTCCATTAGAGACTATCGTCTAAAAAATAGCCTAATAAATGTCCATTACTCCAAAATGCACATTATGGCAATAGCGTAATAAACCACTTGCCCTTAAACGAAATACTTACAATAGAACAGATTAATTTGATTGAAAATACGGCAATAGTCATTGTTGTTTACGAAACGAAAGGGAAGATGTTAGGGAACCCAATTCAAGGACGATTTAGGTATTTAAGAAATTGGTCGATATTTGATGGACAGTTTGCCGCATTAGCAAACTCCTGTCAAAAGACCGATACTGCAACAGGAACAGAAGATGAAATTAACCATACAACAAACAAATTATGAAAACAAAAATCCTTTTATCAATCAATTTAATTCTAGCTATCGCAGTATTGGCTAGCTTCATCTCTGTTAAATCAACTGAAGTAAGGCACATTGTTATTTTTAAGTATAAAGAGAAAGCCACCCTTGCTCAAATTGAAGAGGTGACCAATGCCTTTAAAGCATTGAAAGGGAAAATCTCAGGAATTGTATCTTTTGAATATGGAATAAATAACAGCCCTGAAAATCTGAACAAAGGATTTACACATGTCTACTTGCTAACCTTTAAAAATGCTGCAGCTCGAGATACTTATCTTCCACATCCTGAACATAAAAAATTTGGTGAGCTGCTCCAAAAGTTAGATATCCTTGAAGAACCATTTGTGCTTGATTTTCAAATAATAGAATAGTTTCTCGCTCGTAAAGGACTTAATCTTAGTAGGGGAAACTACACCCCAACCCTCTCATAAAACCGTATGTGAACCCTCAATTCAGACAGCTCCTCTTCTGCAAGTCTTTGAATCCTCATTGGCTTAATGTTGCATCAAATCGTAAACGATAAGCTATCATAAGAAATGCTGGTGGATATTTAAAAAAATCTTCAGAAAAATATTTCAATGTACCGGTTGCGCCCTTGCGCTTAACCAAGTGGGCAATTTGGTATTACTTTGGCGGAAGTTGTGCTAATCATTTCATTTCTTACGTTGCTATTGTTAAGTTTGGTAAGGCTAACTTCAATTAAATGAGCCTGATTGAAAGATATGGACAACAATAGAAGAAATTTTCTAAAAAAAATAGGCGCACTAAGCGTTGGTGGCGGCCTGCTAACATCAACTCCCGATTTTGCCTCAGCCGAAGAACTAATAGAAAACAAATCCAATGATGAAAAGAATTTCACTGTAACCATCCTACAAACAACAGACGTACACTGCCAAATCCATCCGCACGATGAATTATTCTGGGAAAACAACCAAACTGCCTTTCGCCAAACAGGAGGCTATGCCCACCTATCCTCTTATTTTAAAAGCGAAAGGCAACGCAATCCCAATACATTCATCATTGATACGGGTGACATGTTTCAAGGAAGTGAGCTCGCTGTAAAAACTACCGGAAAGGCCATCGTACCAATATTGAATCAGTTAGGGTATGATCTTTATTTACCAGGTAACTGGGAAGTGGTGTATTATAAAAAAAATATGGAAACCTTATTGGGGTCTTTGAATGCACCAAAGGTATGTGCCAATATGTATCATGATTTAGGGGAAGGAAAAAAAGGTGATTTCATTTTTCCTCCCTATTACATCTGGCATATAAAAGGCATTAAAATTGGCTTTGTTGGATACACCGATCCCTTAGTTCCTATTCGACAATCACCCAATTATAGTAAAGGAATAATTTATACTAAGCCTGAAGAAAACCTCGCACACTATGTAGAGATTTTGCGCAATCAGGAACAATGCGCCTTTGTAATTCTATTATCACATCTTGGCCTATCACAACAAATTAATTTAGCTAACTCTCCTGATTGCATGGGGGTAGATTATATATTAGGTGGCGACACGCACGAACGAGTAAGGAAACCCATTCAATGTAAGTATACAAAAGTTGTTGAGCCTGGTGCCTTCGGATCCTTTGTTGGAAAATTGACTTTGACCATTAAAGACGGGAAGATTATTGAAGATCACTATTCACTAAATGAGATCTCTCCCAAATTGCTAAAAGCCGATACAAAAATTAACGAACTAATTAAAACAAGTGAAGCTGCTTTTGAAAACGATATCAACAAAATTGTAGGGCACAGCACAATTCCGTTATACAGAAATTTTGTAATCGAAAATACAATAGACACGTTCATCTTAGATGCATTGAAATGGAAAGTAAAAGACGTTGATATCATTCTTTCCAATGGCTTTAGGTTTTGCCCTCCAAGAGCCACTCCGGACCATACCGGAAATATCCCTATAACAAATGGTTATATTTTTGATATGCTACCAGTGGATAGCCCTGTGCGGACAGCAACCGTTACAGGAAAACAATTAGCAGAATGGTTAGAAAAAGAATTGAATAATGTATTTGCAAAAGATGCATCACAAAGGTTTGGCGGATGGGTAATAAAATTTAAAGGAATGCAAATCAGTTTTAATGCATTTGCAAAAACGGGAGAAAGAGTAAAGGAAATTACTATTGGTGGCCTACCATTAGAACAATCCAAACAATATAGAATTTCCGCCTGCGAAAGAGATGGCGATCCTGCCGATATGCTGTGTCGAATAAAAGGAGTAACGGATCCAATAAACGCACCGTTTACCTTACATACCGTACTTCGAGATTATTTAAGCGCCAACCCGATTGTAACTCCAACACCACCACTAGCTGCCAAAATTTTAGACGGACCTCAAACCCTTCTTACACAGGTAACAGGTGTCGATTATAACTTCTATTAACAATTGATCGGGGTGCATTCCAAATTGTCGCGGATTTACGAGGCGTTCCTATGGAACGCTGTCTTCAATTTATTTCCACCCCTACTACCCGCGATACGTCCCGAAGGG
>JAYVPS010000007.1:0-2903 GCA_043757225.1 Cytophagales bacterium | reverse complement strand
TTGATTCTAAAATATCAGAAACAATACGGATTGTGTAAGGGCTCTCGACCATGTTAGGAAGCACTTGTTTCAATGCGCGCATAGCTAGATTACCATGGCCAACTTCTCTCCTACCAGGCCCTCTGTTAGGCTTTACTTCACCTGTTGAGAATGCCGGGAAATTATAATGTAAAATAAATTTATTGTTGCCAGAGTACATCGCCCCATCAATCATTTGTTCATCAAGTTTGGTACCCAATGTTACCGAGGTCAGTGATTGTGTTTCGCCACGAGTAAACACAGCCGAGCCATGAGCCATTGGCAAGTAATCCACTTCCGACCATATCGGCCTGATTTCGTTCGTCTTGCGACCATCCAATCTCACCTTTTCATTCAATACTAAATCGCGGCACGCTTTCTTTTGAATGTCTTTGTAATATTTTTTTACAAGATCCTTATTAACGGTAGTATCTTCTGGAAGGGAAGTCAGGTACTCTTCAACGATTTTTCCAAATAATTCAGTACGCGTATGCTTGTTCTTCAATTGTTGACGCGCTACTGCATAAACTTTGTCATACAAAATGGTATGCAATTCTTGCTTGAAAGCTTCATCTTTTACTTCATGATTGTAGGTACGTTTTTCCACTTTCCCTACTTCCTTCGTCAACTCGATCTGAAGCTGACATTGAACCTTGATGGCTTCATGCGCCAATTTTAAGGCCTCAAGCATATCTACTTCATTGATTTCTTTAGATTCGCCTTCAACCATTAAAATATTCTCAATTGAAGCAGCCACAATGAAATCCAAATCCGCCTTCTCTTTTTGCTCTAAGGTAGGATTGATAATCAATTGGCCGTCAACACGTACAACGCGCACTTCTGAGATAGGGCCATGAAAAGGGATATCAGAAACGGCAAGTGCCGCTGAAGCCGCAAATGCAGCCAATGCATCAGGTAACGCATTGTCGTCACCAGATATTAATTGAATATTGATTTGTGTTTCTGCGTGATAATCTTCCGGGAATAAAGGGCGTATAGCACGGTCAATCAAGCGACTTATCAAAATTTCGTAATCAGAAAGTCTACCCTCTCTTTTCAAAAAGCCTCCGGGGATTTTTCCGGTGGACGCAAACTTCTCTTGATAGTCTACCGACATGGGTAAAAAATCAGCTCCTTCTTTATGAGCTACATTAGCAACGGCAGTCGCTAATAACATAGTGTTGCCCATACGCAATACTACTGCGCCATCGGCTTGGCGAGCAAGCTTGCCCGTTTCAATTGTTATTTCTCTGCCATCAGGAAGAAGGCAAGATTTCTTTATTACTGTTAAATTCATGGTATGTAGGATTTTGGCTAGGGTTTAAACAGAAGCCGGTTGTTTATAAAAGCAGAAAGGGAACCATTTGTTGGGTTCCCTTGCAGGCTTTAGGTAGTAAATTATTTTCTAAGTTCGAGTTCTGCTAAGATAGAGCGGTAACGCGTAATGTTAGTCCGCTGTAAGTAGTTCAACAGCCTTTTACGCTGTCCTACCAATTTAATCAACCCTTGCTGAGTTGAGAAATCCTTCTTGTTACTTTTCAAATGACCTGTTAAATCATTAATTCTGGTGGTAAACAGGGCAATTTGTGATTCAGGAGAGCCAGTATCAGTTTTCTTTTTACCAAAACCGTGCTTGCTGAATAATTCTTGTTTTTTTGTTGAAGTGAGTTGCATCGCTGAAATTTTACTTTTTTCCTTATTTATAATCGCGCAAAAATAGCGCAATCCGAAAGAAAATCCAAATATCAGGCAACTTTTGGAGCTCCGGTAATAAAGGAAAGTCGCTTCTTTATTTTATCAATGGCAACATTATAGAAGTCAGCATCAAAAAGGCGTGCATCTACTCTTGCCTGACGTAGAAACAACATCCCGATGGTGAAAAGAATGACATTGGCCATCCAAACGCCTACCGGTACAGAAATGAGATCTTGCTTGGCCCATTTTGTGCCCAACAAATCCATGACATAAAAAAGGATGAAAAATAGAATCGAAACTATAACTGGGACACCCAACCCTCCCTTCTTAATAATAGAACCTAAAGGGGCACCTATTAAAAACATAGCAATACAAGCAATGGAGTTGGCTAATATTTTATGCCATTGAATCTGAAAGGTTACAAATTCATACCGTTGAGAATCGGTATTAGCATTATGGTTTTGCAACTGGCTTTTTACCATTCTAGCTTTATTCAATGCACCAGATATCTCTGCTTTACTAATTTTTGTAGCATAAATACTATCTGAAAATTCTCTCTCCTTTGCGGTGATTGCTTTGGGAGGTTTTATTCTTTGGGAAAATGTGGCCCCATAGGTATAGGCATAATTAGTAGTAACTGACCCTTCTGATGAAGGTGGACGTATAGCTGCTAATGAATCATTATGTCGTTTAAAATCTATTAACTTCTGTGGCATGGTGATGGAGTCTTTTTTAAAATGGAGGCTGAAAACATTGGACTGTGTTGCATACAGCCCAATCTCATACGAGTTCATTAGGTTGCTTACGGAGTCCATATCATATTGCAATTCGCTAACGTTGCGCATAATTCGGTTGCCTTTGAACCATTTTGTATCGGTTCGCTCCATGCCAAATGAGGAGAGATCTAAGACAATTTGAGTCTTTGAAAACCGCGTCTTACGATAGGTTTCTTCAGTAGACGATCGGCCGGTTTCATCTTGACCGGAACTCGAGCCTTCTGAATAATTATATCCATTGAACAATTCCAATTTCAGGTACTGTTCATTCAAGATGGTGAACATCTTGCCTGAATCAGCCAAGGTAACTTCTTTGTTACCCACCTTACCCCGATGGTCATAGATGATAACTCCTTTTAGTGTAATGCCATCTTTGAATTTACGATTGACCTTAATACTAATCTCCGGTATGCC
>JAYVPS010000006.1:0-10831 GCA_043757225.1 Cytophagales bacterium | reverse complement strand
TGGGGGTCTTGCTGCGCCCACAACCGGACAGAGCAAATCACCACGATGACACTTACTAAAAGGGCTTTTTTAACCATTCTTTTTCAAAAGAGAACTTAAAGATAAATCAAATTTATAGAATCTGGCAACTCTATGTAATTAAAGTGTAATAAAAAATGACCCCTACTAAAAAGGTAAGGATGAACACATTACTTAATTCCGTTAGCCTTCTTTATATAAAGCTCAAGCGCACCCGTCATAGAAGGGGCATTAGGCAGAGGCGCTTCTATGTCTAAAATGAGCCCGCAATCTTTTGCGGCCTTCGCAGTTGTGGGGCCAAACGCGGCCAATCGGGTGCTGTTTTGTTTAAAATCGGGGAAGTTCACCAAAAGTGAATTTATGCCCGAAGGGCTAAAAAATGCGAGGATATCATAATACACATTCTTCAAGTTGCTCAGGTTGGCCGCTACAGTATGATTAATGATAGCCTCCGTAAAGTTGTAGCCATTTACTGTTAAGAAGTCAGGGATGTCACTTTTACGAATATCAGAGCAGGGGAAGAGGAACTTTTCATTCTTGTGCTTTTTGATAATTTCCAATAAATCTTTAGTATCCTTTAGTCCCGAAAAAATCTTGCGTTTGCGAATAACTATATACTTCTGAAGATAGTTTGACGTTTGATCCGAGATGCAAAAATATTTCATCTCCGGAGGCATCTCCAGTTTTAGTTCAAGGCAGATTGCAAAAAAATGATCTACTGCGTTGCGGCTTGTAAAAATAACGGCAGTGTGTTGGAGTATATCAACCTTCTGCTTCCTAAATTCCTTTACCGGCACCGGTTCAACCTGAATAAATGGCCTGAAGTCAATTTTGATATTAAACTTTTCGGCCAATTTAAAATAAGGCGAATTCACATCCGTTGGCTCCTCCTGTGTGACCAAGATGCTCTTTACTTTTCGCATCCGATCAGTAGCAGTTTCTGTCATATCAACACGTATGGGTTGGGCTTAATAGAAAAACACCTTTATCAAAATCATCAACGGGATAATTTCTGAAGCGCAAAGGTAAGAAAATAAATGGAAAAAATGGAAAGGCATCCGAGCCTGGAGTTTGAAAAATGTTAAGGCCGTGCCGAAAATAAAAATCCCTGATAATAAAGTAAGGAGATGATAGAAATATATTTCCTTTCTGACGCCCATAATAAAATAAATTATGCAAAGGGCTGCCAATAAGCTAACTGAAATAAAAATCAATCGAACAAAATTAAAAAATTGAAAACGCACAGTGTCTCTAAAGCCAAAAATAGCGGTAAGAATCACCAATAGAATCAACTTTGTTATCAGCAAACCAAAAATAGTAACTGACAACCAAGTCCATTGTAAAAAGCCCTCTTCTGCCGATCTCATTGGAAATTGGGTAGTTAATGCAACCTGATCCCCCATCAAATGAAAAGCAATCAGCAGCAGCAAGGCCAAAAAGCAACTTCCGAAAAAATAAAAAAGAATATTTACACTCGAGGCAATGCGAAGGCTAAGGGTACTTTCCTCTTTATCTTGAAGCGAAAAAAGCTTTCTAACGTCAACATAATCCAATGTCAGAGCAGGGTTGGTTCTGAGGAAAAGCGTAAAACAAATAACCAAGACCAAGGCAGCCACTAAAGAAAAGTCTTGGAAATAGTTTCCCTTACGAAATGAATTTTCGAACGTCACCGCTAACTCCTTGTCCGTTTCCAATTCTGTCTTTAGTTGGGAAACTCCACTTGAACAAACAATGGTAACAAATAATTGATTCAAATATTTTTCTGAAAGACTGTCTATGCTTAGTCTGACTAAGCCATTTTTCTGAAGTACTAATTTTGAGTTAAAAAATAAAGAATAGTTATGTCTGCTCTCGATTTGTAAATAATGACCTCTATTTTTTTTACCATCAACCCAAAAATAAACTGAAGTAGCCTGCTGTCCATTATACTCAACAAATTTTCCGCCTTCATAAATAAGCCAGTGTGATCTTAGATCAATTTTCTCTTTCTCGCCATTTCCCGAAACAATAATTGGAAGTAGAAAAAGAAAGCAAAAAAGAAAGGTCGAGCGCATCAATAAAATTTCTGACTGCAAAATACTCAATATATGAATACCTAGCCATTCGTCATTAAGAATCAGTAATCCATATCTTTACACCTCTATCATGGCAGGGTTATACATTCACATTCCTTTTTGCAAACAAGCTTGTCATTATTGTGATTTTCATTTTTCAACCAATCAAAGGACCAAGACAATACTTGCTCAGGCAATCGCGTCAGAGTTAAAACTCCAATCTGACTATTTGAGCGGTGACTCGATAGAAACTATTTATTTTGGAGGAGGAACACCTTCACTTTTATCAGACAAAGAGTTGGAGATAATTTTTTCTGCCATCTACAAAAATTTTCAAATAGCTACCGCCCCCGAAATTACACTTGAAGCCAACCCGGACGATCTTACCAGGCAAAAGCTGGTTGAATTAAAAAGCATGGGGGTCAATCGATTAAGTATTGGCATCCAGTCATTTGACGATACTGTACTGACCTTTTTCAATCGGGCGCACTCAGCAACGGAGGCCTTACACTGCGTTGCGCTTTCGCGCGAAGTAGGTTTTGACAATCTGAGTCTTGATCTTATCTATTCCATACCGGGCCAGGATTTAACCAAGTGGAAAAAAAATATAGAACAAGCCATCTCTTTACAGCCGGAACATATTTCCGCGTATTCGCTTACCGTGGAGGATAAAACAGTATTCGGCCACCGCCAAAAAAAAGGAACCTTAAAACCATTAGAGGAAAGAGAATCAATAGAGAATTTTGAAGTACTCATAGACTCATTAGTTCTGGCCGGCTATGAACAATATGAGATCTCTAATTTTTGCAAGCCGGGTTATTATTCCAAACACAACAGCAGCTATTGGAAACAAAAAAAATATTTAGGGGTTGGCCCCAGTGCCCATTCCTACAATTTTGAAAGTCGACAATCCAACATTAGTAATAACAGTCAATATACTAAATCGATCAACTCAGGTACTGTGCCTTATGAAATTGAGATTTTGAATAAGGAAAACAAAATCAACGAATATATCTTCACCACATTACGCACCCAATGGGGTTGTGATATCGAATATCTTAAGATAGAGTTAGGTTACGATTTACTTCATTCAAAAGTCCTAAAAATGTTATTGGAGAAACAATTCCTTAATCTGGAAAATAAAGTCTTAACATTAACCCGCAGTGGCAAATTTCTGGCCGATCAGATCGCGCTGGATTTATTTGTTTTGTCTTAGCTATTTGGAATCAAACGAAATCACTATTTTTCTGCCATGACGGAAGAAGAAAAACGAGTTTACATGTTGTTAAAGGCGGTGATCTATCATTATCACGGCCTAGACGAGCTCGAAAAGAATGATTTGTATGAAACTGCCGATCATTTAAAAGCGCAAGAAGAATTAACTTGGGCCTTGGAGTTTATTGCAAAAGATCACCTCTCCTCATTTGACCGTGCTCGCACTTATTTGAACGAAATAATCGGAGACTACGCCAAAGAAAAGCGAATCGAGCTTATTAATATGGTGTGGCAAGCTAACAATCTGAAAGGCTACATTACCGAAATGGAAGCCACCGCTATGCTCAAGTTAGCCAAGGACTGGAGTGTGGAGAAGGAATTGATTGAATTGGTGATGCAGTAGTTTGTTAACTCATAAAGCGTCAACGCTACAAACTCATCATATCTTTAAATTTTGCTGCCTGCCTACGGCTCACCTCTACTTTATCCCCGCCTTTTAACTTTACCATTAACCCTCCATTGAACCAAGGCTCAATACCTTCTACCCAGCTTAGATTGATGATATGCTTTCGACTGGCGCGGAAAAAAGCGCGCTCATCCAATTTTTCATCTAGGGCATTTAGCGATTTGTGAATCATTGGACGGTTAGAATCAAAATAAACCTTGATATAGTTTCCATCAGACTCAAACATACGGACATTGGCTAGGGTAACAAACCAACAACGCTCACCATCTTTTACAAATACTTGATCGTCCAGTCCAAGTTTTTTGTCACCCAATCGACCAGACTTTGATCTCTCCCTTTCTGAAACTTTGTTGATTGCCTCACCCAACCGCTCGGCAACAATAGGCTTGAGCAAATAATCCAGTGCATTTACTTCAAATGCTTTTATGGCATGTTGGTCGTAAGCAGTAGTAAACACTACCATGGGGGCAGAGTCAAGCGTTTCTAATAATTGAAAACCTGTTCGCCCTGGCATTTGAATATCTAGAAATAAAAGATCAGGATTAAGTTCTTCTATCATCTTTTCTGCTTCATCAGCATTGGCTGCTTCTCCTGCTATTTCAATAGATGGATGGGCTTCTAACAATTTCACTAATTCTTTTCGTGCCAATCGTTCATCATCAATTATCAATGCTTTCATTTAGGTATTGTATAGGTGTGGGATACTAACTTCCGTTAAAACAAATTTATCTTTTTCATTCGTGATCTTAAAGTAAGCGGCCTCTCCATACAAAAGTTTGAGTCGGTGAATGGTATTAGTAATCCCTAAACCTGAATCTTTATCATAGCCGTTTACGTAATGCCCACTGTTTCGGATGAGGATTTTTAATTCATCATCAATAATTTTAGTGGTCACTTGCACCACTCCGCCTTTCGTTAGTTTAGAAATTCCATGTTTTACTCCGTTTTCAACTAATGTTTGGATCATTAACGGGGGAACCAAAAAATCGTTGGAGCCTAAGGCTATATCAAACTCGATATGAAGCCTTTCCTCAAAACGAATGCTTTCCAACCCCAAATAGTCCTTCACCATTTTCAATTCGTCTTCAAATCGAGTAAGGCCTTTTTTTTCAATGCCTAAAGAACTTCTCAAAATATTAGAAAGCTGATTAATCGCCTGCTTTGACTTTTGAGGATTTTCGTCCACTAACGCGCGGATGCTGTTTAGAGCGTTAAAAATGAAATGAGGGTTCAACTGGGATTTCAAATTGTTTAATTCTATTTCCTTCACAGAGGCTTCATATTTTAATGAGTTATTGTAACGCTCTACATAGTTGTAAATAAAATAAAGCACCGACCACAGGAAGAAAATAATTGCATAAAAAAAAGATTGTCCTAAAAATAAGAAAGGATCAAATGCTGCTTCTCTTTTAAATAATCCCAAAGGCACGGAAACAGGTATTCGAAGCAGGTGCATAAACCCACCTAAAACAAAAACGGTTGCAATCACGCGGGGAGTCAAACGCGCCAGGCCAAGGTTGAGCCACTGCCAACGCAAAATAAAGTAACGGAATAGGTGCGTAAGGAGTAAACAAAAGAGTGTTTCATAAACAAAAAAGATTATGCGTTCTCTATGTACCCCACCATCACCTGACGCTAAAATAAGAGCTACAATCTGAATCCCTGCAAACAACGTCCACCCGCCTGCTTGCATACTCCAATATAACCGTTGCTTATTGCTGATCATCCCAAACAAAAGTAAGCATTCAACTGGGAGTATAAACAGAAGTTACACTAATGGCAAGTACAATGGTCAATGGTCAATGGTCACCGGAAACTGTTGCTTCCAAAGCTGAAAGTAAGCGCTTCTGTTTAGCAGTAGTTCTTCGTGCTGCCCCTCTTCAACCACTTTACCATTTTCCAACACTACAATTTTATCTGCTTGCAATACGGTGCTGAGGCGGTGCGCAATAATGATGACGGTTTTGCTTTGCTCGCGTAGTATCTCCACCATCTTCTGCACATATTTTTCAGAGGAAGAATCGAGCGATGAAGTGGCCTCGTCCAAGATCAATATCTCTGGGTCTTTGTACAAGGCACGGGCTATGGCGATGCGTTGCTTTTGCCCGCCCGATAAGGTTGCACCATTCTCTCCCAAATAAGTATTGAACCCATTGGGCAGTTTTTCAATGAACTCCAAGATGCCAAGCCCTGTGCAGATACTGATTATTCTCTTCATGTCGGGCTGGTAATCGCCCACGGCAATGTTATCGACTACGTTGCCCGCAAAGAGGTCGATCTTTTGAGAAACAACCCCGACCAAGTTTCGCAACGAATCATTTTTGATGTATTTCAGATCGTATTCGCCAATGTAAACATGGCCAGCCTGTAGCGGATAGAGATTTTGCAACAGTGCCATCAAGGTTGATTTACCCGAGCCGCTCTCGCCCACAAGGGCCGTCACTTTACTTTTTGGGATTTCGAGATTGAAATTTTCAAAGACGGTGACACGCGAGCCATAGCGGAAGCTCACATCTTTGAATTTGATGTCGCCTATCATATCAGGCGCGAGCTCAATTTGGTTCTCGTCTTTCTCTCTTTCTAAATCCATGATCTCGAACAAGCGGTCGGCCGCGATCATCGCATTCTGCACCACTTTGTTCATGCCGATTAAACTACTCACCGGCCCCGTGAAATATCCGATCAGCGCATAGAAAGACAAAAGCTCTCCGGGCGTAATTTCATTATCAAGCACAAAGCCCGCACCCACCCACAGCAAAATGATGGTGAACAGCCGTGAAAAGAATTCTGAAGACGACCCAGAAAAAATACTGTTCATGCCCGAGGAGTAAACCGTTTTTAGCAGCCCGATGAAACGGGTTTCTGTTTTTATGTTCGCATGATTCTCAAGCCCAAAGCTCTTGATAGTATTTACGGAATTCAACGATTCCACCAACTGCGACTCCAGCTCTGCCCCGTTCTCCATCAGCTTGCGCTCCACCTTTTTGTTTAGGCGGTTGGTGATGTAATAAATGATGGCGTAGAATGGCACGATCAATAATATCACCAATGCGAGCTTCCAGTAATAGGTGAACATCAGCGCGAAAGAAAAAATGAGAATGAACACATTCACGGCAATATTGGTGAGGGCTTCATTAATGAAAGATCGGATCTTCACCGCATCATTTACTCTGCTAATGATCTCGCCCACGCGCATGGTGTCGAAGAACTGTTGTGGTAATTTCAATAAGTGTTTATAGTAGCCGAGTATCAACTGCACATCGATGGACTGCCCCGTGCGAAGTGTAAAAATACTTTTCATCGCACTAATGAAAACTTGGAGCAGCAGCAGGATGATCATCCCCACGCTCATCAGATTCAATAAATTTCTGCTGCCATCCACCAACACGTGGTCAACGATTTTTTGTACGTAGATGGAAGTGGTAAGGCCGATGAGCGTATAGACCAATGCCCCTACCAACGCCTGCACCATAATGCTTTTGTGCGGCCGCATCAATGCCCAAAAGCGGGACATCACCGAAATTTTTTCGTTGCCAGTTTGGAATTCTTCTCCCGGAAGCAAGATCACCAACACACCGGTCCAAATCTTTTTGAAATCTTCCAACGCATAGCGTTCTATTTTGCCGAGACCCGGATCCATTACCTCGATGTACTTCTCAGTTGCTTCATAGATAACCACATAGTGTTGCAGCACTTCTTTGATGACAACATGTGCAATGGCGGGCTTTGGTATTTTCAACAGGCTGTCCATCTCACCGCGCACGCCCTTGGCTTGGAAGCCGAGCTTTTGAAGTGCTTCCAGCAAGCCCAAGACATTTGTACCCTTTTTATCCGTTGATGCAAGTTGGCGAATGCGCGCCACGGGCAGGTTGAGTTTATAGTGCGCAGCAATGGAGGCGATGCAGGCTGCCCCACAGTCGGTGATGTCGCGTTGTTTTATTTTTATGCTCATTTTAAATGGTCAATGGTCAATAGTCAATAGTTGATAGTCAATAGCGCTATCGACCAAGGACTATCGACTGCGGACTTTTTAAAGCGAAATGGGGGCAAACGATATTTTGTACCGCTACCGCGAGGGTGAAATTGTAGGTATTACTGTAACTCATTCCTCAAAAAGGTAGTTTGGGCTTTTGGCATTAGTTTAATAGTGCTATCGGCCATGGCTTTTGTCGGTGATGTCACGTTGTTTTATTTTTATGCTCATGGTTGGATATCAGAAATTTGGAATTAGGATTCAAGACTTAGGTGACGCATCGGTATCTTTTTAGTGTATCTTTGAGTAATTAAAATTGTTTAGTATGGCCATTGTCAAAACAAAAAACAAGAAAACCGCCATGAGGGATAAGGTAGTGCTCACCATCAGTGACAAGCGAAAGAAAAAACTGTTGATGGATATCCTCAATCTGTTGGATTTTGTTAAAGTGGAAAAATCGAAAGACGAAAAGGAAGAAGTGCCTTCGTATGATTTCTTTGGCTCGGCCGGAATGTGGAAAGGCCGCGATATCAATGCAGATAAATTGAGGCAAACAGCATGGCAAAGGAGATAGTCATTTGCGATACCAATATTATCATCGACTTTTATAAGCAAGATCCCAAAGTGCTGGCCAACCTCAAAATTATCGGGCAGCGCAACATTGCGGTAAGCGTTGTTACGGCCGGTGAGCTGATGCACGGTGCGCTCAACAAAAAAGAACTTGACCACATACGAAAAGATATGGCCCACTTGCTGTTGCTGCATTTTTCTGAACCTGCCGGAAAAGTTTTTTTGGAATTGATGAACTCCTATGCCCTGAGCCACCGCTTGAGTGTGCCTGACGGGCTGATAGCAGCCACCGCATTGACGGAAGATTTGCCTCTCTATACACATAACCTTAAAGATTTTCGTTACATCGCTGGGCTTGAGCTTCACAAAGAAATTTAGGACTGGAGAGATGGTCATTGGAGCGTGGGGATTAGGACTTAGGCGTTGGAACTTGGGGTCGCATTAGCAATCAGTCAATAGTTGATGGTTGATAGAGTTATCGACCATTGACTATCAACCATCGACCATTGACTATTTACCATTACTCAAATTCGGGTTCACCCAATCATCTACCTTATCGTACAGCAATTGCCATAGGCTGCGCTGCGTTACCACAAAGCGTGCTTGCAGCGTCATGCCCTTTTTCAGTTTGCCTCGGTAGCCGTTTTTCAATTTCAAAAACTCTTGGTCGAGCGAGCATTTCACCTCGAACATCGGTTGGTTGTTCATCACCTGTATATCGTTGGAGATTTCTTTCACCTTGCCGCGCAGCAGGCCCCATTGGTTGTAGTTGAATGCGCCCACTTGCATGCGCACTTCCATGCCCTCACGCAGCAGGCCAATATCGTTGGGTGAAACATATACCTCGGCCAGTAAATTTGTGTTCGGTGAAATCTGCGCAAGGTCTTGGCTGGCAAATACGGGGCTGCCTTGATAAACCCCTACTAAATTTTGGATTGTGCCGCTCACGGGTGCTTTGATGTTCAAGTTTTCTTTTTCCTTTTGTACTTGGGCAAGTTGGTTTTCAAACTCTGTTTTCTCCTTCTCATAATTGCGAAGTTCTTGTTGCCACGTACTCAACTGGGCTTGCTTTAACAATTCTATTTCGCCTTTGGCTTTCTCAAATTCAAACGTGAAGTTTTCAAATTCGGCTGCGGCTATCACTTGCTGGTTATACAGTTTCTTATTGCGGTCGTAGTCTTGTTTTACTTTTAAGAAGCGCGTTTGACGTTCGTTGACCTTTTGACGGTAGTCAGAGAGGGATTGACGGTATAAGCTGGTCAATAGTCCATGGTCCATTGACGATAGACTATTGACCAGTCGGCTTGCATCTTGAAGAAAAAGATTCACTTCTTCCAGTTTGCTTTTTAAAAAATGTTCTTTTTCTTCCAACAAGGGTGACTGCACGGCAAAGAGCAGTTGGCCTTTTTCTACGGTGGTGTTTTCTTTGATGTACGTTTCTTTTACATAGCCCGAAGAAGTAGCTTTTAATACACTCACCTCGGTGGCGGCTTTTAACAGGCCGGTGCTTTTTACACTTATATCAATCTGTAGAAATGGGAGCAGCGCAACAAACGCAATCAGCGATACTACTATGGTGATATAAATGATTTGCGAAGTGCGAGAGTGGCGTGCGAGATGGTGCTCGGTGGTGAACTCTATAATTTCTTTGGGCAAGAGGGATTGGGCTGGCATCAGCTGTTTTTTATTTTATGAAATTGTTTGGTGAAGAACACCAAACAGGCGAAGTGTTAAGCTAATTGAATTTGTTGTGGAGGTGCCGCTCCATCCAGTAGGAAACGAAGTCCACGCATAGCTGGTAGCACACGGTAGTGCTGGAACAGAGAATAGGACTGGCGTTTTAATGCCGCATAATGCCGTATACGATGGAGGCGATATTTTAAAATCAGGTGAACGTTTCAAGGTGATGGTGGCTGGCAAACTCATACTTACTTGCTGTGCAATGCAACTGGTAGTATTGGCAACGCCCCGTACAATTACATCGCCACCGCCTACACATTTGTTAATCGGTTCAATACTTACTTATCTTTATCATACAAGCTTTTACCTTGCTCAAAGTTGATAGCCGCTTGATCACCTACAACAACATTCTTCTTCCGCTGCGCCAGCAGGAGAGAACTTGAGAGAAGCATGAACACAATGAAAGTAGTTAATCTCATGGTTGAAATGGTTAAGTATTAAAAAAATCCATAAATTTGACGTTGGCTCTTTTCTGACTAACATTAAGATCAGTACTGTGAGAAGTTTAATTGTCCTTTTACTACTTTTTTGTGTGGCTTATGTGCAAGCCCAGCCCGTTAATGATAATGTTGCAGGTGCGATAATCCTTACCCATTCGAGCAATAATTGCTCGGCTAATGCAGCTTATACAACTATAAATGCTACCGCAGACGGCTTGATCGGAAGCTGTTGGGAAAACGGACCGAATTATAACGTTTGGTTCAGGTTTGTAGCCACATCAGCCAATGTTACACTGGATTTAAAAGTTGGTGGAGCAGAGGGTACCATGCAACATCCCAACATGGCCCTATGGGC
>JAYVPS010000005.1:0-10839 GCA_043757225.1 Cytophagales bacterium | reverse complement strand
TGTACCGAAGCCGTATTCTTAAATGTGAAAGGCGTTACCAAAGTGGTATCGGGGTACACGGGAGGCAAGATTAAAAACCCAGCCTACCGCGAAATATGCACCGGGCAAACTGGTCATGCAGAGGTAACGCAGATTACTTTCGACCCAAAAGTGGTATCCTTTGAAGAGCTTTTAGAAGTATTTTGGAATACGCACGACCCGACCACCCTCAATAAACAAGGCGCGGATGAAGGAACACAATACCGGTCGGTTGTATTCTATGCCAATGAGATTCAGCGAAAAACCGCTGAAGAATACAAAAAACAATTAGAAGCTACTTCTATCTATAAAAACCCAATAGTAACTGAAATTAGCCTACTGGGAGTCTTTTATTTGGCAGAAGATTCCCATCAAAATTACTATGCTCTAAATCCTAATCAGAGTTACTGTCAGTACGTAATTCGTCCGAAAGTGGAAAAATTCAAAAAACAATTTGGGAATAGATTAAAGTAGAGGTTGGGAAATTTGTCGGCCAATCATATTTGCTTCTATCACAAAAGTAAGCCGGATAAAAAAAAATTAAAATTTTACGCAACCCACCTAACCCTTCTTCGTTTCAATAGGACAGGGAGCTGGTAACTCTCTCATAGGTTTAGGTTTAGGTAACAAAAAACCCCTCAGACGGAGGGGTTTTTTGCTTTTATGACTAATAATTTGGGGCATTATTTCTTCTCTTGAAGTTCCTTTATGGTCTTTTTATACTTTTCCTCCATTTTACTAGCTGCCTCTTGAGACTCTTTTATCTTGCCCTCCATAGACTTCACCATCTCTGCCTCTTGTCGTTTCATCCCCTCTTGGGTAGCCTGTAGCTCTTCCATATTCTGACGCATCTCTTCTTCCTGCGCGCGCATCTCTTCTGTCATCTGCTGAGATTCTGCCAATAATTTCGAGGTTCGAACGTTTACTTTTACAGAGGAAATAGTAGAGGCAATGCTCTCTGCAATACGCTTAACAAATTCTATTTCATGCTCAGCCATCACTAAAAAAGACGCTGTTTCCACCACACCAAATATCTGATCATTTACCTTAAGTGGCATGATCAAAATGGAAGTAGGGTTAGCATCGCCAAGACCTGATGTGATCTTAATATAATTCTGGGGAACATCCGTAAGATAAATACTATCCATTTCCTGCCATGCCTGCCCAGCCAATCCTTCACCTTTGTGTATCTTTTGATTGATGAACTTCTTCTTGTCCCAAGCATAACATGACATCATTGACATGGTAGGCTCTTCGTTGTCAAAGCTATCATCAATAATATATAATGCCCCTTGATTGGCTTTTAGATATTTTACTAAGCTACCAATAATCTGATCACTCAATTTTTGAACATCACTGTTGTTGCTACGCAAAATCTCGCCAAACTTCGCTAAGCCTTCCGTAACCCAATTTCTCTTCTTATCTTCTTCGGCCACCTTTGATAAGTTGTCACGCATCGTTAACAAAGCGTTACCTAATACATCATGATCACTCAACGGTTTGTATTCAGAATCATACTTTCCATTACCAATGTTTTCCGCGAAAGCGGTCGTCCCTTTCAGCCCATTTACTAAATTGTCTGTTGCCAAGGCCATCTCGCCAATCTCATCGTTGCTAAAATTCTTCTTCTTGTCTTCCACCAATTCTCCGCGGCCCAGTTTCACTACTACCTCCTTGATGTAATTGATAGGTCGGGTGATGGCGCGCGCCAACAAATAAGCACTCAGCAAGCCGAGGATAATAATGGCCATACCCAAAAAAATGGTAATGTATCTCAGCCTGCTCGTTGAACTTATAAGGCTCTGCGTTGATTGCTCCGTTAATTCTACTTGCTTAGCTTTAATAATCGAAAGCAGTTTAATTATATCATTGGATTGCGGGGTGATTCCTTGCTCAACAAAGTCGCCTGCCAATAATTTTGTGGTTGGATCTTCATAGGCGTCAAATCCTGTGAGGGTATTAACAATACTTTCGTTAATTCCAGTTAATAACGAATCGAACTTATGGAAAGCCTTGGTCATGAGAACTAACTGAGAACTATCTTTCTTAAATTTCGAGGATGTACTGTCGGCATCCCAATTCTTCATTAGGTTGAGTATTTTCTCTTTGGTGGCTGGATATTCAAGGCTGATAATCTGACGAAGGGCTGCTTTATCTTCATCATTGGTTTGAAGATATACCCAGTTTGTGGCCAACATTCTAGTACGATGGGCTAGCGTAATCAATTCGTTGATAGCATCTTTGGACGGGTTAACCGTTGTAGAAGATGTCATTACATTGTTGTCAATTGTATTTCCTGTAAGGAAAATAATACTTGCGTTGATGGCAAATAGCACGATGAGGATGAGGAAGCCGCCAAAGATTTTATTACCAATCTTCCAGCGCAATTTAAACTTCTTTCTTTCCGTAGAATTTTCCATAAAGGTTTATAGACAGTTATTTGATTATCATATATTAAATTGCAATTGCCAAACGGCTAAGCTCATTGGCCGCCTTTAATTTGTGCTTTGCTAATGCCGCTTGATTTAACTCGAAAGCCATTTTACCATCCTTTTGAACAAAGTTGATATCACTTCCTTTTGCGGCCAGCCCCTCTTGCTCAGTTACAATTAAGGTAGAGGCGCCCCCCACTTTTTTTAATGCTTCCGCTAACTGGCCTGATTGACCTACCGGAAGGATGAGAATATGGCACTTTTTATATTCGCTCAAAGAACTGATTCTCGTAACTTTTATAGCTCTCTCGCCTATCTTTTTCTTTTCAGCCATGCCCTTAAGTTCTTCAATAAAAGGCGTATCTCCTAAAACAAAAATTTCAAAATCCCCAGATTTGTATTCATCCGGCCACACCACATAACGAGCGAAACTATAAACAAAAAATTTCTTCGTCTCATAGTTCTGAGCATTTACCAAGCTAAACCCCAAAATTAGTAGAAGCGTAAAACGAACTTTCATATATTCAAATAGCCAAAGTATTGTGAAAATAGAATAAACTCAAAAGTAAGACAGTAACAGCTAAAAATTATAGAAAAAGACATATTTTCCAACATCAAAATGGTTTGGGGATATTTGTCGTGCTAATGACCTAGAAGCCCTTATTTTCAAACCTTTTCACGCATTTTAATGTATAATGACTAAATACAAATTATGAAAAAAATACAATTTTTCTGCTTTTTATTGGCCCTCAGTTTAACGGCCAGTTGCCAAAACAAAGCTAAACAAGATCACAAAGCGACCTCAGAACGGTACCTGAAAAAAACGGAGGCCGATTGGAAAAAAGAGCTAACCCCTTTACAATATGAAGTGTTACGCGAAAAAGGCACAGAGAGAGCCTTTACCGGAGCCTATTGGGACAATCACGAAGGTGGCACATACACCTGCGCGGGCTGCCATCAGGAGCTATTTAGCTCAGAAACAAAATTCGAATCAGGAACAGGCTGGCCTAGCTTCTACCAGCCCATTAAAGATAATCTTGTGGACGTAGGAAAAGACAACAGCTATGGGATGATCCGCGATGAAGTGGTATGCAGTCGCTGTGGAGGTCACTTAGGTCACGTTTTTAATGATGGCCCCAAGCCAACTGGCCTACGCTACTGCTTGAATTCGGTATCGCTGAAGTTTGAGAAGAAAAAGTAGATTATGTTGCGATAGAATGAGTGTCAATGCCGCAAGGCATTGACTTTTTTATTAACTTATCACAAAATACCAATTTATGTGCAGACTCATGGCCTACAAAGGCACCCCTATTATAATTGACAAACTGTTATACCAGCCCAAGAATTCGTTAATTAACCAAAGTAGCAATGCCCGTGAAATTGAAGAACCACTTAATGGTGATGGTTTTGGGATTGGATGGTATGCCCCTGAAATTAACAATGAACCCATTACGTTTGTTTCTGTAAACCCTGCCTGGAGTAACCGAAACCTACGTAACCTAGCACCCAAAATAAAAACCGATTGCATGATTGCACATGTACGTGCAGCGAGTGTGGGCGATGTATCAGAATCAAATTGCCACCCATTTAACTACAAAAACCTTCTGATGGCACACAATGGTGGTGTTGAAGAATTCGGAAAAATAAAACGATTTCTACGCGAGCCGTTAACCAATGAACTTTATAATTGGATCAAAGGCCAAACCGACTCAGAACATATTTTTGCCTTACTACTAAACAATTTATTTAAAAATAGTTCTTCTTTGAACCCCGAAGCAGTCGCTGACGCTTTTGAAAAAACATTTCAAATGCTAAAAGCACTTATGAAAAAGTACGGGATTATTGAACCTGCTTACCTGAACATGGTGGTAACTAACGGTTTATTTATTGTCGCCACACGTTACGTGAGCGATCCCAAAGAAGAACCTCTTACCATGTATCACTCAGAAGGCGGACGATATGTGGTGGAAGATGGTAATACGCGCCTAGAAGCCCCAATGGATGAAGATAATGCAGTGTTGGTGGTTTCTGAAAAATTAACCGATGACAAAGACTGGACAATGATTCCACCCAATCACCTAGTGATTGTTGAACAATCGTTGAATGTGAGAGTGAGGCCGATAAGGGATTGAAAAAGTGTCCAGCAAAATAAATTGATGACGCCCTCTGCCAACCAGCAAAATAAAAATTTTCCGCCTTCGCCTCGCAAAATTCGATAAATAATTTGCGAGTCATTGCTTTTCATCCTATCACTTCTGGGTTAGTCGTTTACAAAAAGATCAAGAGCCAAATATGCTTCCCCGCTCCTACCTACGCGCCTCCCCGCATTTGGCTCTGGCCACCGCGCGAGATTACTTAACATAATTCGGGTTTCAATAAATAGACAGTCGTCAAATACATAATTCCATTTTTCTCCTAAAGCATCAGACAGTTCTCCCTTTTTCAAGTAAGCTCCCAAGTTCGTATTTTTAGATTTATAAATATGTTATGAAACTCTACATCAAAAATATGGTCTGCGATCGATGTAAAATGGCGGTGAGGCAAGAACTGGAAAAAGCCAACATTGAAATAGTAGATTTGACCTTAGGCGAAGTAGAAGTAGCCAAACCCCTTGCTGAGCAGCAACTTCAAAAGTTCTCTAAGGCTATTGCTGCATTAGGTTTTGAACTCATCGAAGATAAAACTGCCCGTATTATTTCGCGTATCAAAAGTGCAGTGATAGAATATGTCCATTACCCGAATAAAAACAAGTCATTGAATTTCTCCATATTCTTAACCGAGAAGCTGAATAAAGATTACTCCACGCTCAGCAATGTATTTTCAGAGATGGAAGGAATTACCATTGAACAGTATCTGATCCGGCAAAAAACAGAGCGGACAAAAGAATTGCTAATGTATAATGAGTTGAGCATACAACAAATTGCAGATCAGCTTGGGTACAGCAGCGTTCAGCATTTGTCAACCCAATTCAAGAAAGTTACTGGCCTTACCCCCTCGCATTTTAGAAAAATTGGGAACGAAAAACGCAACACCTTGGATAGGGTATAAATCTTACCCACAATTATATAACTACTTTTCTTTCAAGCCTTCGTTAATTTGAGTGTTAATCAAGTAATAAATCAGATGACACACTCTTATACAGTAGCAGGAATAACCTGCGAAGGATGCGTGGCCAAAGTAAAAAGTAAGTTACTCACGCACCCTGACGTTCTTTCGGCAGATGTGAAGCTAGATGGTCAAAAGGCAGTCATCACCATGCAAAAACATTTAAGCATTACCGAACTTCAAGAAACCATTGGGGCAGACACCAAGTATAAAATCAGCGAAGATGCAACTGACCTTAGCCACGCCTCCATGAAAAGTGAAGTGGCTAAATCGTGGTTAGCAACCTATAAGCCATTGCTGATAATCTTTGGTTTTATTACAGGGGTTTCGTTTTTGTCTTCTTTTCATTCTGGTCAATGGCATGGCATGATGTTCATGAACTACTTTATGGCGGGTTTCTTCCTGGTGTTTTCGTTTTTCAAACTATTGGATATCAGTGGCTTTGCTTCCAGCTATGCCATGTATGATTTGCTTGCCAAAAAAGTTCCAGCCTATGGTTATGTTTATCCATTCGTTGAACTTGCATTGGGTATTGCTTACCTCACCAATCTCCAACCTATTGCAACCAACATTGCTACAATTGTAGTAATGGGTTTTAGCAGCATAGGCGTGATCAAAAGCGTTTTGAACAAACAAAAGATTCAATGCGCTTGTCTGGGTGCTGTTTTTAATTTACCCATGAGCACTGTTACTATTATTGAAGATTTAACAATGGTGGCAATGGCTGCCTACATGTTAGTATTCTACTAAATTTCAAAACATTAAATCAAAACAAACTAAACAACTATGAAAAATCTAAAACAAATCATGTTCGCAATATTAATGATGTTGGCCAGCAACATAGCTCAATCTCAAACTGATTACAAAGGCCACAAAATAGCTGCCTCTGGAAAGATAACAGATAAAGAAGGTAAACACATAGGCACTGTAACTACGGAAGGGGTTATTAATAATGCTGATGGAAAAAAAGTGGCGCATGTTGATGCTAATGGTTTTTTGATAGATGGTGCAACTGGAAAAAATCTTGGCAAAGTTGGAAAAAACGGAAGCTTTTTTCCCTACACCGATGCTGCTGCAACTTGGACTGTAACCGAACCTGAAAATGGCACTTGTTTAGTGAAAGACAAAAACGGAAGAGTAGTGGCCGAGGTGCATGAAAACTACAAGCATATAGGGGCATGTGCCATACATTGTCTTATGCACCACATGAAGCATGGAGATGTGTTAGACGAAAGTGTTTCCGCAAACTACTCTTGCCCCATGCACCCAGATGTTACTTCTGATAAAGAAGGGAAATGCAGCAAATGTGGGATGGCTTTGGTAAAGAAAAAATAATTCCAAACCATTTAGTACCTTTGGGCTATGCAAAAGAAAATGCTGATTTATTTCTGCTTCATGCTCTCCTATTCAGGGGCTCTTTTGCATAGCTTCATCCCACATCACCACCATAGCACAGTTGACGAAGCTATCAGCAGCAGCCATCACCATAACGAGGGCAAGCCCCATTCGCATGATAATGGAAAAGACAAGGAAGACAAGCACAGTTCCGAGCCTTATCTTTTAAGTCATGCCACAAATGCAGATGTACTAATTAATCACTCAGCTAACGGCAGCACAGTTAAAGCCAAAAAAATAGATTTTATCTTTTCCTTAACGGTTTCAATTCTCTCATCCTATTCTTTTACTAAATCAGTATTTCGGCCTCCCCATAACGAGCGGCTTCCATTTCAATTAACCTATTCGTTTTCTTCTCTCAGAGGCCCTCCTTCTTTTGCTTAATCTGTAACACATTTCCTGTGTTGCCTGTGATGCTTATTCTATAGCTCACTTCATTTTTTCATTATTATCATTTATATCTCAGGCTATGCTAAGCCCAACAAAAATTATTGCTGCAATGCTTTTTGCATTCGCTACAGATGCCAATGCACAGCGTGTGCTTACCGAACAAGAAGCCGTTGATCTTGCTTTGAAAAACAGCGCTACCATGCAGGTCTCTGAACTTCAAGTTATTCAAAGCAGACAACTGCAACGAACGGCATTTAACTTGCCAAGCTTGGATGTTGTGGCAGAAAGCCCCACAGGTACTTTCTATCCTATCGGAGCTTTGCAGACCCTTGATTTCCCAACGGTTTATTTCAAGCAGCACCAATTACAGAAACAGGTTACTATGCTTTCTGAAAAGGGAAAAACAATAACCCAACAAGATGTAAAACGGTTGATCCGCCAGCTTTATTTGACACAGCAATACCTCGAATCTTTCCGCGCTCAATTGCAGGTGCAAGACAGCCTTTATCGGCAGGTAAGTGAGAGTGCCACGCGTCAGTTTGAGGCGGGGCAGATTGATTACCTCGCCAAAACATTTGCTGCCAGCCAGTACGGAGAAGTGCACAATCAATTTGTGCAAGCCCAAACTGACTTTAATGTGCTGCTCTTTCAACTTAGAAATTATACCGGCATAAAAGAATCGTTCAGCACAACCCCCATTTTGCGCTATGCGCTGAGTGCAGAAGAGTCAGTCAATTATGGATTAGAAACAGCCGATAATAATTTGTATCGGCTTAACCCGAACTACCAGTATTTTCTGCAATTGAAGGAAGTCAGCATTAAAACGCTCTCCGTGCAACGCAATAAAGCCTTGCCCGGTCTGGTGCTGGGCTACCTCAACCAAGGCCCACCCGAAACGGAAACCTTTTATAAATTCAGGGTGGGCTTCCGTGTGCCTATTTGGTTTGGTCAACACATTGGCAGCATCAACGCTGCGAGAACGGGCGTGTCCATTGCGGAACAACGGTTAAAGGCAGAGCAGCAAAACCTTTCCGCAGAAATGCAGTTGGCCGTGGGTAACATTCAAAAGTACAGTGAATCGCTGCGCTACTATGAAGCCGTGGGGCTAAAGCAAGCTGATGATATTATCAATGCTGGCAAGAGGTTTTTTGAAAGCGGCCAAACCGATTACATCAATTATTTGCGAAACACAAACGAAGCATACTTAATCAAATCCAGATACTTAGAAACGCTTCGCAGCTACAACCTATCAATCATTACCATCAATTACTTAACAGGAAAGTTATGAAAACACTAATTCAAAAGGCAAATTGCAAAAGGCAAAGGTCAATTGGCAAGGCGCAAGAAGCAAATGGCAAAATGCAATCAGTAAGGGGCAATAGGCAAAAGACAAAAAGGAAATTATATGCTTTGCTTATTGCCTTTTGCTTTTTGCCTCTTGCCCTTTCAGGATACGGAAGCGGGGGCGATGATCACAAACATGGAGACGCAAAAACAACAGCTCCGGCCAACGAAAAAAAATATTTCACATCGGAAGCTATTTCTGATAAGCATGAATTGTTTATAAAGTTCGAGCCGATTGAAGTAGGTGAAGAAACAATCCTTCAGCTTTTTATCAGTGAGTATCAAACCAATAAACCGTTAGATAGTGTTACCCTTAAAATCATATCGAAGGAAGATAAGAATTTAAAATTTACCATTGCCCGTGCAGACCGTGGTTACTATGAAATCAAGGTAACATTCCCTGAAAAGAAAATATATTCACTTTCAGTTTCCATCAATTCTAAACTAGGCCCCGATTTACTCCTACTTCAAAACATAGAACCAGGAAAGCAATTGTTGAAAGAAGCCGAAGAAAAAAGCAATTCCTTTTTTAGCAGTGCGCCTTTCCTTGTCGGCATTGGCCTTTTGTCGGGTCTGCTTCTCATGTTTGTTTTTATGAAAGCGCGCTACACAAAGTTGGCAGCGGTATTCTTCCTTGCGCTTTGTCTTTTCCCTACCGCCACATGGCAACAAGTTGTAGCACATGAAGGCCATGATGATGCAGGTAAAAAAGGAAATAATTTTTCCAATGCCTTTGAAGTGCCTAAGGAAACACAATTTCTTTTTGACGTTATCACCTACTCTATTCAAGCAGGTAGCTTTACCGAGAGTACAAAACTATTCGGTACGATTATACCCTCATCTAACGGGCAAGCTGTAGTGCAGTCGCCACAAACAGGAAAGATTACCTCTTTGAACGTTCAGGTAGGTCAACGGGTAGAGCGTGGGCAAATATTAGCAAGCATAGAACCCGCCATTGATGCAGGGAGCTTGGTCAATTTTCTGGCAGAGAATAATAATGTAGACGCAGAAGTTGAAGCGGCTAAAAAAGAATATGACAGGCTGAAAGCCATTGAAGACATTGCCGCAAAGCGCGATCTGGCCGAAGCGGAAGCCCGGTATCGAAAAGCAAAAGAGAACAAAAAACTATTTGACAACTTGAGCAATGGCAACGCCAATAATTCGAGATCCATTTTTTTAAAATCTCCCATCAATGGCATCGTAAGCAATTTTACCTACACCATTGGCGCAACCATAAATGCTAACGAGGTCCTTCTTACTGTAACAAACCTATCTAAAGTATATGTGGAAGCGCAAGTGTTTGATAAAGATGCAGACAAAGTAAATGTGGGAAAAAACTTTTTGGTTGAGTGTTCTACCACCGATGTGCACAAAACAGCCGAAGTAAAATTGCTTGCGCCAGCACAATCAATTAACCCCACCAACCAGACCCAAAGGGTAATTTTTGAAATGGAAAACCCCGATGGCGAATTTAAAATAGGAGAGTTTGTGAACGTGCGAGTTTTTTCAAAGCAAAATAGTAAGCAGATAGCCTTACCAAACAGTGCCATCAGTGAAATCAATGGACGGCCTGTGGTTTTTATCAAAAACAATGCGGAAGAATATAGTGTGTCTTACGTATCCATCGGGCAAAACAATGGCTCACATACTATCATTCTAAAAGGAACAGAAGAAGGTGAGCGGGTTGTCACAAACGCAACCTACCAAATGAAGATGATCTATTTAAATCAATGAGATAATACTAAAAGCAATTAGCAAAGGGCAATTGGCAAGAAGTAAAAGGCAAGAAGCAAGGGGCAAAGGGTATAATTAAAAATTATAAATAAAATAATATGGCAGCGACAAATTTTAAGGAGACAACAGTTTTTAAAAAAGCGTTTGGTTTGGGCATGGAGATTTTTAGGATTTCTAAGAAATTTCCGAAAGAAGAAACGTATTCGCTGACCGATCAAATTAGGCGATCATCAAGAAGTGTATGTGCAAATATTGCGGAAGCCTACAGGAAGCGTAAATACCCTGCACACTTTATTTCTAAGATTTCAGACAGTGATGCTGAGAATAGCGAAACCCAAGTGTGGCTTTTGTTCTCTTTAGAGTGTGGATATATCGACAAACTTACTTATCAACGACTTTTAGATGAAAGTGAAGAGGTAGG
>JAYVPS010000004.1:0-37493 GCA_043757225.1 Cytophagales bacterium | reverse complement strand
CATTGATCAACACCGTCCAAATGGGCATCATAGAACAAATGATTGCGGCAACGCCACTGGAAATATAAACTTCAGCCCAACCGACTACACTAATTCCCAATGTTACCATGAAAAGTCCACCCACTGCTTGATTGACTAGCACCTTTCTATCCGGCCATGTTGCTTTGCCAATGGTGAGCATGATAATAATCAATATTGGCCCTGCCGTTAAAAAGCGAATGATTGAAAATAAGAACGGAGGAAATTGGCTAACACCAATGCGCAAGCCAAGGTAAGTGGTTCCCCAAATAACGCAAACAGCACCGAGAGCCAAGTAGGCGAGAAAGTTTTTATTTTTGTTCATTGTAAACGATACCGTGCTTTAAAATTTCCAAGGATTCTTCTCAACAAGATTAGGTATGCTCGTACTCCTGATTGTCTTTTTAATTCGTACACAGCATTCCGTTTCTTTCACAAGAGAACTATGTGAGCTTATTAAAATCAATTTTAGAAAATATAGGTCAATGGTCATATCCTTCTTGTTTGTAGTTTCCAATTACTGTGTAACTATCCATACAATGGCAACGACAAGAATTCCTATAACCATAATTATTTTACGCCTTCGTCTCATTTATTAATAAACACAAAGTTTGCTATTAATACGAGAATAAAACAGTTTCAGTTTTAACTATCTTAACCAGATCAGTTAAAAATATTCTCTTGGTTCCCAAATAGCTCTATAAGCCTTACACAAGTTTAATGAACCAACTGAACCCCTAGTGTAAACATCAAGGTATTCTTGGAGGGGGTTTCACTTTCATCTGAAGTATTAAAGGTAGCGAGGTCGGTGACCCCTGCACTTAAGTACATATGCTCAGCCAATTTCACTCGACTGTAAGCAACATTTAACCCAGTAGTCCAATACCCCGAATGATCAAAGACTTGATTGTTGTGCCAAAGGGTTGATACAACATCTAAATGTTTGCCCGTGTAGGTAAACCGAAATCGATTGACCCAATCTCTGTGCTCCGGTTCATAAACCAAATTGCCAAATAAACTCATTTGCTCAAATGCTATCTTCGGATTAAAACGAACTGTGGTTATTAAAATGGTAACTAGATCAGAGCCTTGGTCAGCAAAGTCTTTAGCCTGTTCTAAAAAAGAACCAACATAAGGGGTGAAAGTAATTTTCTTTGAAACTTTGAAATTCTTAAATACAGACACCAACGAAAAATTATATTCTGTATAGTGATCATAGAGGTCAATGCCTTTGAATATAAGGAGTCCCCACTTTTTTCGTTCGTAGATAAAGTTTACGTCAAACGTTGGGTTATCACTTCCCTGTCGGCCTCCGTAGGTAAATATTCCTTTTGTATGTAATCGTGTAGTAAGCCTCCAGTGACTCGATTCCTTCTTTTTTGACTTGATGGAATCTGATTCATCCGTTAGCCAAGTGGCATTAGCGGATGGATAAATGAACAGCCAGAGTACAAATCCTACTAAAATTTTATTCGAAGTTTTCACAGCTTGATGATGTAAGTTACCTACTATCTTTATTGCAATGGCTTAACTACTTAAAACAACTTGTTTTCATCAACCAGGTTTCTGTGTTCTTCTAAAACTATTACAAAACTGATGGAATAAACGTTCAAATAACAGTTTCAGTTTTATTATCTTTGTACATATCAGTTTGAATCTATGGAAACCATAATCCGCGATCACCTCTACCTCGAAGTCTCTGACCGCATCGAGCAATTAATCGAGAAGCAATCATTTAGAATTGGAGATAAGCTATTGTCCGTTCGAGCCCTTAGCAAAGAACAAGGCATAAGTTTAAGCACGGCCTTTCAGGCTTACTATCATTTGGAAAGCAAAGGCCTTATTGAAGCGCGTCCGCAATCGGGGTACTATGTTAAATTTTCGCCACAACATACATTTGCAATCCCCAAGTGCTGCGAGCCAATGGACGAAGCACTGCCTGTGAGTTTAGACGAAATGATTACGAGTGTTTATTACGACTTGCGCTCTACTCAACTCACTTCCTTTTCAATAAGCGCACCTCACCCCAGTCTACTACCTGCAGCCAAGCTTAAAAAATCGGTGATGCACTCATTAAATAATTCGGAAGATCATTGCCTCACATACGAACACGTTCAGGGTAATGAACAACTGAGAAAACAAATTGCCAAGCAGAGTTTTAATTGGGGAGGAACCCTAAGCGAGCAAGATGTTATTGTAACAGCAGGGTGTATGGAGGCATTGTCGTTTTGTTTGCAAGCAGTAACCAAGCCAGGCGATGCTGTGGCCATGGAAAGCCCGACCTTTTATGGCATTTTTCGGGTCATGCAAAGTTTAGGATTAAATGTCGTTGAAGTTCCTACTCATGCAACAACAGGCATCGATCTTAACTACTTAGAAAAGGCGATTCTCAAATTTAATATTAAAGCGTGCCTGTTCGTACCCAATTTTAATAATCCTATTGGGAGTTGTATGCCGGATGAAAAAAAGAAGCAGCTTGTAGATATGCTGGCTAAAAAAGAAATTCCTCTAATTGAGGATGACATCTATGGCGAAATGTATTTTGGCAAAACCCGCCCAAAGACATGCAAATCATTTGATAAGAAAGGATTAGTGTTGCATTGCGGATCTTTTTCAAAATGCCTAGCACCCGGCTACCGTATTGGATGGGCTGTGCCCGGCCGGTTCAAAGAAAAAGTACTAAGCTTAAAACGAATGAGCAACATAGCCACTAACACGTTGTCTCAAGCTGCGATTGCACACTTCCTTCAAAATGGTCGATACGAATTGCATCTTCGTCACCTAAGAAAATCGCTCCACACGCAATGTCTTCGTTATCTGCAAGCCATTTCAGAGTATTTTCCTGAAGATACCTGCATCACACAACCGCAAGGTGGCTTTGTTTTATGGGTGGAGATGAATAAGAAAATAGACGGATATAAACTTCACAAGCGCGCGCTGAAGCATAACATTGGCATCGCCCCCGGTCAAATTTTTTCTTCGCAAGGTCAATTTCACAATTACTTTCGTTTGAGCTATGGCCTGCCATGGAGCAACAAGGTTGAACACGGACTAAAGACCTTAGGAGAACTAATGATGAAGGGTTAGGGTTAGTATTTAGTGTTCAGAATTGTTGGTATATTTGAATACTCAAAATTTAAATCGTTAAATCTTAAATCAAATTTATTATGGCCTTTACACTCCCATCACTTCCTTATGCCTTTAATGCATTAGAACCAACCATTGACGCCCGCACAATGGAAATCCATCACGGAAAACACCACAACGCTTATGTAACAAATTTAAACAATGCTTTGGCAGGCAAGCCAGAGGAAAATTTGAGTATTGAAGAAATCTGTGCAACCATATCTAAGCACCCCATGCCCGTTCGCAACAATGGTGGGGGTCATTATAATCATAGTTTATTCTGGACAATCATGGGACCTAATGGTGGTGGCGCTCCAACCGGGAAGGTGGCAGATGCAATCAACGCAGCCTTTGGAAATTTCGATGAATTTAAAACGAAATTTGCAGCAGCCGGTGTTGGTCGATTTGGCTCCGGATGGGCTTGGTTAATTAAAGACGCTTCGGGCAAGTTGGCGATCACATCAACACCGAATCAGGACAATCCAATCATGGACATTGCTGAAGTAAAAGGAACACCCATTTTAGGGTTGGATGTTTGGGAACACGCTTACTATTTACATTATCAAAATCGCAGACCAGATTATATTACTGCCTTCTGGAATGTGATTAACTGGAATGAGGTAGCGAAGCGCTTTTCTTAATCCTCTTAACTAGGAAAACAATGGAAGGTTGATCTGAAAAGGTCAATCTTTTTCTTTGGCATATTACTGAAAAATGGTTGGTAAGCCTGTATAATACTAATTGGAATTCAATTAGTTGTGATCGGTTTTTAGGAGTTTAGTGAAACGTGTTTCACTAAACTTTTTTCATTTTATGAAAGCTTCAAAAAAAACGTTGTTGGGCTTGTGGTAGTTTGGATGTTATAAGATGGGGTAAGCGTTTAGGTAGGCAACGATTTAAGTGCCATAATTGTGGTGTCTTTTTCACACGTAATAAACCAGAGCAACGACTTGAAAATCGATTTGTTTGATTCCGTAAATGGATAATGGAAAGGCAAACGTTCAAAACATTGAGCCGAGATAGTGGCCTATCAAAAGATACCCCTTCAACGCCTATTCTATGCTTATTTGGAGAAGTCACACCACCGGTAATTTTAACCTAGTTGGCTTGTTCTTTGGATTTGTATTCCACCACTCCTTCTTTCAATAAACTTACCAGCGGAGTATGGATCAGCACCTGGGAAGGTGACCGAATAAACTTCTCCTTCAAATATTTTTTTATCAGGTAATATAAATGCATTTGTTCAAAAGAATAATAATCACGATCTTAGAATTAAATTGCAAACAATATGTCAGTAATTGAATTACGATCTCAAATAATCAATAAAGTTAGCTCTATCGAAGACGAATTGATTCTTGAAGAAATTTATCACTTGATAAATCTACAATCGGAGACAATGCCCACTTATCAATTAACTAAAGTTGAGAAAAGTGCCGTGCAACGCGGACTAAAAGATATTGAAAACGGAAAAATAGTATCCTCGGAGGGTGCAAATATTTTAATTCAAGAATGGCTAAAAAAATAGTATGGACTGAAACAGCTGTAAAGGACAGGTTCGGGATATATTACTTTTGGCTAATCAACAATGGATCGAATTCTTACAGCGAAAAGCTTGAAAGACTGTTTAATGAATCCGCTAAACTAATTGCCCTATTTCCTGAAATGGGTGCAAAGACAGATTTTCCTGAGGTCAGGGTGAAGTTGATCAAAGACTTTAATGTTTTTTATAGAAATCAATCTGACTCAATAGAAATTATTAGGGTTTGGGATACAAGACGAAATCCTGACGATTTAGAAATCGAATAAAGCTTTTCAAGTCAACCAATTGCAAAAGTCAATGAAAGCTCAACAAAAAAGCCCCAACAAAGTCGAGGCCTTTTGTTTTTTAAGTTTTAAAGTTCAAGCGGCAATCCCATCTGCCAGCACGACCACTTTGTTTTTCAACACCTCTACCACACCACCCGTAATTTTAACATGGTTGGCTTGTTCTTTGGATTTATATTCCACCACTCCTTCTTTCAATAAACTTACTAGCGGAGCATGGTCGTTCAGTACTTGAAAAGAGCCATCGGCACCTGGGAAGGTGACCGAAGAAACTTCTCCTTCAAATACTTTTTTATCAGGTGTTATTATTTCTAACTGCATAAGTTGATTCGGTAGCTTATTCGTTGATGTAATAATTAACTAATCTTCGCTTCGTCATTATTAATTACTTAAGTTGATTCGGTAGCTTATTCGTTGATGTAATAATTAACTAATCTTTGCTTCGTCATTATTTCTAATTACTTAAGTTAATTCGGTAATGTGCTTATTCGAACGAATTACCGAATCAAAAAATTAACTAATTACCTTTAGATTCTGCGATCATCTTCTCTCCCTTGGCAATAGCATCTTCAATAGTACCTACCAAGTTGAAGGCCATCTCAGGAAGGTGGTCCAACTTACCATCCATAATCATATTAAAGCCTTTGATGGTGTCTTTAATATCTACCAACGCACCTTTCAAGCCTGTGAAAGCTTCGGCTACGTGGAAGGGCTGTGACAAGAAACGCTGAACACGTCTGGCGCGGGTAACCGTTAATTTATCTTCGTCAGATAATTCATCCATACCCAAAATTGCGATGATGTCTTGCAATTCTTTGTAGCGCTGCAATGTCAACTTCACACGTTGTGCACAATTGTAATGTTCATCACCAATAATATCGGCACGCAAAATTCGTGAGGTAGAATCCAACGGGTCTACAGCAGGGTAAATACCCAACTCAGCAATTTTACGAGACAATACTGTTGTAGCATCCAAGTGAGCAAAAGTCGTTGCAGGCGCAGGGTCAGTCAAGTCATCGGCAGGAACATATACGGCCTGAACGGAAGTGATTGAACCATTTTTGGTTGAAGTAATACGTTCTTGCATAGCACCCATTTCAGAAGCCAATGTTGGTTGATAACCCACTGCCGATGGCATACGCCCCAACAATGCTGATACTTCAGAACCTGCTTGTGTAAAGCGGAAAATGTTATCGATAAAGAAAAGAATGTCGCGGCCTTTGCCGGTGCCATCCCCATCACGGAAATATTCTGCAATTGTTAACCCAGACAATGCCACACGAGCGCGGGCACCTGGAGGTTCGTTCATCTGACCAAACACGAAGGTCGCTTTTGAATCCGTAAGTTTGGCAGCATCCACTTTAGAAAGATCCCAACCACCGGCATGCAACGACTTCATAAACTCCGGACCGTAATCTACAATACCAGCTTCTATCATCTCACGCAACAAGTCATTACCCTCACGAGTACGCTCACCCACTCCCGCAAACACAGACAAACCTGAATAAGCTTTGGCGATATTGTTGATCAACTCCTGAATCAATACAGTTTTACCCACACCTGCACCACCAAACAAACCAATTTTACCACCTTTTGAATAGGGTTCAATCAAGTCGATTACTTTAATACCAGTATACAGCACTTCTGACGAAGTGGAAAGATCCTCATACCTAGGCGCACTGCGGTGAATAGGAAGAGTTTGCGCTCCTTTCGGCTGTTTAATTCCGTCAATGGCAGTGCCAATAACATTAAATAAACGTCCTTTTATATCTTCTCCAATTGGCATCTGGATCGGTGAACCAGAATCAGTCACTTTCATTCCGCGCACCAATCCTTCCGTTCCATCCATGGCGATGGTACGAACGCGATCTTCGCCCAAATGCTGTTGACATTCCAGCACCACAACGGTGCCATCCCCTTTTGTTACTTCAAGGGAATCAAGGATATTGGGGAGTTTAGTTCCGGGCTCGTCAAATGCAACGTCTACTACCGGACCGATTACTTGGGTGATTCTTCCGCTATTCGTCATGTATGGAGTTATTTAATCTTTACGTATTTTACTGATTGTCAATAATTTGAAAAAATGCTACCGTTTTCAAATTCCGAACCGCAAAAGTAGTTTTTTATGGCGTTTATGCAAATACGAAAAGAGGATAATGGGCATAAATATTATGATTCTAATCCAATGGAGATTACTTATTCTTGCTAAACTTGTGTCCTAACCGTAGCTCTTCTGGAAAGGATAAGAGATGAGGCTTAAAAATAAGTAAACCAATTTTTCACTACAATCCCAAAGCAGTAAGTATCTCCCTATCGATAGTGGGTTGGCTTCGGTTATTATTGGTATAGTTGATCCAACCAAAGCCTTCATCATATTCCCATACTGCCCATACTATTTGGTTCGTCTCTAATGCCTTCCTCATGTTATTAATCCAATTGAGTCGACTCTTTCTTGGAGAATAGGGTTTATAAGATCCGAATTCGTTGCATGTAACCGTTACGTTATATTTTTTGGCCCAATTGGCTACGGGCTTTACCCAACTCACCAACGTATCTAAATTATAACGTTGACTACCATACCAAGCAAGCGCATCTTTCAACTCTTGATGAGAGGTTGCTCTAATCAACGAGTCCACCGCGTTGGGGCTTGAAGGATAAGGCACACCTGCTGCTTCAATGGCTGGAGGCCAGCCTGCCCATGAGGCTCCTTGGTGAGTAAATAAAAAGGGGTCATAAAAATGAAAATTGTAAATAACATTCTCCTCTTTGTAGGGAATATTTGAAATGAGCTCATTTCGATTGTTCCATCCCTCGGCTCCTGCAATCAAATAATGATTGATTGTTACTTGTCTAATGGCTTGTATGAATCTCCCCTGCATAGGCCACCACCAGCTCTTACTAACTCCATTTGCGGAACCACTTGTACCAACGTGAGGCTCATTGTAAATTTCAAAGAATAATTGATCAGGATTGTATTTTGAAAAGTACCTTGCTACTGCCTGCCAGTAAATAGAAACTTTGTCAGCAAAGCCCGAAACAGTAGCCAGTTTTTTTTCAAAATCATCATTAGAATTATGGATGGGGTCTAGCACAACGGCCAGCCCGACCTGAATGGCACTTTGAACAGCTTGATCAATGAATCCTAATGGACTAGGCTTAAGCTCGTTTGGTGAGCTCTCATTGAACAAAATCGTGCTCGCTATTGGTAATCGGATGTAGGTGAACCCTGCAGCTTTAATCCGCTGCATATCCGTAGATGAAAAATGGTTGCCGTACTCAGCTGGATTGGAATAATCGTTGAACCAGTTCGATAAATTAACACCTTTGGCAAGTGCTTGCTTCGCCTGCTCAATGGTAATGGGTACGCCTAGGTTATTGTTTACAGTAACTTGTTTTTGGCAAGAGCACTGAAGAAGCAGAAAACTTAGGATGATTTTCTTTAGCATCCTCAAATTTAATCGTTTCTGGCTTAATGCTATCCAAAGAAATAATACTTCCAGCGAATTTGTTACAATCTGAAAAGCGATTTCTTTGATAATACTCCCACAACCTAACAGTAAAAAGACATTGAGAAAAACAGTAAGGTAAATTCAACGCTTCTGCTTATATTTTTAATATTGAGGTAAAAAATAACCCTACATGTTTAAAAAAACATACAATTTTTTAAAAGTAACCTTCGTTTTTACCATATATCAAACGGATTCTGTAATATTTTTCAATATTGTGGTTATAATTAACCCATCTTATTCAATATTTGTAAACATTTAATAAAATGAACTGTTCACTTAACCTAACCACCATGAAAAAATCAGTTGTCTTTCTCGTTTTACTCATTGCCATCAGCATCTTGGCGGTATTTATGCCAGCCGTTCCAGGGCCCATTCTTACAGAAGGCATCAACTCTGGTGATGTAGCCTGGATGTTGGCTGCCACAGCCCTGGTACTTTTAATGACCCCAGGGTTGGCATTTTTCTACGGAGGAATGATTGACACCAAAAACATTATTTCCACCATGCTCCAAAGCTTTGTAGCCATGGGTGTCATCAGTGTGTTATGGATTGTAGTTGGCTTTAGCCTTGCGTTTGGAGATTCAATTGGTGGAGTTATTGGCAACCCCTCCAGTTTCTTCATGTTTCAAAATGTATTAGACGGAAAGCCTTGGTCATTGGCTCCCACTATTCCATTAGTATTGTTTGCTTTCTTCCAATTGAAGTTCGCCATTATTACACCCGCCTTGATCACGGGTACTTTTGCAGAACGCATTAAGTTTAAGTCATACATTTTATTCCTCGTGTTATTTTCACTATTTATCTACGCTCCTCTTGCACACTGGACATGGCACCCAGATGGGTTCCTTTTCAAATGGGGAGTGCTTGATTTTGCAGGAGGAACTGTAGTACACATGTCAGCTGGATTTGCCGCTTTGGCTGCCTCCATGTATCTCAGAGATAAAACCGAAAAGAAACCCATTGCCCCTGCTAACATTCCTTTTGTATTACTTGGTACAGGCCTACTTTGGTTCGGATGGTTCGGGTTTAATGCTGGAAGTGCGTTAAGTGCTGGAACGTTGGCCGCTTCTGCCTTTGCTACCACTAACACTGCTGCTGCTGCTGCTGGCCTTGCTTGGATTCTATTTGATAGGGCGCGCGGCAAAAAGCCATCTGCGGTTGGCTTCTGCATAGGCTCGGTTGTAGGGCTTGTAGCAATTACACCTGCGGCCGGTTTTGTTACCGTCCCTTCAAGCTTATTCATTGGCACATTTGCCAGTATTATCAGTAATATCGTAGTTCATTGGAAATCAAAAACTTCATTGGAGGATACCTTGGATGTATTCCCTTGCCACGGAGTGGGTGGTGCAGTAGGTATGGTAATGACTGCCTTACTGGCCAATGTAGCCGTTAACGGAGCTAACACAACAGGCAATGGTCTTTTCTTTGGTGATACTGCCCTGTTTATTGTTCATATGAAAGCGTTGGCCATTGTGATTAGTTATACTGTTGCCGGTTCATTCCTTATTCTGAAAATTGTTGATCTTGCCTTTAACTTACGAGTGAGTGCTGAGGATAAGAGGGTTGGTTCTGATTACGCTCAACATGGGGAGCAAGCACAACCATACGAATTGCGCGAAGCAGTATAATAGAAAATCGAAAATCACTAAAGCGTTTCGGGGAATGTACTAGCCTCCCCGAAGCACCTTAGCTTATTGTTTAACTAAAAACACATTCAAAATATGAAAAAAAAAATTTACCCAATTTTATTCACTGCACTCTCCCTTTATTCATTAGATAGTAAGGTCTTTGCTCAAGGCGAGCAACTTGCTGCCTCGATAAATAAATCAGTTACTATTGCCAAAGAAGAACCTGTTGTAGCTGCAGGAGAAAAGAAAGCTGCAACTCAAGAAGAAGAGAAAAAGGAAGAAGGAAAATTGAGTATTTCGGGATATCTAGACTCTTATTATTTTACCAATTTTAATAACCCTTCATCGCGTGATAACATGGGGCAATCAGGCGTTGGTAGAGGATTTGATAGACGTGTGGATCAGTTTCAATTAGGGATGGTTCAAACCGTATTTAAATACACTAACAAAAAGTCAGAAGCTGTGATGGATTTGGCTTTTGGCCCAAGTGCGCAATATGGCAATTATGGAAATGTTCCTGTAAGTAGTCCCGCTTACGGCTACAAAATTGGTAACGATGTTTATTCTGCTATCATGATCAAGCAAGCCTACTTTAAGTATAATGCAACAGAAAAGTTGTCGTTCATAATGGGGCAGTTCGGTACACACATTGGCTATGAATATATCGATGCCCCCCTCAATTTTTTCTATTCTATCAACCACACTTTCAATAGCGGAATCCCCTTCTACCATACCGGCCTAAAAAGCACTTACGTATTCAATGATAAAGTTTCTTTAATGCTTGGGGTAGTCAATGGGTTTGACTATGTGCATGATAATAACAGAGCTAAAGGGCTAATAGGGCAATTATCATTAACGCCCGCAAAAGGTCTTAGTATTTATTTCAACTACATCAATTCAAATGAATCTGATGCTGATACACTGGGAACTACACCCGCTGGAAATTTTACGGTCTATGATCTAAATGGAGGCTATCAGGCTACAGAAAAATTATTCATTGGATACTGGTTTATGTATGGCGCTCAAAGCGGCACGTTAGGGTCACCGGGAACATTTTTTCCTGCGGATGGCAATGTCAATGAAACTAAGCATTGGGGTGGAGCTAACTTATATTTGATCTACGCCTTTACTGATGTTTTCAGCTTAGGCTTTAGAGGAGAATATTTTGATAATAAATCAGGAGCAAGGGGGCTTAGGAATGTGTCGTCTAAAGTAAATGGTAGCCAACAATTTGGAGCTTCGGTAAATACATACACGCTAACCGGTACCGTTACACTGGCAGAAGGGCATCTATTGCTAAAACCTGAATTGAGAATGGATATCTTCAATAATTTAGATGGTGTCGGGAATGAAAAGGCTCAACAGTTTATTGATTCTAAAGGAGAGTACACTAAAAATAGCCAAACAACACTAGGCATGGCTGCCATATATAAGTTTTAGACTGGTATGTTGTAGCTAGAGAAAAGCTACAGATTACACCGACTACACGGATTCAGGCATAGGGGCCTGCAATAAAAAAGAAGGGGCTGTCTCAAAATCGAGATAGCCTCTTCTTTTTTATCACCCTGTAATGGTGGCCACGTAGGCCATCTCTCCTTTGAGTCGGTAGGTGCCTTGCTGAACGCACAATAAATTCAGGATATTGCTTTACCTGCCCGGATTTATGGCGTCTTGTTACAGTAATGTGCTGGGGGGTTAATAATAAAACCAATTTCCAATGATTTTTATTCAATGGTTTTAAAATAATCAATATCTACCGATTGAAGTTGTAAAATAATTTATTAACTATGCACCCAACAAAAGCATTTTTCTGAAGAGAATCGTTTCCATATCGCTCATTTTCATTTTCCTTTTCCAATTCGTTGGTTATTACTTTCTTTATGTAGGATTGAGTCACCAATCAAAGTTGACGCTGATGGAACGATTGGATGCCGATGATTACGACAGCAGCGAAACCATTACTTTTGCTGTGCCTTTGGCAATGCCTTATGGTGCTGATTATAAAGACTATGAGCGTGTAAACGGAGAGTTTGAGCTTAAAGGGAATTTTTATAAACTCGTAAAGCAGAAGTTCGAACACGATACTTTATTCGTGGTTTGTGTAAACGATAAAAAGGAGAAGAAACTTGTTTCTGATCTTAATGACTATGTAAAACTCATCAACGATTTACCTTCCTCTTCTCAACAAACTTCTAAAGTTTTGTTAAATAGCATTGCCAAAGATTACATTCCGCACACTACTCTTCAACTTATTTCTGAGGCTGGCTGGATTTTGAATTTCACTTTCAGTCAACAACATTCTCAGCAGTTATTAATTAACAGCCTTCCAGTACTTTCTCCTCCACCAGACTTTATTTGCTGATTATTTTCGCAGCGAATTGATCTCTTATTTTTCTGAGCAAAAAATTGAAGTCCATTATCCTAGCATAAGGATTTTGATCTACATCGATTAATAAAATTAATTCTTCTGCGAAAATCGTGTGCCATCACCTAGTGTGATACACACCTCTCCAAGCTTACTTGGCTGACTACTTTTTTTGACATACAGTTAAATGTTGAATAGAACGGGCCATTGACTCTTTATTAGGGTGAAGACCAATGGTACCGTTTCAATTGAAATCTAAGAATACAGTTTCTTGATTTTTAGTTTGGTTGCTGACTAAAACGGGCCACCGATTCTTTATTTAGGGTAGAGATCAGTGGTACCGTTTTAATTAAAAATTTAAAAATACAGATTATGCCATATATACCAGTAGAAGAACACTTGCCCGGTATCACCGGATTGCTTGAATACAGAAAAGATTCGGCTGAGCCTATCCGCGATCTCACACAGATTTTATTAAGAGGGCCTTCCACTTTAACAACAGGCGAGCGTGAATTGATTGCCACCCTTGTTTCGCACAGAAATGAATGTCGATTTTGCAGCACTGCTCACACGGCTGCTGCCGATCTTTTATTGGGTGAATGTGAGACCACAGAAAAGATGAAGCAAGATATTTCATCTACACCTGTAAGCGATAAGATGAAAGCGTTGCTCACCATTGCTGCACAAGTTCAAAAGAGTGGCAAGAGTGTTACCACAGAAGCAATAGAAGTTGCGAAAGCAGCCGGTGCAACAGATCTGGAAATCCACGACACTGTATTGATAGCTGCGCTGTTCTGTTTGTACAATCGCTATGTCGATGGGTTGGCTACCGTTGCTCCTACCGATCCTAATTTCTACAAAGGATTAGCGGAAAGGATTTCTGTTGGATATACGCGATTGCCTCAAGGTTATGATCACTTAAAGAAAACAACTAACTAATTTTTTAATGCTTTTATCCTACAACAAAATGAAAAAACTTATACTCGTTATACTTATTTCTACTTCTATACAAATTTTCGCTCAAGAGAATACCACTACAATAAAAGGAGCTATTACCGATGCCACTACTAAAGAACCTTTAGGCGGAGCAAGCGTTACCATGAAAGGCAAACTGATTGGCACTACTGCCGATAACAAAGGCGAATTTACGCTGAACGTTTCGCAACAACCTCCATTTATAGTGGTCGTTTCGGTAGTTGGTTTTCAAAAGCAGGAAATAGAAGTAACCAACTCTAATCAAAACTTACAAATCAATCTCACTCCAAAAAGCGAGTTGATGGATGAAATGGTTATCACCGCTTCCCGTGTAGAAGAAAACATACTTCAATCGCCTGTCAGTATTGAGAAAATGGATACCAAAGCTATACGTGAAACACCATCTATTAACTTTTATGATGGCTTGCAAAATATCAAATCAGTAGAAATGGTTACAAGCGGATTAACCTTTAAACAAATTAATACACGTGGTTTTAATAGCACAGGCAATTCACGTTTTCTACAATTGGTAGATGGTGTTGATAATCAAACACCCGGGTTAAATTTTGCAGTCGGTAATTTGTTTGGCTCATCCGATTTGGATATGGAAAGTGTTGAGCTAATTCCAGGTTCAGCTTCTGCTCTCTACGGCCCTGTCGCTTTTAATGGTGTGTTAATGATGCGAACAAAAAACCCATTTGAATATCAAGGTCTAAGTGCTCAAACTCGCGTAGGTGTAAACCACATTGGTGAAAAGTATGCCAATCCAACACCTCTCTATGATTTTGCAGTTCGTTATGCGAAGGCTGTCAATAATAGATTCGCTTATAAAGTGAACGCCTCTTACTTCACTGGCTTAGATTGGTTTGCCACCAACTACTCGGATGTTGAAGCCAATACACCAGAAGCGCAGCGAGGTGATAATAACCCTGCCCGCAATGCTTTGAATATTTATGGTGACGATGAAGTAAGAACGTTAACTACAGCGGGGCGTGTTTCCCGCACCGGATATGAAGAACGTGACTTGATGAATTATAACTCCTACAGTCTGAAACTTAATGGTGCTGTGCATTATCGCGTAAGCGACAATATGGAACTGATTTATCAACACAATTATAATCAGGGTAGAGCGGCTTACACTGGAAGCAACCGTTTTATGCTGAACGATTTTAATTTTCAACAGCACCGCATCGAGATGAAGGGAAGCAATTATTTTGTTCGTGCTTATGCCAGCATTGAAGATTCAAAGCACAGCTACAATGCAAAAGGCCTTGGTCAATTGATTAATAAAACATGGGTAAGAGATTTGAATGGTAATATTGTAAGCTCAGATCAAGCCGATAACATGTGGTTCACCCGATATGAATCTGCTTTTAGTGGAGCAGTAAATGGTATAACCGCACAAAGTCACACTTCTGCCCGCGCCTTTGCCGATCAGGATAGATTTCTTCCTGGTTCTACAGATTTTAATACACAAAAAGACCGGTTGATTGCAACACAAGGATTGAGTGGTGCAGGTATTCTAAGTCAGAGCAAATTATATCATGTCGAAGGCCAATACGATCTCAGCAATAGAATAAAAATAGTTGATCTTCTTGTTGGTGGGAATTTCAGAATGTATGACATGTTTACCAATGGAACGCTGTTTGATGACAAAAATAATCCAATCAAAATCAATGAAGGTGGGGCTTTCGTGCAAGCATCGAAAAAATTGCTGGAAGAGAAACTTAAATTAACGGGATCAATACGCTTTGATAAAAATCAAAATTTCGATGGCAGATTCACACCCCGCGCATCGGCAGTGTACAGTATTAATCCTAATCATAATTTCCGCACATCGTTTCAAACCGGTTTCAGAAATCCAACACCGGGCGATCAGTACATTAAACTGAATGCCGGTGTGATTACTATTTTAGGAGGTGTACCTGATAATAGTAAAGGAATGAATGTGTATGAGAACTCATTCACAACAACCTCTCTCGGGCCATTCTTCGGAGCATTTGGTGCAGCCGTAGCAGGAGGCACTCCCCCACCTCAGGCCGTTAACCAAGTGAAGGACTTATTAGTGAAGTCGAACGTTCCATATATTAAACCCGAGCGCGTTCAGACTTTCGAGGTTGGATACAAAGGATTATTTGCAAATAAATTATTAGTAGATGTCAATTATTATTTCAGCAGCTACAATGATTTTATATTGAACCAGGTGGTAATGCAACCCAACAGTCCTGTGCTTGGCGCTGATGGAAAAATTAATCCTCAGGCTGCTTTCGATCTATTGAATGGGCAAAGTCATTTGTTTCAGTTGTACACCAATGCAAGTAGTAGAGTAACTTCACAAGGAGCTACTGTTGGTCTTACCTATATTCTTCCACGAAATTATTCACTTGCTACTAATGCTACATGGGCTGATTTCAATTTACAAAACGCGAACGCGAATGATATCCCTGCATTCAATACTCCCAAGTATAGAACCACGGTAACTTTTGGCAACAGTGCCATCACGAAAAATGTAGGCTTCAATATGGCTTGGCGCTGGCAAGATGCCTTCGATTGGACGGGTAGTTTCAATCAACTAAGGCCTGGAAAAATAAATGCTTATTCGATTATCGATGCACAAGTGAGCTATAAAATGCACCCTATTAAATCAGTTGTTAAAATTGGTGCGAATAACGTATTGAACAATCAAGTGTCTCAAGCATTTGGTTCTCCCTCTATTGGTGCTGTGTATTATGTATCCATTGTTTTCGATGAGTTATTCAATCGATAATGTCTAAGGAACTAAACACTACGTTGTCCATTGAGGGCGTTGAAAAAATCAACACCTATCACTGGCAATTATTTGCAGTTTGCTTTCTTGGCAATGTATTGGCGGGCATGTCTTCTACCCTAATGTCGGTTTACTTACCGGTGGTAGTAAAGGAATTAGTAGGCGAGGTAGACAGTAATCACCTGAATCAGGTTGGCGGGTATATCAATGTGCTTTATTTTATCGGGTGGGCTATAGGAGGCTTAACATGGGGCTTGATTGGCGATAGGATTGGGCGTGCCCGCTCGCTGGCGTTAGCGGTTTGTATGTATGGACTGTTTACTTTTCTTAAAGGATTTTCTCCTTCTTGGGAAGCGTTGCTTTTCTTCCAGTTTTTCTGTGGCTTTGGAGTAGGCGGAGTGTTGGTACTTAACACCACGCTACTGTCAGAAGTATGGCCCGATAAAGCCAAAGCAGTTTTTATAGGTATTCTTTCCATAGGCTTTCCAGTGGGTATCTTTTCCTCGGGAGTTGTTAACTTATTTTTTTCTGACTGGCGTCAAGGATTTATGGTAGGAGCTTTGCCATTGATTTTAGGGCTTCTTTCATTTGGCATTTTAAGGGAATCGGAAAAGTGGAAGACAACCCGCACAGGCTCTGAAAAAAATAAAGATAAAATCTCAGATCATCGTGCAGACTTATTCTACGGCTCTGTAATTTTTGGCTCAATGCTCATAGGCCTATGGGCCATCTTTTCATGGGTGCCTACATGGGTTCAAAGTTTATTAACTAATTCAGATGGACAAAGGGAACGAGGTCTTAGCATGATGTTGCTTGGTGCTGGTGGATTAACCGGTGGATTTCTTTCTGGTTTCGTTTCGAATGCATTAGGAACGCGAAAGGCGATGCTGCTATGTTTCGCAGGATGTTTCACTCTCGCATTTCTGTTATTCAAAGGGAACGATACATTCACAACCATTACGCTGATAGAGATTGCATCACTCTCTTTTATGTTTGGTATCAGTCAAGGTTTATTGTCTGTCCATATTCCCCTGCTGTTCCCCGTATCAATACGGGCCACGGCCACAGGTTTCTGCTTTAACATTGGCCGCTTCTTTACTGCTGCTGCTGTGTTTTTTGTAGCTGCATTAGTAACCACATTGGGCGGTTATGGCAATTCTCTTTTTACTTTCTCCTGCATATTCGTAATTGGATTTCTATTCATCATCTTTTCCAAAAAACAACAACGTAATGGCACATATTAAAGTACCCGAAGGAGTTCCAGGCATTCGCAGCCTCGTTATGTTCCGGCCAGAAACAGGCAAGCCATTGTATGAATTAGCACAGGTATTGTTGCGGAATAAATCCCCCCTTACATCGGCAGAGCGCGAGTTGATAGCCACTCATGTGTCTACACGCAATGAATGCGTGTTTTGTGCCAGCAGTCATGCTGCAGCAGCACGCGAACTGTATGGAGCCGAAAGAGAAGTTGTGGATTGTGTTATTGAAGATGTTAACAATGCACCGGTAACACCTAAAATGAAAGCGCTGCTTACAATTGCAGGAAAGGTTCAGCAAAGCGGAAAAGCAGTATCGCCCGAAGATGTAGCAGAAGCCCGTAAACAAGGAGCAGGTGATAGAGATATTCACGATACAGTGTTGATCGCGGCTACCTTCTCCATGTTCAATCGCTACGTAGATGGTCTCGCAAGTTACACACCCACCGATCCAAAAGCATATGAGGAAATGGGTAAACGAATGAGCACAGTAGGATATGTTTTGCCGAATAAGTCTTGAGTAGTGAGTACAGCGTCTTGAAAATGAAACTCGCCTCAGAACCTAAATTCATCTATATAAAAAAAATACAGATACTTTATTTCTCATTTACTAACTATTAAAATCTCACTACTAACCTATGGCGCATATCAACTTACCCGAAGGCCTGCCAGGCATCCGCGGCCCAATGGCTTTTCGCCCCGAAACTTCAAAGCCTCTCAATGAATTGGCTGAAGTACTGCTGCGAAGCGAAAACTCTCTCACTCGCGGTGAGCGCGAATTAATTGCCACGTATGTTTCTTCATTAAACGACTGCTTCTTTTGCCAGAATGCCCATGGCGGAATTGCCCAGCATTACATGCAATGCGATATCAACTTTATTGATGCGATAAAGAAGGATTATCAATCAACTCCAATCTCTGATAAGCTAAAGTCATTATTATCAATTGCAGGTAGCGTGCAAAAAGGTGGCAAGAATGTAACACCCGAACAAGTTGAAAAAGCCAAAGCCCTAGGTGCAACAGATCGCGAAATACACGACACCGTGTTAATCGCAGCAGCCTTCTGTATGTTCAACCGGTATGTTGATGGGCTGGGTACATGGGCACCACAAGACAGAGATGTCTATGTGCAGCGCGAGCCAAGGCGAGCCGAAGAAGGCTATATCAATTTTGATTTATACAAGTAACTTTATTGCGGATACTGAAAGTTATAGTTTAAAGAAACCGAAATAACCAACATGAAAAAGATTTTTTACATCGGCATTATAGGCATCATTCTATTTGAAGTACTGAATGTGTACTTCATCATGCCAATGCCGGGCAGTCAACGGATGAATAGCATTGACATTGCCTATTTTCTTTACAGCTATCGTTGGTTCATCAGGGTGTTCTTTTGGCTGATGATTTTGATTGGAAGCAGTAAGTCATTTCAACTGAAACACAAATGGATTCCTGCTGTTGCATTAATGGCGGCCATTGCCGCTACCTATGCTTTCAATTTTAAAATGTCGGCAGATGCTATGTTTAAGCAACCTGAGACTTTACTATTTAAACCAAAGGGAGAAAACTCATTAAGTGATAGCAGTATCGTGGTAGCCGTTCAGAATAAAGGAGTAACAAAAGCATATCCTATCCGATTTATTGTTTACCATCATCAGGTGCAAGATACCATTGCAGGCAAACCCGTTATAGTTACCTACTGCAGCGTGTGCAGAACTGGCCGTGTGTTTGAGCCTACCGTAAAAGGACAACTTGAAAAATTTAGATTAGTCGGCATGGATCATTTCAATGCAATGTTTGAAGATGCTACAACAAAAAGCTGGTGGCGTCAGGCCACTGGTGAAGCCATCACAGGATCATTAAAAGGTGAAGTATTACCAGAGGTGGAGTCCTTTCAAATGAGCCTTGGTAAATTATTTCAGTTGCACCCATTCGCACAAGTTATGCAGTTGGATAAAGTATCTAAAATAAAATACGATTCATTAGGGAAATTTGAACGAGGCAAAAGCAAAGGCGATCTTACCCGCACCGATAGTTTGTCATGGAAAGATAAGTCGTGGGTAGTGGGCATAGAGATTGGCAACATCAGCAAAGCGTACGATTGGAATCAGTTGAAAGAAAAACATATTATTAACGATAAGATCGGAGACACTTCAATTGTATTGGTGTTATCAGAGGATGCACAAAGTTTCGCAGCCTTCGAAAAACCAACTGGCTTTGTAGATTTTACTGTTCAAAAAGATACGCTTGTTAGCAACGAAAGTAGGTTTGATTTTTCGGGTCGTGGTTTAACAACTGCCACTCAACCATTAAAACGAATAAAAGCGTACCAGGAATTCTGGCATAGCTGGAGAATCTTTCAACCCAACACGCTTCAATTTGATAAATAAAATCAAGAAGAAGATTAAATTGAAATTACAATAATCAGCACTTGAAAATGGATATTAAATTTAGAAAATACATTATTTTTAGAAAATACATTATTTTTATTTAATCCAAGTTGCTTTACCTCACTAACACGGGCATATTGGCTGCCAATATCAACAAGTCGACATCTTTCACTTCTTTCTTCTCATCGGCTACGATCAAGAAATTTTCATAGAGCGTGTTAAGATCATCACCTTCGAATTTGTGGCCAAGTAATTCCATACGATGTTTCAAAGCCGCACGACCACTCCGTGCTGTTAATACTATAGATGATGAGTTGACGCCTACATCGGCAGGATTGATGATCTCATAGTTCTCAGCATGCTTTAAAAATCCATCTTGATGAATGCCCGAAGAATGTGCAAACGCATTGGCACCCACAATTGCCTTGTTGGCCTGTACAGGCATGCGCATCATTTCGCTCACCAACTGGCTCAACGCATAAATTTTTTCTGACTTTATATTCGTGTACAGTCCGAGGTCTTTATGAACTTGCAAGATCATCGCCACTTCTTCCAAAGAAGTGTTCCCTGCACGTTCACCAATTCCATTAATTGTCACTTCGGCTTGCCGCGCCCCATGTGTCAACCCAGCAATCGCATTGGCAGTGGCCAAGCCCAAATCATTATGGCAATGAACCGAGATTACTGCCTTGTCAATATTTTTTACATTTTCTACCAAATACTGAATCCGTTTTCCATATAAATGTGGCAAACAATATCCAGTAGTATCCGGAATGTTCACTACATCAGCACCGGCAGTAATCACCGCTTCAATTAATTGAGCGAGAAATACTAAATCCGCCCGACCCGCATCTTCCGCAAAGAATTCTACTTCATACCCTTTTGCTTTTGCATATTTTACAGCCCACACACCCTGCTCCAATACTTGGTCGCGGTTAGATTTGAATTTGTGCTTGATGTGAACATCACTTGAGCCAATGCCGGTGTGAATGCGCCCACGCGTTGCATGATGAAGGGCTTCGGCTGCAACATCAATATCCTCTTTCTTTGATCGGGTAAGTGCACAGACGATAGTGTCTTTTACGGCTTTGGAAATTTCAACTACCGATAGAAAGTCACCAGGGCTCGAAATCGGAAAGCCAGCCTCGATCACATCAACACCCAGTGCTTCCAATTCTTTGGCGATAATTACTTTCTCTTCAGTTCTTAACTGACAACCGGGCACTTGCTCACCATCGCGGAGAGTGGTGTCGAATATTTGGATTTTTTGCGCCATATAATTTTATTCTTGGTTTATTAACTGATAGAGGCAATGAAAGAACTGGTTTGGAGCGCAGTCATATCAACTACTTTCTTAATCTCCAGTTGTTCGATTACTTTATTCCCTGTCTGCTCTGTATTCAAAATTTTATTCTTGGAAGTTTTTGCATCCGCTATATCAACCGTGCGAAAGCCTGCTTTCAAAATCTCTTCTACTGATTTTATAACAGCTTCTGACTCCTTCTTTAAGCCAAAAGAAATATCAAGCATCAAGGCAACCGATAAAATAGAGGCCAAAGGATTGGCAATTCCTTTACCTGTGATGTCGTGCGCACTACCGTGAATCGGTTCGTATAAGCCTACACTGTCACCAACCGAAGCGGATGCAAGCATTCCCATGGAACCTGCAATCTGTGAAGCTTCGTCTGTGAGGATATCACCAAATAAATTTCCTGTTAACACCACATCGAAACTTCGTGGATTTTGAATGAGTTTCATTGCAGCAGAATCCACAAACTGATGTTCCAGTTGAACATCGGGATATTGCTTGCCAATCTCTTGCACTACTTCGCGCCACAAACGCGAGCTCTCCAACACATTGGCTTTATCCACCGATGTTACTTTTTTCTTTCTTGTTCTTGCCGCCAGAAAGGCTTTGTGTGCGATGCGTTCAACTTCATAGCGTTGATAAATCATCAAGTCAAAGGCGGTGTTGCCTTCATCTTTCCGCCCCTTCTCTCCAAAGTATACATCCCCTGTCAATTCGCGAAAGAATAAAATATCAGATCCCCTTAAAACTTCAGCTTTGATACTCGAGGCTTCTAGCAGTTCATCAAATAATTTGATTGGTCGCAGGTTAGCATACAACCCCAACTCTTTACGCATTTTCAATAAGCCTTGCTCGGGTCTTACTTTCAACGTTGGATCGTTGTCATATTTTGGATGACCTACCGCACCAAACAAAATCGCATCGCAGTTTTTTAGTTTTATTAGTGTCTCCTCAGGCAATGGATTACCCGTAGTCTCAATGGCATCATGGCCAATAACTGCTTCTTCAAACACAAACTCATGTACAAATATTTCAGCTATTTTTTGCAATACCTTTTTTCCTTCGGTGGTTACTTCTTTTCCTATTCCATCTCCGGGAAGGATTACTATTTTCTTCTTCATTATGTTATAATTGTTGGGTTGCTAATTGTATGTTGTTAGTACCTTTTGACGCTAAGGACTAACAACCTCAACTAATAACTAATGTGCTAAATCGAACTCTCTTATCTCATCATTCAAACTCAATAAGTAATCAATATCATCGTACCCGTTCATCATGCATATTTTTTTGTAGGGGTTAATTTCAAAGCTTTCCTTCACAGCGCCTACTTGCAAAATCTGATTTTCCAAATCGACCAAAATTTCATTGGAGGGTTTCTCTTCAATAGAAGTAAACAATTGTTTTAAAAATCTGTCAGGTACTACAATCGGCAACAAACCGTTATTCAATGCATTATTTTTAAAAATGTCGGCAAAGAAACTACTTACCACCACGCGAAAGCCATAATCATAAATAGCCCAAGCTGCATGCTCGCGGCTGCTACCGCAACCAAAATTTTTTCCTGCCACTAAAATCTTCCCAGAATATGTTGGATTGTTCAATACAAAATCTTTCACCGGTTTATTCTCTGCATCATATCGCCAATCACGAAAAAGGTTATCTCCAAAACCCTCACGGGTTGTAGCCTTCAAAAATCGCGCTGGGATAATCTGATCTGTGTCAATGTTTTCGTTTGGCAGTGGCACTGCCGTGGAAACCAATTTTATAAATTTATCTTTCATTCTTTTAAGTTGCTCTTTTAAGTTGATTGTTGTTAGTGAATAGTTGTTGGAGGCTTCTGATCAACTATTCACTATCAACAATCGACTATTGACAATCGACTATTGACTATCAACTAATAAAACTCACGCACATCCGTCACCCTCCCGGTAATCGCAGCCGCTGCTGCACTCATTGGGCTTGCTAAAAATGTACGTGACTTCGGCCCCTGACGTCCTTCGAAATTTCTGTTCGAAGTGCTAATACAATATTTTCCCGCTGGCACTTTGTCCTCATTCATTCCTAAACAAGCGGAACATCCCGGGCTTCTTAATTCAAAACCCGCTGCTTCAAATATTTTATCCAAGCCTTCATTTATTGCCTGAGCCTCCACTTGCTTTGAGCCTGGAATCACCCATACTTCCACATTAGCCGCTTTCTTTTTTCCTTTTACCATCGATGCCACCAAACGCAAATCTTCAATGCGTCCATTGGTACAACTACCGATGAAAACATAGTCAATTGCTTTACCCAGCAACGGTGACCCTGGCTCAAGCCCCATATAGTCGAGGGACTTTGTGAAAGAAGTTTGCTCAGAAATTTCTTTAAGCTCTTCTACTGTAGGAATGCGGTCAGTTACTTTCATTCCCATACCCGGATTAGTTCCATAGGTAATCATAGGAGCAATGTCAGCTGCATCAAACATTAATACAGAATCATAAACAGCACCTTCATCCGTCTTTAATGCTTTCCATTTTTCAATGGCTTGATCAAATGAAGCACCTTGTGGCGCAAACTTTCTTCCTTTGATGTAGTTAAATGTTGTTTCATCCGGAGCAATCAATCCGCCACGCGCACCCATCTCAATGCTCATATTGCAGATGGTCATGCGTGCTTCCATTGACAAATTGCGAATGGTATCACCAGCGTATTCCACAAAAAAGCCAGTGGCTCCACTGGCTGAAATTTTTGAAATGATGTACAAAATAATGTCCTTGCTCACCACACCTCTACCCAATGAACCATTGATCTCAATCTTCATGGTCTTAGGCTTGTACTGCAAAATACATTGCGTGCCCAACACTTGCTCCACTTCGCTCGTGCCTATGCCAAAGGCAATATTTCCAAATGCTCCATGAGTGGAAGTGTGACTATCGCCACAAACGATGGTCATGCCAGGCAACGTTAAACCCAATTCGGGGCCAATAATATGAACAATGCCTTGGTAAGGATGGCCGAGATCATACAACTCAATGCCAAATTCTTTACAGTTTTTTCTTAATGTTTCTACTTGATGTCGGCTCAATGCTTCTTTGATCGGAAGATGCTGATCTTTCGTAGGCACGTTGTGATCTGCTGTGGCTGTAGTGCGCGATGTGTTGAATACTTTAAGGCCGCGTTTTTTCAGTCCATCAAAGGCTTGAGGACTTGTCACCTCATGAATGAAATGTCGATCAATAAACAAAGCATGAGGATAACCCTCCGCTCGTTTCACCACATGGGCATCCCAAATTTTTTCAAAAATTGTTTTTGGCTCTTGCTTGCTCATCTTGTTTACAACAACTGTTAGTTTGGCATAAAGCCTATAAAATGAAATCGCCCCGTCAACATTTTGCATATTGACGGGGCGTTTCGCTTGATTTAAATTATCGTTACGAATATGAGAATTTTTCTTTTACCAACTAAAGTTCATTAAAAAATAATTTCAATTACTCACAACTGTTAGTTTGAGATTACGATTTCTTATTTACTATAAATTCAATCGAGGAATTACTTTTCTCCGAATAAATGCCAGCATTATAAGACGTGACATAAACTAATTACAACTAAAAAAATGGAATTCGATTTGTAAAAGGGAATCGATACTAAACCGTCATCTATTGAATGATCTGTAACCCGCAGAGATTATTTGTACATTATGCTGCGTGGAAGAAACCAAGAAGAAGGAAGAAATAAATTTTGTTCATGTTCAACGTTGTGCGACTCAGACAATCATGAATATCGTTCTTGGATTTATTATATTTTAACTCTGCTACTTTACCAACTGCTTCAACGCAATCTCAAAAGAAGTTTGCGCTATTTTTATTTTGGAAGAGTTGGCCTTTTTAGTTTTCTCCATCGCCACACGAATGGTTTTTGAAATGTCTCCAAAAATAGCGGAGTCATCCATTTCTGTTTCGCGTTCCATAAAATAGGCAAATACTCGCGCCATTCCACAGTTGGCGATGAAATCAGGAATGACCGAGAATTTTTCATCAGCATATAAGCCCGTTGGCCCAAAGAAAATCTCGGGGTCAGCAAAGGGAACATTGGCACCACAAGAAAATACCTCCACCTTAGAAGTGATCATTCGATCTACCTGATCTTTTGTAACCAAGCGCGAGGCCGCTGCGGGAATAAAAATTTCAAATTCTAAGTCCCATATTTTTTTATCGACCATTTCAAACGAAAGAAGGTCTTTAGTAACTAATCGATTGCCTTGACGATCAACAACGAGCCGGCAAATTTCTTCATGGGTAAAGCCAGCCTGGTTGATCAGCCCACCTTCACGGGTAAGGATACCGACAATTTTCACCCCCATTTGCGAAAGATAAAATCCTGCTGCTGCGCCCACATTACCCCAACCTTGTACCACCGCGCGCTTGCCCTTCAAATTTCCTCCCCACAATTCATAATAATGTTTTACTGCTTCCGCCACTCCATAGCCGGTACACATATCGGCTACCGTATATTTTTTAGAGAGCACAGGAGTGTAGGTCGCATCTTCAATCACTTTCACAACTCCCAGTCGCAACTGGCCTATACGATTTACTTTTTGTGGTTCGGTAGGTTTGTAATGCCCTGTAAAGACACCTTCTTGAGGATGCCAAATACCAACATTTTCAGTATGAGGAATCACTTCATGAATTTCATCCACGTTTAAATCTCCCCCGGTGCCATAATAATATTTGAGCAAGGGCATTACTGCGGAATACCAACGGTGTAGCACGCCTTCTTTGCGCGGATCATTCGGATCAAAGTTGATTCCTGATTTCGCTCCTCCAATAGGGGGACCGCTTACGGTAAATTTTACCTCCATGGTTTTAGCCAAAGACTCCACTTCTCGCTTATCTAGCCCCATGCGCATCCGTGTTCCACCGCCTGCAGCCCCTCCACGAAGCGAGTTGATAACAACCCAGCCTTCGGCTTCCGTTTCGCTGTCTTTCCACTCAAAAATTATTTCGGGGCGTTTATTTTCAAACTTTTTAAGTAAACCAAGCATCGTAGTTAAATTACAACCCCAAGATTACAAATTCCGATCACAAATTTAAAATTTGTTGATTTGCTAATTGAAGTCATGCAATCAGGGAAAGAAAAAAAACTTTACCCCAAATGAATAGTAAAATGAACTTAGTTATTGACGCTGGAAACACTCGACTCAAGGTGGGCATTTTTTTGGGGCCAAGCTTGAAAGAAAAAAAATCTTTTGATTCATCAGACGCCTTGAAATTATTCCTTCAAAAGAATTCCTTTAACAATTTATTGATTAGCTCTGTAGGCATGTCTGCCGATGAGATTGCTTCCTGGGCTACCGTCAGTGGACAAAAAATAATTCTCACGCCCTCACTGCCATTGCCTATAAAAAATCAATACTCCACGCCAGAAACCTTGGGTGTCGATCGCATCGCAGCAGTTTGCGGAGCACTGGATATTTTCCCAGATAGAAATTGCCTGATAATTGATGCTGGCACATGCATTACATATGAGTTGCTAGATCACAATGCAAATTATTGGGGCGGGGCTATATCGCTTGGAATTGAAATGCGATTGAAGGCAATGAATACATTTACGGCTCGTTTGCCGTTAGTGCAAATGAAAGCAGATGCAGACTTGACGGGAAACAGCACTGAACGCTGCTTACAAAGTGGGGCATGGAATGGCGTGATGGCCGAAGTGGAGGGAATTATTGCCAGATACGAAAAAAAATACCCTGACTTGGTAGTAATTCTTTGTGGTGGAAGCGCCTCACTTTTTGAAAACAGGCTGAAACCTACCATCTTTGTGACCCCCGACTTGGTTTTGAGCGGTTTGAACAGGATTTTGCGTTATAATGCCCTATAAAAAAAGGATTTTCCTTACCTCATTTATTATTATACAAGCTTACATAGCTGGTTTTGGCCAGGTTTCGAAAAGTCCATTTTCCACTTTTGGCTTGGGTGATATCTACAACCGCGGGCTGGCGCAAAACCAAGGAATGGGTGGATTGGGGATCAGTAACCCGAGTAACTATTATATAAATAATCAAAACCCGGCCTTGTTAGTATATAATCATGTTACCTCTTTTCAGGGGGGGATTCAATTTGAAAACAGAACTGTTAGTGATGGAACCTCTTCTGTTAAGAATGGAAATGGCAATATGACTTATTTAGTATTGGCGTTCCCCGTTAAACCTGGGAAATGGACTACCTCCATTGGATTGATGCCTTACTCCAGTGTCAACTTTAAATTAACAACGTTAAAAAGCGTGGAGGGCAGTACAATCAATGTTACTTCGAAAGAAACCGGTTCAGGCGGCCTCAATCAGGTTTACTGGTCTAATGGCGTTCGGCTCCATAAGTATGTTTCGGTTGGATTGAGAATCAGTCATTTATTTAGCTCTATTATCAATGAAACCACTGAAACGCTTGGTCAGACTTCAATTTTAAATGCTTCTACTTACGAACGCAATTATTTGAAAGGCGTAAGCTTTTCCGGAGGTATTTCCTTTCACAAAGACTCTTTATTCAAAAAAAACTATCGGATCAATGTTGGACTCATTTATGATTTAAAATCAACTTTAGATTTGCAATATCGTCAACGAATTGATAAAAGATCTTTGACAGGAATAATTGTGGATTCAACCACGGTCGCCATCACAAACGGCACAGTCGTTTTACCACAATCCTATGGGGCAGGGATTTCCTTTGGCCGAGTCAATCATTGGACCGTTGGCGCAGATGTCACGGTACTGGACTATAAACAGTTTTCCGGGTACACCGACCAATCAGCAGCCCAAGCCATCACCGGCTATAAGTCAGCGGTAGGTTTTGAAATCACTCCGGATATTACAGGCTTTGGAAATTATCTTAAAAGGATGACTTACCGAACGGGTGTAAGCTATGATATTTTCCCTTATTTGGTAAACGGTAACCAAGTAAAGGATTTTGGCATTAATTTTGGAGTTTCCTTGCCAGTAGCTGGTTATTCAAGTATCGATTTATCTTTGAAAATAGGGAACAGAGGAAATATTAGTAAAAATACGATTGACGAAAACTATTTTAGGCTTTATTTTGGCATGACTTTTAACGATAGAAATTGGTTTATTAAAAGGAAATTTGATTGACATGAAAACAAGTATGAAAATGAATCTGAATTTGAAAAAAGTATCGTTGCTATTAGTATCGGCAGCCTTTATTGCTACTTCCGCATTTTCGCAATGCAGAGAATTGAAATGGCCTGAAAACAGAGCGAAGGCTGAAGAATGCGTGGCTATTTTTGGCGATGCAGTGAAACAACAAAATTATCGCTCAGCCACTGCTTCCATTCAATGGATGCTAACCAACGCTCCTAATTGGAATACAAAGCTATATGTGGATGCAGGAACTACCTATGATGGGTTAGCGACAAAAGAAACCGATGCAGCTAAAAAGAAAGTATTGGTTGACTCGTTGATGCTGATCTTCGACCTGCGCATTAAAAATTGCGGAGACGAAATAAACGTACTCAATCGCAAGGCAGCCTCTAACGTGAAGTTCAATATTAACAACAAAGAAAAGTCTGCGGAGTTGCTGGCTATGTTAGATCGCGTTTATGAGATCAGTGGCAACAATGTAAATGATAATAACTTAGAGGCCTACATCTCTGTAATTTATGTAAACCATCTTACCCTCAAGAATTTGAGCGAAGAGCAGATTTTAGGACGCTATGATAAGCTTTCATTGGTGATAGATGCTAAGATGAAAAAGGCTGCTGCTGAAAACAAAACGGCCGATATAGACAAGTACAAACAAATCAAAGCCAACGTTGACGATAAACTTGCGAAGATGGTAACCATCAACTGTGCTTTCGTAAAGAAAAACTACGAGCCCCGCTTCAGGCAAAATCCTACTGATATTGTGTTGGCGAAAAAGATTTTCCAATACATGTTGAATGATAAATGTACGGAGGATCCTCTTTGGGTAGAAGCTACAGAAGTTGTGCACAAAGCATCACCTGATTTCACTTTAGCCAAAGTATTGGGCGCAAAATATCTTGCATCCAAAAACTATGAAAAAGCATTGCCCTTATTGAACGAGGCTCTCACCTTAGCAACTAAGCCAGGTGAAAAGGCAGATATCAATATTTTATTGGGCGATAACGAAAACCAAAAAGGAAACAAAACAGGAGCCCGAGAGTTTTACAAAAAAGCAATCGCTGCCGACCCTTCAAACAAAGAAGGTTATGAGAAAATTGGTGACCTATACTATTTCGCACATGGTGATTGTGCTAAAAAACAAAGCCTTGCCGAGGACAGATTAGTTTACATTGCAGCTTATGAGATGTATGTTCGGTCCGGTAATCAACAAAAGATATCGCAATCACGGGGTCAGTTTCCTTCTGGTACCGAATTGTTTGAATTGAGCTGGAAAGAAGGTGAAAGCAAAAAAATAAATTGCTGGGTAGGCGAAACGGTAACGCTTCGTACTCGCGGCAAAGAATAAATGGTTTTAAAATTGCAGGAAGGCTGACCGAGAGGTCGGCCTTCTTTTTTTAGAGAAATAATGATTTCAAAAAAAGCTAACAGTAATAGAACTCTTCTTAGGAGTCGTTTTAGGATGGCGCTACTATTCTGTATTGCCACACTAGTAACAGCGTGTCATAAAAAAGAATCAAGCAAGCCATTGGCTTATGCAGGCCCCTTGCGCGAAGCTACTGACATCACCATGCACTCTACCGAAAAAGATAAGGTAAAGGCACTTCTTAAAGCCAAGAAAGTAAATGAATATCAAAACGGTGACCAAGAATTCCCTGAAGGGCTATACATAGAATTTTTTGATGAATTCGGTAAATTATCCTCCACTCTTCAAGCTAACACGGCCTTTTATTTTAAATCTGAAAACAAGTGGCGCGGCCGGGGCAAAGTAGAAGTTAAGAATATCGAAAAAAATCAACAGCTCAATTCAGAAGAACTCTTTTGGAATCCAATTACCAAAAAAATATATACCGATAAATTTGTTACCATTACTGATGCTCATGATGTGATTTATGGCACCGGACTAGATGCTGCACAAGATATGTCTACCTATACCATTAAAAACCCAACAGGAACCATGGAGGTGAAGGATTAAAGTTTAAGTGCGGATTGAAGCCCTAGTTTCAAATTTATCCCCGCTCATCAATAGTAAATCTCTCCTCAACCCTTCCATTCGCACTTCGCACCTCAATTTGCTATCTTTGCAGCAATGAAATTAGTAGACATTCTATTGCTGTCGTTGGCGGCAGGTTTTATTATCATTGGAATTTATGAAGTAATGACGCTCGGCTTCGGCCATGCTTACTGGGCAATCATGCTCTCGTTTGGGTTATTTTTTGTTTATAACTACCGTAAAAAACGATAGTGCATGGACTCTGGCCCATATTTAATGATTCTTGCTACACTGGTTTTTTCGTTTTTCTTTTCGGGAATTGAAATTGCTTTTCTCTCAGCTAACAAATTACAAATCGAACTACAGGGGAAGCAAGGTGTGCGCTGGGGCAAAATCATGTCTTGGTTTAATAAGCGGCAATCGTGGTTTATAGGTACTACCCTTATTGGTAATACGCTCGCCTTGGTTTTGTTTGGCATATATATGGCTCAATTGATTGAGCCTTTGCTAGCCGCCAATCTTCACTCCAGCATCAATGATGAATTTTTTATATTAGTTTTTCAAACATTGATCTCGACCTTGTTGATTCTGTTCACGGCAGAATTTTTACCAAAAAGTTTATTCCTTATCAACCCCAACTTAATGCTGGCTGCCTTAGCCGTGCCGTTCGCGATCATTTTTGTGTTTCTTTTTCCCATCACCTTTAGCATTGTGTACCTGTCTAAATTGACGATTATTTACATTTTACGAATAGACTACTCTGAAGAAAAACCAATATTCGGCCTTACCGATTTAAATCATTACCTGAAGAACATGTTGAAAGTGCGACATGATGACGAAGACATCGAGTTGGACAAAAAGATTTTTCACAATGCCTTAGAGTTTAAAACCGTACGAATTCGCGATTGCATGATTCCGCGAACAGAAGTTACTTCGATTGGTGTTGAGGAAGGTATTGAAAAATTAAAAGATGTGTTTGTACAAAGCGGGCACTCGAAAATTTTAGTCTACAAAGAAACCATTGATGATGTAATTGGCTACTGCCATTCATCTGCACTCTTAAAAAAACCCCAACGCATTGAAGAAATTCTGACTCCTATCAGTATTGTGCAGGAGACCATGATGGCCAATGACCTAATGGTGCAACTGATTAAAGAACGAAAAAGCATGGCGCTGGTAGTGGATGAATTCGGTGGCACTTCGGGCATTGTGAGCATGGAAGACGTGATTGAGGAAATATTTGGTGAGATTGAAGACGAGCACGATGACGATCATCTGATTGAACAAAAAATTGATGAGCAAACCTATCGCTTTAGTGCGCGATTAGAAGTTGATTACCTGAATGAACAATTTAAACTGAAACTTCCATCAGGTGATTACGAAACGTTGGGCGGGTTAATTTTGGCATACACCGAAGACTTCCCAAGTCAAGGAGATACAATTGCCTTTGGTGCCTATTCCTTCACCATTGAGAAAACTGAGAACAAAAGGATTGATGTGGTGAAAGTGAGTTTTGAGAAGGAAGATGAATAATCTATAAGCCTGCTTTTGTAATAGGCTGAGCAAAGCGGAAGGCTACGGCTAAGGATAGCAACGGAAAGCCCACAGCCACGTAGGTTTGCGCGGCTGGGCGAGGACTTGGAGTGGATAGCCTGCCCCGAGTGAGGAGGAACAAGCGTGGAGACGAGGGGGCCGCCAAAATGAGGCATAGGTTATTTTGTAAAAACTCCCAATAGCAAATCATTGCCAGCAAATCACACTTCGTAGCATAGTAGCCAAAAGTCCAAATAACTCATTCAATGTCGTTATACTTAAGATATACTTAAGCCGTTCCTAATGACCTCACCTCAATCTTCTCCAGAAGAGAGGATGCATCTTGAGCTCAAGTAAACGACATTGATAACTCACTGGTAATCAGTAGCATTATTTACCCCATTGCCTTTGTTGAATAGAGATAACGGACTAAATTTGCCGTTCTTTAAAATGGGGTAGTTGGCCTTACCAACCAAAACGCTAAACTCTAAACTTTTATGGCATTAATAGGAACGCTGAGGAATAAGATGACCAAGTTCGTTATTGGACTAATTACCTTGGCATTAGGAGCATTTATTGTAGGGAGTGATTTATTTACAGGGCCAAGGTCAATTTTTAGTGGTGATGATAACAATGTTGGCAAAATAGCCGGCACTTCTATTTCTCGGGAGGAGTATCAGGCTTTTGTACAAGAGCGCGAAAACAACTACATCATGAGCTCAGGTAAACAACCTGGTGAACGCGAAAGGCCTACGCTGCAAATGCAAGCGTGGGAATTGTTGGTATTGGAGCATGCCATTAAACCTGAGTTTGAAAAGACCGGTGTGAAGGTGACTGCCGATGAAATTTGGGACATGGTGCAAGGGAAGAATGTAGACGAAAATGTGAAACAGTCATTCCTGGACTCAGCCGGAAATTTCGACCGTAAGAGAGTAGTACAATACATCAATAACTTCAATTCACCTGCACCGGTGGGCAACCCGCAAATGTTAGCGCAATGGAACGAGGGGAAATATCGTTGGAGCATGTTCCAAAAAGATTTGGGTCTGGGGCGTGAGCGTATTAAATATGAGAACCTGCTGATCAAAACCAATTATGTAACGGCAGCAGAATCTGAGAGAGATTACCATTTGCAAAACGATGTGGCAGAGGCAACCTATTTGTTTGTTCCCTTTTATGCCATCAGCGACTCATTGGTTACTCCTACCGATAACCAACTGCGCGACTACTTCAACAAGAACAAAGAAAAATATAAAGCGAAAGAAACACGCACCATGAGCTATGTGACATTTCCGGTAGTCGCTTCTTCACTAGACTCTGCTAAAATCAAAGAAGAGGCTCAAAAGATTGCAGCAGATTTTAAAACAGTGGCTGATGACTCAGTCTTTGCTGTTGCCAACACGGAAGGAACTGCCCCTTATTCCAACTATACTATCGCCACATTGCCACTTTCGTTGAGCAGCAACCCAGCGAACTTAGTAAAAGGAAATATAATGGGGCCCTTCTTAGACGGTGGAAGCTACAAAGTGGTGAAAGTTGTAAACATTGGAAGCGACACCACCTACACAGCCAAAGCAAGCCACATCCTAATTAAATGGGAAAACGAAACGCCCGAAGGAAAAAAAGTGGCAAAAGAAAAAGCAACTAAAATCTTAAAAGAAATAAAAGGAGGTGCCAGCTTCGCAGCAAAAGCTCGTGAATTTGGTACCGATGGAACGGCCTCGCGCGGAGGAGACCTTGGTTGGTTTAGCTCCGGCCAAATGGTAAAGCCGTTTCAAACGGCAGTGTTCAATGCTAAGAAAACCGGTTTACTGAATGACTTAGTAGAAACACAATTTGGATATCACATCATTGACGTTACGAGTGTAAAGGACAATACCAGCTACTCAATAGCTTCAATTGAGTTGGTCATTTCGCCTAGTGATGACACACAAAATGCTGCTTTTCTAAAAGCACAAACTTTTGCTGCCAATCTTTCTGGGGCGATGGAGTTTCTTGAAAAAGCAAAAAAGGAAAACCTAACTGTTCAAGAAGCAAAGGATATTACCTCGGCCGAACGTAGAGTCAACAACTTTGAAGGCCGTCAACTGGTTACCTGGCTTTATCGCGAGGGAAAGGTTGACAAAGTATCAGATGTTTTTGATTTAGAAAAAGATTATGTAGTGGCTGTAATGACTGGAAAAGTGGACGAAGGCTACAAGTCATTTGATAAGGTGAAAGAAGAAATTACGCCTGCTGTAAAAAATCAATTGAAGGGCGAGAAGATACTGGAAAAGTTAACTGCACAGAAAGGAACGCTGGATGAAATCGCCAAAGCCTTTGGTACTGATGCTTCGATCCACTCATCAAGCGATCTGAAAATGAATTCCAATTCACTCCCTTCTGTAGGATTGGATGCGAAAGCTGTGGGTGTAACCTTCTCATTAGAAAATGGAAAACAGTCAAAACCATTTGTTGGCGAGAATGGAGTTTTAATGGTGCACTTGCAAAACAAAACAGTGGCTCCGGAAGTGGGAGACTATACAATGTTTAAAAATCAATTATTGCAAGGACTTAATGGAAAATCAAGTGTCGGCATTATTCTGGCTATCAAAGAAGTTTCTAAGATTGAAGATACACGCTACAAATTTTTCTAACTACAAATTTTTAAAAGTCGCCCCGCCATTGGCGAGGCGACTTTTTCTTTTCACATGCATCTCGACCGGACTAAATCGCTGCACGAAAAATTAGAACAGTACCACGCTTGGCCTGATCTCTTCATCTTCAAGTTTATTGTACCAAAAGGGAAAGAAACTGAAGTAGCCGATTTATTCCCTAACCACACACCCACGCAACGTATTTCTAAAAACGGAAACTATATCAGCATTACTGTTCAGATGATGATGCCCTCCAGTGATGCGGTTATTGCTGTGTATCTGGCCGCTTCTAAGGTGGAGGGGATTATTGCATTGTAAATTCAACTCCCATCACTTTTTTATTATTCACCTTAACCCAAGTCGTCATTGCGAGACTGCTTGCGTTGAAGAGAGCGTGGAGACAGCCGAAGCAATCTCCTCTTCATCGGTGCTTCGAATGGGGGATTGCTTCATCCTCACACACATTCCTTTCTTCATTCGCAATGACGAGTAGAGCGAAGCCAGTCTCACACAACTCGTCATTGCGAGACTGCTTGCGATGAAGAAAGCGTGGAGACAGCCGAAGCAATCTCCTCTTCATCGGTGCTTCGAACGGGGGATTGCTTCATCCTCACACACATTCCTTTCTTCATTCGCAATGACGAGTAGAGCCCTGCTTGCGATGAAGAGAGCGTGGAGACAGCCGAAGCAATCTTCTCTACATAGGTACTCCGAATGAGATTGCTTCTCTCCGCTTGAGGCGGATCGCAATGACGGTACTAATATGACGGTTTCGGGGTTCGCAAGGTCAGTTACAAATTAGTACCTTTAATAAAATGATATGACTATGTGGAAGCAAGAAAACAATCGACTTAAAAAAAACTTTCAGTTCAAGGATTTTGTAGAAGCGTTTGGCTTTATGACTCAGGTAGCCATCATAGCTGAGAAGCAAAATCATCACCCCTTTTGGACCAATGTCTACAATACTGTTAGCATCGAGCTCTCTACCCACGATGCAGGAGATATTGTGACGGAGAAGGATCATCAATTAGCAAAATCGATAGACGAATTACTGAATTGATTTGTTATTGTGGTTTGCAACTTTAGATTTGCACTTCACAAGTTACTCACTCATAAATGATCATCAAATTGACCCATCTTCCAATTGATTAAGACCGCCCTCTACCTAGTGCCCACTCCTATCGGAAACCTTGGCGATATCACGCTTCGTGGATTGGATATTTTAAAAACAGTAGATACCATTCTGGCCGAAGACACACGCACGTCAAGTAAACTTTTAAATCATTATGAGATTAAAAAGCCCTTGCAAAGCTTTCATATTTTTAATGAGCATAAAACACTTGGTGGATTAATCAAACGCATGCAAGATGGTCAGGTAATGGCGTTGATCACCGATGCCGGCACCCCTGGGATTTCAGACCCCGGATTTTTATTGGTCCGTGAATGTTTGAAATCCGGATTGAGAATTGAAAGTCTTCCGGGGGCCACAGCATTTGTTCCGGCCTTGGTAAATTCAGGCTTCCCTACAGATCGATTTGTGTTCGAGGGCTTTCTTCCTCACAAAAAAGGAAGGCAAACTTTATTAAAAAAATTGTCAGAAGAAGAACGTACTATTATTTTATATGAATCGCCTCACCGATTAGTAAAAGCATTGGAACAACTACTTGAATTCTTCGGGGCAGAAAGGCAGGTTTCTGTTTCGCGCGAGCTGACAAAACTCTATGAAGAAACTTTTACAGGTAGCGTAATAGAAGTATTGGAACATTTCCGGCAAAAAGAAGTAAAGGGTGAAATCGTAATAGTAATCGATGGCAAAAAAGAATAACGCTGACCTTCCTACGTGGATACTTTTTATCATCAGCGCTGCACTGATGACCGCAGGGTGGTTGATGAAACCATTTCCTCTCTTTATTTTTCTGGGGTTCGCCCCACTATTCGCCATTATGGATAAAATTAAAGAAGACGATTCGTTCTGGACACACATTGAATTTATTCTGTTAGCGCTAGTGGTTTCATTTTTTGCAGTTTATAGTTTTGATTCCGGCCATTTAGTAACTGCTATGGTGCAAGCCATTGTATTTTCTTTCGCTTTTCTTGGGTATAGTTTTGCCCATCAAAGTTTGGGAGAACGACTCGGTAAATTTACTATCATTTTTTTTTGGCTGGGACTAGAGTATGTAGCATTAAAATTACCTTGGCGAACGAATACCATTTTTTTAGCCGATGCTATTCAACTTTGGCCCGAATGGGTAAAATGGACTAGCCATACAGGATATCTGGGCATTTCGTTATGGATATTAGTTTGCAATCTGTTGGTTTACATTTCGGTGTTACGCTCGGGTATCAATTGGTATTTGGTGACACTTGCCTTGTTGGCTATCGTAGCTCCAATTATTTATTCCTATTTTAATATTGGCCATGGCATAAACCATTCGCAAATGATTTCGTTATATACCGGAGCAAGGCAGGAAGCTGACCAATACAACAAGCAAGGCGAGCTCGTGACGCGAACTGCCGCCTGGATTTCAGTATTGATTCTTTTACTGGCCTTTGTTAAAACTCAAACCCGCAAAAAATGAACTTAGCTGTTATCGAAAAGCAAGTGATAAGCCTCTGTGAAGAAGTAGGCGATTTTATTCGCAAGGAAAATGAAAATTTTGACCGATCTAAAATTGAGCAAAAGGGCAGTTTTAGCAACTTAGTTTCTTATGTAGATAAGGAAGCTGAAAAAAGATTAGTCACTGCGCTGACTGATATTTTACCAGGTGCGGGATTCATTGGCGAAGAAGGAACAGAAACAATAGGCACCAATGACTATCAATGGATTATCGATCCGCTTGATGGCACCACCAATTTTTTGCATGGCCTTCCCATCTTTGCCATCAGCATTGGATTGTTGAGAAAAGAAAAAACCGTTTTGGGCATCGTCTATGAAGTATGTCGCCGAGAGTGCTTTCACGCTATTGAAGGTGGCAAGGCCTATTGCAATGATAAAGTAATTTCTATCTCTCCGATCAAAACGTTAAACGAAAGTT
>JAYVPS010000003.1:0-10898 GCA_043757225.1 Cytophagales bacterium | reverse complement strand
ATGCGCATAACTCCAATTACTCGGGCGGGAACTAAACACAAAGGCTGAATAGACTCGCGGCACAAGATCATAATATCAAGGGGATCCATATCATCCCCTAACGTTTGGGGAATAAAACCGTAGTTGGCCGGGTAATAAACTGCGGAATATAAAATCCGATCTAACTTTAACAAGCCCGTATCCTTATCCACTTCATACTTTGTTCGCATCCCCGTGGATATTTCAATAATTCCATTCACATACTCAGGTGGATTACTTCCAATGGGTGCTTCGTGCCAAGGGTGCTTCATCATAGGATTGATTTTATATCGAAAGTTAGGCATAAAAAAACTCATCGTTAAGATGAGTCTTTTACCTAATTCTAAATTTACTTTATTTCTTATCTCCTTTCTTGTCCTTGTCTTCTTTCTTCATCTGAGTAATTTTGTCTCCATCTTTCAACCGCTTTGACACAACTAAGAACGGACCGGTTACCACTTCTTCACCCGCTGAAAGCCCTGAAATAATTTCGATGTTGTCATAGTCACTTATGCCGGTTTTTACTTCTTTCATTTTTGCAACACCTTTATCGTTGACAAACACCACTATTTTATCCGCCTTCTTTTCAGCTTTCGGCTTGCTTGAGTCGGTCACCTCCCGTTTCTCATCATCATTATTATTCTTAGGGGCTTCTTCTCCCATTTTCTTGTCAGGATTTCGGGTAGTTACAGCGGCAAGAGGAACTGAAAGCACATTATCTTTTTTAGTAGTGATAATGTCCACACTGGCAGTCATACCAGGACGAAATGGGAATTTATTTCCTTGCTTAATCAAGTCTTCATACGAAGATCTTAAAATCAAAATACGAACCTCAAATTCAGTAATCGCATCGCTGGAAGTTTTATCTTTTGCTGTATTGGCAATGCTTTTCACAATCCCTTTGAACTGCTTCTCAGTACTTGTGTAGGCATCCACATCGATCAGTACACTATCATACAAATGAACACGAACGATATCATTTTCATTTACATTAACGCGCACTTCCATTTTATTAAGATCTGCGATTCGCATCATTTCGGTTCCAGTCATAGTAGCGGCACCCACCACACGTTCACCCTTTTTTACAAATAATTTCGAGACAATTCCTTTCATAGGAGAGGTCACCGAAGTTTTTGCTACGTTGGCACGTGATTCACGAACACTTGCATCGGTACTGTTAACGACAAACTTCGCAGCCTCCAGCGTTTGTGTGGCCGCCTTCAAATCATTTTGAGCTACTTTATAATTTTGCTGCGCCAGCTGCCAGTCAGCTTCTGAAATCACTTTTTGCTCCCATAGCTTCTCCTGACGTTTGTAGTCCTGTTCAGCACGAGTATAGGTTGCTTCTGCGCGCGATAATGAAGCGCGTGAAGATTCTAAATTTGCTTTTTGCTGGCTTAACGAGGCTTCAGTTCGTTCCAATTGACTCTTCCAAACATCGGGGCGGATTTTTACTAACACATCGCCAGCCAGAACGGAGTCTCCATCTTCCACATTCAATGAAATAATTTCCCCCGAAACCTCCGGTGCCAATTTTACCTCAATCACAGGTTGCACCGTACCTGAGGCACTAACTTTTTCGGTAATAGAGGCATTTTTAGATTTGGTGAATTCAACTTCTAAATCGTGGGACTTACCAATCCACCCTGCGGATTTTCCGACAATTAAAAATAAAATAAGTATCACGAGGGTACCTATGCCCCAATACAGAAATTTGTTGGATTTTTTCTTTTGTTGCTTTGCCATTCGTAAAATATATTAATAGTCTATTGGTTTGCCTTGATAAAAATCGAGTACTTTCTTTTTAAAGATCAAATCATATTTTGCTCGGACTTGATCTGATTTTGCTTGAAACAAATTATTTTCTGAAACCTGCCAATCAACATAATTGGATGCTCCTGCATCAAAACGTTGCTTTGTCATTCTAAATGCCTCCTCGCGCGCCTTTACAGCTTTTAAGGTGGCATTATAAGTTTTTGCAGCCGATGTTGCATCATTATGCGCAGTCTCAATGGCCTGCCTTAATTTATTTTCTGCATCCGTCAAATTGATGCCCGCTTGTTCTTTATTTATTTTACTCCGCATTACATTTGTGCGAGCATTGTAGCTATTAAAAATTGGTATTGTTAAGCTAAGCGAAAGGCTCTTTGAAATATTATCTGAGAACTGATCATTAAAGGGCTTCTCTTTAGTAAACACTTGAGCCGTGGGCGAGAAAGATTTAACTTGAAGAAGTGGATCGGTTGTAGCGGGATTATTGCCAAGATAACCAATTACAGGATTGGGATCCGTTATGTTAAATCCCGTTAATACTTTAGCCGCACTTGAATAATTTGTAAATGCACCGGCATTTAAATTTAGCCTGGGGTACAAACTTCCTCGTGCAGATTTTAACCCATAGTTAGCGCTCTCAGTTCGATAAACAGCTGCTTTGATTTCAGGCATATTTTGCCTGGCAATATCATAAATTTGCTCTGTAGTTTGATCTAACAACAGGTCCTCAACATTTAGTGCCGGCACTTCTATCTCCAGTGGTGAAGATGCTGGAAGCTGAAGCGATTGCTTTAATTGCAGAAGAGACAGGTTGTAAGTGTTTTCACGCTGAATCAAATTTAATTCATTTGTTGCATTTTGGGCTTCCAGATCCAGCACGTTACCCAGCGGTACAGAACCTGCTTGTTCCAGTTTCTTGGTGCGCTCTACTTGTTGTTGGGTTGTCTTCAATTGAAACTGAGCATTTTGCAAAAGCTCTTGATTGAAAATTACGGAAGTATAAAAGGTGATTACGTTAAGTATCACATCGTTCTTAGCTTTTGAATAGTCACTTTCCGCTGCCGCTCTATCATTCACACTCTGCCGAATGCCATTCATCACCCGAAAAGCATTGAAAAGTAATAAACTTGCATTTGCATTCAAATTGGCATTATCAATCTTTTGATCAATGAATAGGTTAGTAGTAGGGTCAACTGATCGTCCCCAGTTGGAGCCACTTGAGCTAGATAAATTCAAAGTTGGTAAAACCGTATACCTGGCTTGATTTAAAGTAATATCTGCTCCTTTTAAACCAAGAGCGCTTCTCTTTACTGTCAAGTTATTTTGCAAAGCAATATCGATGCATTCCTTGAGCGTATAAACTTTTTTACTGTCTTGGCTGAAAACACCGGAGGCACCTCCAACAAATAAGAAAGCAATGAGTAATTTTTTCATCATGTTTAAGGATTTATATTGGGTATATAAATAACTTCTTTTATCCAACTAAGACTCATTAAGTATTCAAATGTTACAGGCTTGATGCCCGAATCCATTTCAATTACCTGACAGGCCAAATCATTTTTTCCTTTGCGCGATACCGACATGGTAGCAATGTTACAATCATCGTGGGCTATAACATCGGCAATAAAAGCAATACTGCCTTTTACATCGGCAGCAAAAATAATGATAGTGTGAAGATTGGCGCTAAAATCCGCTTTGAAACCATTGACCTCGGCAATATTGATAATGCCTCCTCCTTTGCTTTCCCCTAGCACTTCAATGCTCTTATCCCCCATTTTTAAATTCAAACGGATTGAGTTGGGATGTAATGTTGACGCGTTGCCTACCGATTTAAAATGGTATTTTAATCCACTCTGACTGGCTATATCAATTGATTCCTTGATTCTCTTATCATCTGTTTCAAAGTCCATCAGACCGGCTAAAATAGCACGATCGCTGCCATGGCCTTCGTAGGTTCGTGCAAAAGAGTTATAAAAAATAATTTCTGCCTCTTCCGGAACACCTCCAAGCACTTTTATAGCAGCTTTAGCAATACGAACCACCCCTGCAGTGTGAGAGCTTGAGGGGCCAATCATTACCGGACCAATCATATCAAAAATGCTGCTTTTTTCGGGCATACGGGTTTTTAACGCAATAAACAACAAAAGGATTTTCTTTGGAAGGTATTTTATTTAAAGTCAGGGTATTTTATCAAGTCCATAGAAACAGTCAAGCTTGCAGGTGGTTTTTCACAAAAAATCATTGTTGCCAAAAAGTAAATTTGATCTATGCCTTATCCAATAAGATTTTGATAGTTTTATAAAGAAATTGGAATTTTATGAAGATACCCATGAACTTACCCCTGTTAATCATTTTCTTACTTCTTTGTACTTGTACATTGGCCCAAGATTCGCTCGTCAGAACAAGCGAATTAAAATTTACCTCTGATTTTGAAAGGCAATCCATGCAGGCCTATTTAAAAAAAAACAATCGAACATCACTGCTATCTCTGCTTATGGCTACCCAAGAATCCACTACCATAGAAAAATACAAGGAGATCAGTAATAAAATCACAGCAATAGAAAATAAACTAAGTGTTGAAGTAGCTGACAAAAAGAAAAACGATAAAAAGATCAAACTCATATATGATCAGGTGCATGCTTCTTTTTTAAAAAAATATGAATTGAATGTTAGGTTTAGCGATATTTTCCTTACAGGAAACTATAATTGCGTAACCGCTACTGCTCTTTTTGCGTTGATTTTTGATGACCTAAATATCCCTTATGAAATTAAAGAAGAACCTACCCATGTCTACCTCCTTGCTTATCCAAACTCCAACAATATTATTGTTGAAACTACTTCCCCACTTTTCGGTTATCTCAGTTTTGACGACCGATTTAAAAGTAGTTATATCAATGCTCTTAAAAATCAAAAAATAATTGGAGCTTCCGAGATTGAAAAGAATACCACCGATGAACTTTTTAATACTTATTACTTTAAAAACGAAAAAATTGACTTGCAAAAATTAGTTGGCATCCACTATACAAACGATGCCCTTTTCAAGGCGGACAAGGGAGATAGTAAGGGAGCTTATCAACAAATGGAAAAAGCTACGTTGCTTTATCCTGCACCTAAAAGCCAATACCTGCTGGCACATTTCGGCATAGAATTTCTTACAAAAGAAAAACTTCAACCTAAAGAAAGAGCAATGATAATTGCTAAACTAGCGCGCTACAAAGCACAGGGGATCACGAGCGACATGATCAAAGGGGAGTTTATAAATCTTACCAAGGAGCTTCTGTCTCGAGACAATAATAAAGCAGCTTACAAAGAATGCTATGCTATAATGGCAAAAGGCATTACAGATCCCGAACTATCCAATGAAATCGGGTATTTATACAATTATGAATATGGAAGGATACTCTACAATCAAGGAAATTTCACAGGAGCCAAACCTTATTTTGAGAAGGCACTTAACTTTCAACCCAACAACTTGGATCTCGCATCAATTTTTATTGGTACAGTGGCTAATACCTTTAGAAATGAAAAGAAAGTAAAATCCGCACTTGATTCATTGCTGACATTTAAGAAACGATATCCCATTGTAGAACAAAATAGCAATTTCAACTCGATGCTTGCAACAGGGTATCTAATGCAATTTGGTGAGCATTTTCAAAATGGTGACGCTGCCAATGGAGAGAAATTCAAAATCCTATTTGAGAGCATGTTTGGAAGCGACAAAAATTTAACGATAAATTCGAATACAATTGGCAATGCTTATTCAAATGCTTGTACCTATTATTTCAAGAAAGGCCAAAAAGCAAAGGCCAAAGCAATACTTGAAAAGGGGCTTGAGCTATCGCCTGATAGCTATGAGCTAAGGATACGACAACAAATGCTTCGTTAATCGTTATTTGTTTTCTATTGAAACATAGAATTTCTTTTGAGCGAGGTAAGTATTGCCCAAATTTGTCTCTACTTCAGCGATAAAATTTAATTCCTCCATCATAAACCCCCCAGGGGAAAGGGAGTATTGCACTGTACCAATGCCAGTTTTTTTGTCGAGTATCGTGCCAATAAGGTCATAAGTCAAGCAACCAGAAGTGGAAAGATTTCCTATATAAAACTTGACACGCTTACTCTTATCGCTGAGTGAAAGATTGATCGAATAGATACCTTTGGTTAGTAAATTATCTTGAGTTGTAATAACCATGGAAGGGAAGTTATCTTTTGGTTCACCGCTCAGCAGATATTCTTTAAGCCCGTTGCAAGGGAAATCACTTTCATACCTTGCCACAGACATAGGTCTGCCGTTCTCGCGGTATTTTTTCCTTATGCCGTCTATTTTATCATCATTATAGTTGGTCTCTTGATAAAGTGTTCCGTTTTCATAATATCGCTTTGATGAACCATCACGCTTGCCTGTTTTATAGTTCATCTCCAAACTAACCTTACCATTTTTATAGTAAGTTCTTGCCACCCCATTTCTCTTACCCTGAAGAATAGTGATCTCATTCTTCAATTTTCCATCTGAGGTGTAGTACTTCTTTACCCCATCGGTAGTGTCAGTCTTTTTATTCTGGTCCTTTCCATTTTGTAAATTCTTTTTCTTGGTATCACAACCAAGAATAATTACGGTGATAAGAAAGTAGTAGATCAATTCCTTTATCATACAGCAATGGGAGCTTTAATGCCAGGATGAGATTGGTAGTTTAAAATCTCAAAATCTTCAAACTGATATTCAAAAAGAGAAGATGGTTTTCGTTTAATGTTAAGCTGTGGTAATGAATATGGGGTGCGCGAAAGCTGTAGTTTTACCTGTTCCATATGATTAGAATAGAGGTGAACATCGCCACCTGTCCACACAAAATCGCCTGGTTCTAAATCACATTGCTGGGCAACCATGTAAACCAGCAAAGCATAGCTGGCAATGTTAAAGGGGACGCCCAAGAAATAATCGGCACTGCGCTGGTACAATTGGCAAGATAATTTACCATCTGCCACATAAAACTGAAACAACGCATGGCAAGGCGGCAAAGCCATCTTATCTACCTCGGCTGGGTTCCAAGCAGTTACAATATGCCTTCGGGAATCCGGCTTTGTCTTAATTTGATTTAGTACCTGGGTAATTTGGTCTATCCTTCTACCATCTGGTGCAGGCCAGCTTCGCCATTGGCTTCCATACACAGGGCCCAGCTCGCCATTTTCATCTGCCCATTCATCCCAAATAGAAACCCCATTGTCATTTAAATATTTGATGTTGGTTTCTCCTTTTAGAAACCATAGCAATTCATAAATGATTGACCGGAGATGTAACTTCTTAGTAGTGACTAGTGGAAATCCATTAGAAAGATCAAACCTCATTTGTCTGCCAAAAACAGAAACAGTACCTGTACCCGTACGGTCTGTCTTTTCAGATCCGTTTTCTAAAATATCGCGCATCAAATCAATGTACTGTTTCATAAGCATTGCAATTTAATTGCAAATAATGATTCTTAACATGCAAAGTCAAAATCAGTGTAAAAAAAAAACCCGGCAGGTGCCGGGTGAAATTATAAATTAGAACGCTTTTGAAATCACCTCTTAATCTCAATAACTTTGGTTACTCCGTTGTAAGTCACTGACACAAGGTTGTTACAAATTCCATTGCCATAATCGATCGTGATTTCTTTGCCGCCTTTATTCAAAACCTTAATACCAGACACTGCGATGAATACATGGGAAGCTTCACAGGATTTTTTAAATACCAAATCCTTTGTGATTGTCATTGTATAGGCTACGCCCTTACGGCTTACACCGGAACCGGAACCAGAAACTGTCCAAGAATCCTCTAGTGGGTTAGAAGAACGAATCCAAGTTCTGACATGAGTAAATTCATGAGTAGAAAAGGTACCATCGGGTGATGTACATTTTCCGTCCTTTAATACTATTTTGCTCACAGGCTTCAACTCAGTACTAGTAGGCTCGCTGGTAACAATCCGAGTCCCTTCCACTTTTCTATCGTTGATGAAATAATCAACCAGTTCTACTTTAACAGAATAGCCAGGGACAAAACGTTTTCCGGCATAAGTAATTATCATTTTTCCTTTCCTAACATGCCCCTTAGAATCTTTGCACCCCGTTGTACCAAAATCAACGGTAATGATTCCGCTATTGGGTTCGGTGCCAACTTCAATTGTAATCTTTGCGCATTTTGAAGGATCATCTATTCCCGTATGAATTGCTTCTTCGCGTCCACCAGAATTAGGGGCTCCTAAAACAGCCGCTGAAGACAAATCTTCGACATCTAAAGAATAAGCTTCATTCACAATTTCATTATTAGCAGTCGAAGCTCCATCTGGTGACAAATCTTTTAATTCCTTATTACAAGAAAAAAGGAAAATTAAAATAATAATTATGGTAGGAAACGACTTTGCGAGTTTGATTTTCTTCATCATAAATGGTTTTTACGAGAATTGTACAATTGCGTTGCAAAGTTCATTAAATTAATCGGAATTAAAAAAGGGAATTATTACGAAAAAAGCCCCGAAAATCAGGGCTTTTTCAAGGTCTATAAATTTTGAACTATCTTTAATTACCGTCTTTATTTACAGTTATTGTTTTAGAAGCTCCATTAATCGTAACCGTAATTTGGTTATCACACGTACCATCTCCATAATCTATTGTGTATTCTTTTGAATCGGTTGTTACAACCTTTACACCAATCACCGGAATATGAACCCTACGCCCACAAGAAGCAAAGTATTGCAAAGGGGTGGTAATTTTAACAGAATAGTTTTTGCCATTGCGATTAGTGCCGGAAGCAGCAGCAACACTTGGGTCAGTTTGTGAAATAATCCACTTATCTTCCTTAGGACTAACAGACGACCTCACCCATTGGCGAGTTCTTTTTACTTCGCGTGAAGCAGTTGTACCATCAGACCAAGTAGATTTGTGCGAGCCTACAATATTCCAAGTAAGTGGTGAAGTAGCATTGCTAACATTGGTAACGGTTCTGTTGCCTGAAATAGAAACACCATTTATGCTGTATTCCTCTAACGTAATAGTGTGAACCGAACCGGGGATAAACCATCTGCCACCTGACCAGGTAATAATTATTTTACCAGATCGTATATCTCCATCCTCGTCTTTGCAATCTGATTTAAAGGTTAAGGTAATCTTGCCAGCCTCCTTTGTGTTGTTAGGGTCTTTGGTAACGGTAGCACAATCCAGTCGGTCATCGCGATCTTCTACACGACCACTGGGCGCATCGTTTGTATTTAAAGCGGAAGTAGCAATATCATTCACTTCATCCACTTTTGCATCGGTGGCGGCTTCCGTGCTCAGGCTTTGGCTATCTACACTTGACAATGATGAAACTTCATTGGTCTTGTTACAAGAAGCCAGAATCAACACCAAGGCAATTGCCAGGGTAGATGTCGCTTTCAGTACGAATAAATTTTTAATTGTTTTCATAAATATTATTAATTGGTTTATTGATTAGAGATAAAAAAGCCACCAAGGTTTAATCTCTCAAGAAAATTTTTTCATAAAAAAAACCCCGCATCTGGCGGGGCTTTTCAATTCTTTAAAGGTCAGTTAGTTTCCGTCTTTGTCAACAGTAATGGTTTTAGAACCAGCCGCAGTTGAAACTGTGATAATATTATCGCACGTTCCATCTCCATAATCAACTGTGAAGGCCTTGCTGTCTGTGATGAACACTTTTGTTCCGCTTACCGGGATAAATACTTTATCACTAATAACACAAGCACGTGAATACACTAAATCTTTGGTAATAGCCATCTTGTATGTTTTACCATTTTTGTTGGTACCTGATGCAGAACCTGATATAACCCATTTATCTTTCGTAGGGTCGGTAACATTACGTTGCCACTCACGAGTGAAACTTTGTTCGCGAGTAATAGTTTTACCGTCAAGGAAAGTAAGCTTACCACCTACAATAACCACAGCGAATTTAGGATTTGATGAGTCTGGAGCTTGAACATTGGTTAGGGTATGGACACCTTCTATTTTTACCCCATTTCTGGAAAAGCCATTAAATGTTGTAATAATGGTCGACCCAGAAGCGAATCTCTGACCATCATAGGTAATAATAATTTTTCCCTTGCGAACTACACCGCGGCCGTCAGCACAATCGGTTGTCCCAAAATCAATAGTAATTTTACCAACAGGATGAGCCGTAGTGCTGTTTGGTGTCCTCTCAATAGTAACTGTTGCGCATTTAAATTTATCATCAATCTCTTTTAAGCCCGCAATATCTCCTTCAGAACGACCAGCATATTGAGAGCCGGCACCAGCTACAGATATATTTGCCATATCAGTTGACTCATCTGAGTAAGAATCTGAAACTGATTCAGAATTGACATTTTGCGTATCTGTAGCATCCAATACTACTGTTTCACTGTCCTTTTTACAAGAAGCCAGTAACAAAACGAAGGCGATGATAAGGGTTGATATCCCTTTCAGTCCAACTACATTTTTAAATGTTTTCATAGAGGTTTTTTAAATTTGTCTATTGCTTAGAGTTTTAATGAATCCTAAGGTTTAATGTTGCAAAGAAAAAGTTTTAGAATGTTTCATTTTCTACCAATTTCCCGCTTTTCATACATACCTAAGAGACTTGCTTGTATAGCATATGCTTCGCTAATGGTAACCTCTGTCGCCTTGGGGCAGCTAAAAATCGCAAAACTTAAATATAATGGCGGGGGCGACTGGTATGCCAATAAAACTGCTCTTCCAAATCTTATCTCATTTTGCAACAAGGAGTTAGGAACCGAACTGACTAGTGAAGAAGATGTGGTAGAGGCCGGTGGCCCCGGGCTTTTCAGTTATCCCTATATATATATGACTGGCCATGGCAACGTGGTGTTCTCTTCTGAAGAGGCAAGTAATCTCCGCAACTATTTGATTGGGGGTGGTTTTCTACATATCGATGACAATTATGGGATGGATAAATTTATTCGCATTGAACTCAAGAAGGTATTTCCGGAACTAGAACTTGTGGATATTCCATTCGATCATGCCATCTATCATCAAAAATTTAATTTTCCCAATGGCCTGCCCAAAATCCACGAGCATGATGGCAAACCAGCACAAGGGCTTGGGCTATTCTATGAAGGCCGGTTGGT
>JAYVPS010000002.1:0-10925 GCA_043757225.1 Cytophagales bacterium | reverse complement strand
GCCATTCAATTGATCATAAACATTCGCTGCCTGAACCCCTGCATTCATACCCGCTGCAAAGGAAAACGTGTAATCTGCCAATACGCCCACCAGTGTGGCCGGTGTGATGGTGGCCGTGATCTTGCCGCTAAACTGTTTCGCGGGACTCGTTAACGCTGGTGTGCAAATACCATTATCGGTAACTGCCAGCGATATAATCGGAATCGTTTTCGCATCCACAACATTTACTACTGCGGTGCTCTGGCAACCAGTCGACTGTTTAGTTACGGTAGCGGTGTAATTATATACCGCACCGCCTTGAACCTTAATTAAATTGGCAGTGTTCGCAGCATTTGTTCCGTTGGTTACTGGAAAGGCCCCGGGGCCTACCCACGAATACGTAAACCCCGTAGCAGCTCCTACGGCTGTGCCATCTACAGTAACAATATTTGCTGTTCCATCTTCTTTCGTAGTCGTACAATTCGTTGATGCAGTGCTACTCGTGGTTAAAATAGGAAGCACTGTTCCGTCTGTCACTTGTGCGGTTACCGGATTAGCGGCACAGAATAAATCCGTTCGGGTAACCACCAACGTATAGAACCCGGCATTTTGCTGCGATAATAAGGTTGTTGTTGAATTAGGGGAAGGCACAGGATCGGTGCTCAATGAACCTTTGTGCCAGGCAAGCTGATAATTTGTGAAATCTGTAACAGCCGCGCCATTAAATGTAACGGAAGCAGACACCGAACCATTGTAGGTGCTTGTTGCCAATGTAGGGTTACAAATTGAGTTCGGTGAAGGCGTGAGTGTGACCACTGGTATAATTAATGTCTCCGTGATAATATATTTAGTGGTAGCAAAACAATTGGAAGGAGTTATCACCTTTACGGTATAAATTATACCGCCACCTTTTACGCTGTTAAGTGTTTCACCTTTTGTCCCCGAAACCGTTTCGGAGCCGCCCGCAATAGGAATTTTGTTGGCCGCTAACGTATTATCACCTCTATACCATTCAAATGTAAAATTGGCAGGGCTTGTTAAGCCTGTTGCTATGCCCGTTGCTGTTAATACACCATTAGGTTTAGTTGGATCACAGGACGTTTGAGGCGTGACCTCTGCAATTGTGGCTGTTGGGATTACCGTCTGACTTGTAACTTGTGCAATCGGTGATTGGTTAGCCACACATTTTGTGGCATTGTCCGTAATTGCTGCCTGATAATAACCTACTGATAAACCAGTGCGGGTTTGCCCTGTGCCATTTCCTATGGGCAAAATACTCCCTCGGGTGCTGGTAACATTATTATAAAAGTACCAATCAAAAGTATAGTTGGCAGGGTTCTGAATTACGCCATTGAACAAAGCATCGGCAGTTACCGATCCCGTATTTGGCGTGCTGCAATCGGTAACATTTGCGAGTGTGCTGGCCTGGGCATCGGGCACTAGTGGGCCATTTATTGTAACAGGCGTAGAATTTTTTGTGCAGCCATCTTTGGTAACTCTAACAAGATAATTTCCGGCTGTGAGATTTTTTACATTTGGCCCTGAAACTCCAAGCGGATTAAGTGAAATATCAAACCAATCAAATGTATAACCCGAAGTTCCGTCTGTAATGGTTGCCAATAACTCACCATTGGGAGGACTACATACTGTTTGATGAGAAACCACTGCGATACTAATAGGCGGGTCATTCCCAAGCCGTAGAATTGTTCCGGGAATAATTAAACTCTTACAACCCTTTAGTGTATTGGTAACCACCACAGAATAAGTACCGGCATCAATGTTTTGAAGATTATATTGAGTTGCTCCAGCTATCGGACTTGCTGTGGTGCTTCCTGTATACCATTGAAATGTATAAGGACTAAGATCAATAATTTCAGTTCCGCCAATAAAAACTCTTGACTTCAAGATACCATTATTAGCACCTGCATTAGAACATTTAAAATTATCCTGAACCTTCTCCACAGTCACCGTGAAAGGTGTCGGTGTGATAGGGACCGCATACATGTTATTTGAAATCGTACACTCTTTAGTACTTTGGCCTGTTAAAACGATGGGCAATACCGAGCCATCATTATACAAAACGATGAATAGTGTAAAAGCCGTTCCGGGGCCATTGAAAGAATACGTGGGAGACGTGTAGGTTTGCCCCACTCCCAAATTTGCCAAGGGTAATACTGTATTGAACAACCTTACTGCAGTGGTCGGATTTAAAGTAGGGTCACTGGTAAAGAAACTTACCGGCATGTTATCGGTGATCGGCAAGTCTCCGGTATTAGCGATATTAAATTTTGCCTTTATATCTAAATTTCCGCAAATGGGGGGCGTGATTATCACGGCTGGGGAATAGCCTGCAATTCCATCTGTGCTGCATCCCCCGGGTGGATCATTCGTAGGGTCTGCATCATCACATAATGGGTTTGGAGTGTCTCCAAAGAATGATAAATCAGGGGCCGGAAATACCGGACAGCCACTGGCACTTAGGCGTGGCACCTGATTCATGAAAATATTGAAAGGTCGCTGCGGGCCGGGTATTCCATTAGGGCAAATTACATTACCGAAAATAAGACTGGGGTCTAATTGCGGAAAAGGAAGCGTAAGGTTATCGTTGATATTTGTAACATAGTACGGATGTTGATTCCATACCTGACGGGTGGGTAGCCATGAACTAACGTCTGTATAATAAAGTTGAATTTGCCCAAGAGACTGTTGTTGTGGCGACCCCTTAGTGATATCAAAAGCCCCTGTGTTTGTATAGCAAGTGATACAAATATCTGTGGCACCATCACCATTCACATCTGCAATAATTGGCCCTTCTGTAAATGTATGCGACTGGCATACAGACGACCATAGTGACGAAAGTCCTCCCTTACCCTGTCCTGTCTTACCAGATACAATTACCAATTGTTGAGGATCTCGGTAAACAACTTCAGGATCTCCATCATTATTAAAATCATAGACCGTGAGACTGAGGATTCCTGAAAGGCCATCATTAATCGTTCTCACCCAGAGCTGAATTAAATTTCCGCCCGCATCCTGGCCAAGGCAATAAATTTTGTTACCGGTGCAAAATAAAGCATTCAATTTTCCATCGCCATCAGCATCTATTAAATTGATGCGTCCCGTTCCCCATATCCATCCCAATGGATAGGTAGGATCGAAAGGAGTAAAGGTCTGCAATGTATTCTTCTGCACATTCCAATAAAATACGGTGGTTATATTGGTGCCACAAGGGGCGCCTTCGTTGCCGGAGCAGTTGATAGCACCCGTCATAAATACATCTATAAAACCATCGCCATCAAAATCGGCCGTGCTTGATGTACTCGCCTGATCTATCCCATATTCATTCACATCGTTATATCCTTTGGGATAAAACTTGGGGCCAATGCCAAGCGTATTCATGTCTTTGAAAACCGTAAGGGCATGCAAACTTCCACGCGTCAAACTTGGAACAGAATAAATGAAATTACCACAAACCAATTCCAGGTTATTACTACCCGTCATATTAACCGCGACCGGCCCGGCATTGATTTGAGTATCCCAAGTGCCTCCGGCATCAGCCAATTTTTCACCAGTCTCCGCAGCATAAATTCGGTTCCGCAAATAAATTTCGGCTTTGCCGTCTCCGTCAAAATCTGCTATCCCAATGCTGCCGGGCCTATCAGGACCTAAATCAACGGCAATGTCTTGACTAGCTCCATTTTTCCACAATGGAATAAGGCTTCCATTTTTATATTTAAAGCCTACAAGCCAATATCTCACCGGAGGATTATTCGGGCTACCACCTCGTTCGCTGGCAATGACAAACATCTCTCCGATTTTATCCTTATCAATATCAGCAATAGTGGTTTCGTGTTCAAAAACATAAGCACTGCCAGTTTTACCACCGGCATTTTGAAATATTTTTGAGCCTGGAGTTCGATAGTCGCCCATGATATCTCCCGGGTTAAACCCACTGGCTGTGGCCGTTGCTATTACCGAGAGAGTACTATTCCACTTGGAAGTCAAAACAGCATCCGGTACCCCATCACCATTCATATCGCCAATAGAAATGTGTGCCGGAGTATCGGCTGTATTTTGAGAAGAGGAAGATTTACCGGTAACCCCAGCAAATACATTCGTTCCGGGAGGAGGATTTATTGTGCAGGTCGAGCCTGAACCCACAAAAGTAAGCCCGTAATAAGTGGCACAATCTGTATCAGCCGGATCTATTTTTCCATCGCCATCATTATCTATTCCATCAAAGCAATTACAGCCCTTTTCAATTGTAGCAATGAATGAACATTGTGAATCTGCACAATCAATTTTACCATCTCCATTATTATCCTTTCCATCATTGCAAATCTCAGTAACTTGTGAAGAAGCAATGGTGGCCATAAATAGAAAGAACACAAGTGGGCAAAGCCACTTTTTTCTTAGCGAATGGTGCACCTTCAAATTAAGCACATTCATAAATTGTCAGGTAATTCCCTACTCTTTTCCATACCCTTTTCTTTACTGTTCAGCACCTGAAACAAAATTTAACCGCAGAGAGCGCAATCCCGGTAGCTATCGGGAAACGCTGGGTGTACGACAATTTTGTACTTTATGTATAACGCTATGTTGTCTATGTTTCTATGTGGTTTATGAATTCACTAGTATTCTTGTGGGTATTTGCAAAAGTGTCGTACACCTAAAAGTACACGGATGATAAGTCAAATGAAATCCGTATTTTCTCATATTTTTTGCTACAAAATTATACTGAAAAGTATCAGTATAATTACTTAGTATTTTTTGCCTTCGGCCGGTGGTGTCACGTGTTGTACCGACCGATTCTCCTCATAACTGGTGATCGGTGACAACACCGACCACAGGCAATGGTGCACCTTCAAATTAAGCACATTCATAAATTACCAAGTAAATTCCCTACTCTTTTCCATATCCTTTTCTTTATTTAACTACCAGCACACTTCCTGTAATTGGGGTTGAACTTGAACAACTGAAAACATAATAGTAAACTCCGACAGGTACTACACTTCCATTATAGGTGCCATCCCAAGGCTCCGAGTTATATCCCTTCTTTTGATATATCTGGCTTCCCCGCCCATCGTAAATAGTCATTGTACAATCTACCTTTGCATTTGGTATTATCCATTTATCATTGATCGTATCACCATTGGGAGAAAATAATAAGGGCGCATTGAGAGGCTCATTGGAAGTATCTGTAACTGTGTCAACCGATATCAAAACCTTGCTTTGGGCATCACAAAATGCTGTTTTTTTTGCTAGTACCGTATAGGTTGTAGTAGTAGTTGGGGTCGCAATTGGATTACTGATAGAAGGATTATTCAAGCCGCCCGGGGGAGACCACGCATAGCTATCAGCACCCGATGTAGCACTTAGTTGCGCTTGCTCACCAGCCTTCAATATTGGTTTATCAGTAGAAGCGACAAATGGAGTCAATAGAGGCTTTGAGGTGACCGCTAATGAAGCGGAGGAAGTACATCCATTGGTATCTATTGTATTAACGGAATACGATCCTGATTGTGTAACATTTACAGTTGAAGTGGAGCCCGTTACTCCTACCCAGGTGATCGCAGAAAAACTTCCTGAAATTGAAAGAGCAGAAGTCTCCCCTAAGCAAATCGGATTTAGAGAAGCACTGATCGTTGGTATTAAAGGTGTACTTATTGTAATAGGCTTGGTAACGGAGCTTGAGCAACCCGAAAGACCAGTATAGCTAATCGTCAATTGTGGGTTGAAAGATCCAACTGTTGTATAAGTAGTGCTTGGACTCTTTAACGTTGAGATAAGCGTATTTCCAAAATCCCATGTGTATACTAAAGCACCGCGACTATCTGCTGTCGATTGATCGGTGAAGGTAACAGGTACCCCTTTGCAGGTAGGTGTAGAAACTGAAAAGTTCGCAACCGGGGCAGTAAAAAATTTAACATTAGTCTTAGCCGTTTCTTGATTACATACTGGAGATGAAATGGCGACAACTAAACTATAATCTCCTTCTTGGGTGATTGACAGATTAGAGGCTGTTTTTCCCGCTATAGGTACACCCCCATTTAGCCACTGATACGTAAAGCCCGTTCCGCTTGTGCTAAGCGTAACTGTGGAGCCGGCACAGACAGTAGCAGAAGGAGATGCCGTTACCGGTAAAATTGGAACAGAAGCCACATCAATCAGTTTTTTAGTAATGTTACTGGAACATCCTGCAGCAAGTATCTGCAAGGAATAAATGCCGGCATCTCTCGTAGTCAATGAGGAGATTGCCGGACTTTGTGATGATGGTATTACGCCATTGGGACCAGTCCAAATATAACTGGTGGCTCCGGCCAGTGATGTACTTAAATTTAGGGTACCCCCTAAACATGGGTTATTAAAAATGATATCAGGATCAACAGGAGGAGCACCCGCAGTGGCTGTTAATGAAAAGGGTAATGAGGTAATGGAGCAACCTGTATCAAAAATTCCGGTGGCTGTAACTGTATAATTATCTGCAATGGTTGCATCAAAATATTCTAATAGACCCGATTGTACAGACACCCCCCCTTTTTTCCAATCAAATGTTACACCTAAAGCAGGTGCTGCCTGAAGTCGAACTGTTTGACCCGCGCAGATAGTGGCAGAAGGACTTGTAATAACAGGGCTCACACAATTGGCATTTCTCAAAACGTCTGCCGAAAAAGTTAACCCTGAAAAAGAGGTAAGAGCAATGTCTGGCTTTCCATCGCCATCATAATCTCCCACCCTAAGATTCCGGGTAGGTTTGGTGGTAACAATATCGAACTTAGTAAATGACAATGTAGCGTCCTGTCGAAATACATTTACTTTAGCCTCATTCCTATTGGCCACCACAATATCTACGTCACCATCTCCATCAATATCGCTGGCATCCACCCCCCACGGACCAAGTGCGGAGGTCAAAACCTGAGGAGCTTGAAATGCAATAGTTCCGTTGCTCGAATTATTAACAAAGATCTGAACCTTGTTGTCTAACGTTGCGGTTACAATCAGGTCGAGTAACCCATCTTTATTCAGGTCAGTTGAGGTAACATTATTAAAACTTCCGCTAGCGGCCAATTTTTGAGCCGCTCCAAAAGTGATATTTCCAGCGCTAAGATTTTTAAAAATAAAAAGATCACTAGTTTGAAATTGATTAAGAACAATGTCAGCCAGCCCATCACCATCGAGATCTTGAACCTCAAGGCCATACGTTGTATTAGCTCCCACGACAGGCAATTTAATTGGTGGCGCAAAAGAAATTGAGCTGGGTGTACTCTGATTTTGAAAAATATAAATTTGATTGTCTGTAGATGGATTTCCATCGTCCAGTGCGTTGCTAACAATAAGTTCAGGTTTGCCATCTCTATTGAGGTCACGGATGGCAACTCTAAATGCAAATTGACCTACATCTAAGAGAACTTTTTGAACAGGTGCAAATGAAAGGGTTCCCGCCACTGAATTTATGTTTCGTAACATGAATACCTCATTTCGAGTTGCTCCGTTTCGCGTGGCAACTATATCGGGCTTTCCGTCTCCGTTAAGATCACCACAACTTACATTAGCGGTTGGAGCCCCGACATCAAGAACTGTTTTAGAAAATGAAATGGAACCAATACCCGAACTTTGATTTTTGTAAATTATTATGTCCGTGGCAGGGACTCCATTGTTTGTTTTTGTGACTACTAAGTCAGGTTTACCATCCAAATCAAAATCACTGCTGGCTATGTCAAAAAGCTCTGTGGGATCTGCATTGCTAAAAATACTAGACACTTTTGTTTGATCAAATGTTGTGCCTCCAAAACTCGGCATAAATTTCGTTGGTGATTTTCCAGATAGATTCGTCCCCAGGTTAATCACTTCTACATTCGAAAACCGAGCCTGCGCAGGAACTTTTACCTCAATTGAAAAAGAGGAGGAATTAACGATGGTACCTTTTACATGATCAAACCATACATTTAATTTGGTCATATCAGAATTAAAGCCACTACCGGTAAGAACAATATTTTGAAGAGGCACAGTCGTGCCCGGATTTACATTATTAATAACCGGAGCTTGGGCAAATGCTTTGGTTAAAATGAGGAAGAATAAAAATAGTAAGATGCTAGTCTTCATATTACTTTTGAACCGTTAATAGCCACGAATCCCTAAATATTTTCATTTTGCGATACTTATCGCGCGAGGCTCTTGCCAAGTTAATATCTTTTGTCTCCGAAACGTAAACATACCAAAGCTCTTTTTGGGTCAAAAAACCAAAATCAGTAGTAAATGACAATTTGTTTAGTCCATTGCTGTAAGATTCGGCATGATCTCTTGATCTAAAAACACCTGCAATGACATAATCACCAAAATCCATTTCTTCATGATGCCCGCCCTTTTTCACAAATTCATGACGCTCTGCATGTGGATGTTCAATTTCCCCACTATGCTCTTCTGTAGGATTATCAACATGCACTTCAAGCCTTGCCAGCTTATCTTGTTCTTCAATATGCTGTGGGGCAGTTCCGTCCACTATACTTGGTTTAGCCTTGAAACGAGCCCCTCCATTATGAGTAGTATCCGCTCGCACTACAGCCTTTGCTATTGGCTTTGCAATTTCACCAGAAGGCTTACTCTGGGTTTTCGCAAGCTGATCAGCCTTCTGCTTGGCCAATTGAGCTTCATGTTTTTTTCCGTCTTCCGCCAATTTGCTCGCAAGAATCTGTTGTTGCTTTTTACGGTCAGCTAATGACTTCGTATTGTGTTTCTCTTTTTGAGTATTTACAAACGAATAGAGATTTACGTCTTTCATCTTGTTGCCTAACAAATACCCAACTTGCATTTCATAGGAAGGAGAGGGTATTTGGTTTTCACCGAAGTTTTGTATGCTATAAGAAAATCCAATAGCAAATTGATTTTTAATTTTAAATCCAAGCAGTCCTGAAATTCCAAATTGTTGTTTGTAGGAAGCTCCCACCCAAACGGAATGTTGGAGGTGCACCACCGCGGCAAGTTCTATTTGTGTGGAAAGGGAGCCATTCAATCGATAAAGAAGGTACGGTTCAAAAACATTTCTATCATTGTTAAAATAAAACCGATTACTGGTATGGATTACTATTGATTCAAAGGGCTTTGCTGCAGTTATTGTGAAGGCATCTTTACTGAGATAAATCGGTTCAAAAATATTAGGCATGGCCACGCCTATATGAAAGGTCTTTTTATGAAAAGAAATGCCTGCATTACCGACTAAAGAATAATTTTTAAAATATGAAGCGTTAATGGCAGGATCAGGGAAATTAATATTGCTAAGATCCACAGTATTAGAGCCAACGCCAGCAGAAAGTCCAAATCTAAATGAAGTTGTATTATCAATAGTAGCTGTGTAACTTACAGAAACCATAGCCGCAGAAACAAGGGTGATTCCTCTTTTGTCACTGGTGGCGCTAAAGCCCAAGCCCATTTTTTGACTGATGGGCGTATGGGCTGAAAAATTGGCGATAGCAGGCCCTCCGTTTATTGACGCCCACTGCTTTCTATAGCCAAGAAATAAAGCGGTTTGCCCTTCTACACCGGTATAAGAGGGGTTAATAGTGTACGGATTGATAAAAAACTGAGTGAAATTGGAAATATCTTGGCCATAGCCGGCAGAGGAATTACAAAATAATACCAAAATTAAAAATACAAACTTCCAAATTCCCGAAAAACGTGAAATAATCAGTTTCATAGTTAAAGCTAACTATAAATGGTTAACATTCGATGTGTAATCTCTCATAAATGCATTCAAAAATTACATCTGTATATTAAACACTATTAAAAACATAAATTAAGGCTGGTTATATTAAAGAACCAAACAAAATGAATCTACTTTTTATTTTCAAAAAACTTAATCAACTTTGAAACCGTGACTGTTCGAATTCTTATCGGATTGATAACCCTAATTCTCCTTTCTTCCTCTAACGGATGGTCTCAAAAATTTTCCTTAGGTGTAAAGGGAGGCATATTGATAGCGTATGCAAACTTTGCAGACCAAGCTGACAAAAGCAAGTCTAATGTTCTCTTAAAACCAGGTTTCTCCGTTTCGGGACTAATAGATTTTCCTCTTAAAAAAAAATACTCTTTTCAAGCCGAGGCAGGAGTATCACAACAAGGAAGAATTATCTCATTTAATTCTGATCAGCAGACCAATAATAGCACTTACTACTTCGCTGACTTATCCATGAACTTGCGTAGAACTTTCCGCTTAAAAATAAAAAAAGATATTGCCTCAAATTGGTTTGTAAATGTAGGCCCCAATATTAACTACTGGATGGCAGGTAACGGAACAATAGAGACAAGTAACGGGATCCCTCAAGATTATACGATTGTGTTTGATGAAACCGGAGGAGCCTATGATAAAATGTATGTTAATGATCAAAACCGATGGCTTTTTGGATTAAATCTCGGATTTGGATTCAACGCAATAACCAAAAGAAACCAAAAGATCATTACCGAAATAAGACTTACCTGGGGACAAACTTATTTTGGTACCAGCAAGAGCGCATATTGGAATAACATTACTTTTCAAGGTCAAGAAAGTCTCAAATACAATTTGAAAGTCTTAAATGTTTCTGTGGCTTATATTTTCGATAAAGATTTACGGAAAGCTAAAATGGGAAAGAGTACGATTAAGATTAAGAAAAAAAAACACAGATAGATTTGATTTACTTTCAGTTGAGTAGAAGAGTTTAAATAGTGTCTGTCCATAAAGTAGGCAATTGGCAAAAAGCAATAGGCAATCCCGATTGCTATCGGGAGGGTCATTGGTATTTTTTGACCTCCATCAAAGTTTACATGCGACTCTATGGACAGACACTAATTACTATTGCAATAATTAAGTATAGTTAGGAGTAATGGACATTTATTAGGCTATTTTTTAGACGATAGTCTCTAATGGACATTTATTAGGCTGTTTATTTTTGATGTCTCGTTGGTTTGTGCGT
>JAYVPS010000001.1:0-10937 GCA_043757225.1 Cytophagales bacterium | reverse complement strand
CTGAACTTATTTGGAGTTATCCATATTTCAACATCTTGTTTGTAAAAACATCCATTTAGTCTATTCCTGTTTACTCCCCAGCTTTTGAATGTGATCCTCTTTTACCCGTCATTGCGAGGCTGCTAGCGTTGGCATGAGCGTAGGAGCCAGCCGTGGCAATCTCCCCTTTGTTAAGTGCAAAGGTGCTACGAACGGGAGATTGCTTCATCCTCCCGCACGCTCTACGCTTCATTCGCCATGACGGTTTACCTCACCAGTCATTGCGAGGCTGCTAGCGTGGGCATGAGGGTGGAGACAGCCGTGGCAATCTCATGTTCGTAGTTGCTACGGTGCTACGAAATGGGAGATTGCTTCATCCGCGCTCGCGCTCTATGCTTCATTCGCCATGACGGTTTACCTCACCCGTCATTGCGAGGCTTAAGCGTTTGCACGAGTGTAGGAGCCAGCCGTGGCAATCTCCTCTTTGTAAGTGCAAAGGTGCCACGAACAGGAGATTGCTTCATCCTCCCGCACGCTCTACACTTCATTCGCAATGACGGTTTACCTCACCCGTCATTGCAGTGGATAAATACGATCATTGGAGTGACTTGGTCAATCCAATTGATGATGCTACCTCGATAGCAAAAGTTTTGCAAGAAAAATACGGCTTTGAAGTACGAATTGTTGAGAACCCTGATCATGAAAATGTATTTGAAGTGTTGGCAGAATACTTAACCAAAAAATACAAACCGCAGGATCAATTGATGATTTTTTTTTGCCGGCCATGGTTTTTTTGATGATACATTTGGAGAGGGCTATGTGGTAGCCAAAAATTCTTTGGAAAATGATAAGTCCAGAACAACTTATATTTCGCACAATCGCTTGCGCTCCGTGATCAATAATATTCCATGTGAGCATATCTTTTTAGCGATGGATGTGTGCTTTGGAGGAACTTTTGATCCTGTTATAGCACGTGCACGCGGGTTAGAAACTTATGCCGAACAGTCAGAGACTGAATTCCTGGTACGTAAGCTCAGTTATAAAACAAGAAAGTACCTAACATCTGGCGGAAAGGAATATGTGTCAGATGGCATCTCTGGAAAGCATTCACCGTTCGCCTTAAAGATTATTCAGACACTAAAAGAGAATGGAGGCGGCAAAGATCGGGTGCTTACGATCAGCGAAATTAAAACCTATGTAGAGAAACTTCCCAACGAGCCCAGGTTCGGTAGCTTCGGTGATGATAGTCCCGCCAGTGATTTTGTATTTGTAGCAAAAAATAATTGAAGAGAAAAACGTTTCGAAAAATCTTCATTGCGAAGAAGTGTCACTATGGGTCGTAAAAAAGTACGAGCCTGTCGAACCCTATTTTCTTGTTTTTTTTACAGCCTTTTTAGCAACAACTTTCTTTGTTATTTTTTTAACCGCTTTTTTGACCGGCTTGGTTGTAGCCTTTGTTTTTGCAGCAACTATTTTTCCTCCTAAAATTTGCTGTGCATGATTTTTAGTATCCACTTTTTCAATGACATCAAAAATTTTTCCTGTCTCATCAATGAGGTAGGTAACACGGGCCGTCCCCATATATTTTCTGCCATACATCGATTTCTCAATCCAGGTTTCAAATTGATAATGAACTGACTTGTCTGTGTCGGTCAGCAGTCGAAAAGGAAGGTTTTCCTTCTCAATGAATTTTTTGTGTCTGCTCCCATCGTCTGAGCTTATGCCAAAAATCTCATAACCTGCCTTTTGCAAGGCTTTGTAATTATCACGGAGGCTACAGGCTTCGGCCGTGCAACCGGGGGTCATATCTTTTGGGTAAAAAAAAAGAACAATTTTTTTCCCTTTGAGAGTAGAGAGGCTCACCTCTTTTCCATCCTGATCGTTGGTTTTGAAATTGGGGGCTTGTGTGCCAATAGTGAGTGCCATAATTGTTGGGGTTGGTTTTTTTAAGCGATAGTACGCAAGCTACGGTTTATGGTTTGTAACCTTTGCCTGAATCGAAGAAAATGTAATATTAAGTTTCAAAAATATGCTACAAAATTTTCTGCGTGTAAAGTTTTTCGTTGCCGGCTCGATCCGTTATTTTCAATTGAAAATCACCTTTGAGTTGTTTTGTTTTATCCAGTCTGTCGGATTGCACAATACCGGTTTTGTAATCGTATTTCATTAATAGCCATTCGCCATTCACCGTTGCTTCGATTTTTGCAATGCCTGACAGGTTATCACGAATACGAAAACGCGCTGAAAGATTCGTGCATGATATTCTGCTAACGGAGGGAGGAATGCTGTCTCGGACTAAAGCAAAATCTCCAAGCTCAGGAGCCGTAAAATTGATTCGTCCATTGTTCCACTCTCCTCCGAGATATTCGAATCGATTTCCTTCCAGATGATAAGCCGCTATCTTCTTGTCGTTCTGATATTCGTTAGAGGGCTTCAGTATTACGTTGATTCCGTTGTGGATGGGTGTTGTGGCTGTGCCGATGCTAAAGACATCAAATTGGTTACGCTTGCTTTGTGCAATGTTTAAGAAGAGCGTATCGTAGAGCACACGATTGGGAAATTCAATATCTGCCCAATCGCTGTAATAGGTGTAGTCGGTGAGTGAAGGCACAATGTCTTTGAAGTTAAAGTTGATATCGCCTACGCAAGTCTGAATGGAATCCGGTAATGTCTTTTTTAGATCGATCAGATAGACCAACCGATTGGGATGGCGATAGGTTGATGTTATCTCCGTGGTGTTTCCTTTTGAAAACAACTTGATAGTTTTTTCTTTTTGCCCACAAGGCTTTGTGCTAACCACTAAAATATTTTCTTGAATTTCAAAGTCAACTGGCTTTAGCAGGGGCTCAATAAATGTAACATTTTCAGTTAGGGGGTCAGCTTGTAATGTAAAGGTTACCACACTTTCGTTGTCTGAGAAATCGCGCAAAATAATTTTAATTTTTTTGGTGCCATTCTCGACTGTGACAGCTCCTCGCGACAATACATCTTTGTAGAACTGCAGAGGATTCCCATCTTCGATATACAATTTGTTGAAACGAGCACCTTTTGCCTTAAGTGTTCTAAAATCCATGAGCGTCAGTATATCGCGGCTTGTGTTGAAGTCGATCTTATCGATATCCTGTTTAAAGATTAGTGTACTGTCTGCATATAGTTCAATATGATTAATGCCATGGCGAAACTGAGAGTGATCAATTTTGTCGTGAGCTAAAATTTCAATGCCTATTTTTCCGCGTACTAAAATTGGATAAGGAAGCCTAGCAGTTTTTCCGTTGCGCACTAATCCAAACTCATATCGGCCAAAGCGATCATTCACCCGTGAGTTGATGTCCAAGGTCTTTAATGCAATGCGAAGACCAATGGGTGCTAGTTTATCTTCAATCTCTGTAAAGCCAAAGATAAGGGGATTCAGTGCTTCCTTGTTCTCATTGCGTATTTCAAAATGCAAGTGAGGACCACTCGATCCTCCGGTATTTCCGGAAAGGCCGATAGTATCACCTCGGTTCACCAGAAATTGATTAGCTGAAAATTCAATATCAAGGTCAAAGGATTTTCTTCTGTACTGTTCTTGAAGGATATGCTTGGTAATAGCACCTTTAAATTGATCTAGGTGGCCGTAGAGAGAAGTATTGCCATCGGGGTGGGTAATGAGCATCGCGTGTCCATACCCATAAGCTCCAACTATGATGTGCGAAATGTAGCCTCGTTGCGTAGCTAGAATTGGTACGCCAACCATGTTGTTGGTGCGTACATCAATGCCACTATGAAAGTGGGTACTTCTTAATTCACCCATCGTACCTGCCAGTAAATTTGGATGTCCTGGATTGACAGGGAATAAATACGAGGAGCCGATTGATTCTTTCGCGGGCTTCAGTGCATCTGAAAAACTGAATTGTGCCCTTACACTAGTGGATAAGCATGCCATTAAAATCAAAAGACTGCTGCTTCCTCGCCATAACGGACTACTTGAATTATTTAACCTCAAACTCCAACAACTTCTCATCTTCAATGTATGCGGTTAGTTTATTGCCAATCGAAACAGGCCCCACCCCTTTGGGAGTTCCGGTAAAAATTAAATCTCCTGTTCTCAGTGTAAAAAATTTTGATAAGTAGGTTATAATATAGTCGAACGAAAAAAGTAACAAGCTCGTATTGCCTTGTTGTTTTAATTGTCCATCTACTTCCAATTTAAAGTTGATGTTTTTGATGTCTTTGAACCAACTCACAGGAAGAAAACTATCAGAGATAGGAGCAGAGCCATTAAAGCCTTTGGCGATGTCCCATGGGAGGCTTTTCTCTTTTAATTTGGTTTGAATATCACGAGCAGTAAAATCGATACCCACACCTATTGCATCATAATACTTCGAAGCAAATTTCTCTTCAACATTCTTTCCCTCTTTGCAAATTCTCAGCACCAATTCCACTTCGTGGTGAACATCATTTGAAAAAGAAGGATAATAAAAAGGAGCGTTATTACGTAATACTGCCGTATCTGGCTTTGTGAAAATAACCGGTTCGTCTGGCTTTTCATTATTCAGTTCCTTGACGTGCTCAGCGTAATTGCGCCCGATGGCAAATATTCTCATAATTCTGGTTTAAGCTTTGCAAAGTTACAAATTCATGCTGATTTTAAGTTTTTTTTATGATTAACGGTTTATCTTTGAGGTACTAAATGTTTACAACCATGATTTATAAAACTGCATTCATTGCCTTAGCCATTTCATTACTTTATGGTTGTGCCACTGTACCGGTTACGGGTCGTAAGCAATTGGACCTTGTATCGAGTTCTGAAATCAATACAATGTCGGCTACTCAATATCAAGAAGTAATTAAGAAAGGTCCCTTATCGACCAATCAAGAGCAGGTAGCTATGATTAAGCGGGTTGGAGGTAAAATACAGAAAGGAGTGGAACAATACATGGCAAGCAAAGGTGCATCAGATCAGTTGGCTGGTTTTGTTTGGGAATTTAATTTAATTCAAGATGATAAGACTGTAAATGCGTGGTGTATGCCCGGTGGTAAGGTTGCTTTTTATACAGCTATTCTTCCCATTTGCAAAGATGAAACGGGTATTGCTGTTGTGATGGGGCATGAAGTAGCGCATGCCATCGCTAATCATGGACGCGAGCGCATGAGCCAAGGGTTACTTGAGCAGTTTGGATTGAGCGCAATAGGTTCCGCTATGGGACAAAATCCAACCGCTACTCAACAGATTTTGCTTCAAGCGGTTGGCATGGGCTCTAATTTGGGAATGTTAAAATTCTCTCGCGAGCATGAATCTGAAGCAGATCATATCGGATTAATTTTTATGTCGATGGCCGGCTATGATCCGCAACAAGCCCCCAAGTTTTGGGAGCGAATGGTAGCTATGAGCGGTGGACAAAAGCCACCGGAATTTATGTCTACACACCCTTCTGATGAATCGCGCATCGGTAATTTGAACAGTTGGATGCCGGAGGCGATGCAATACTATAAACATTAATTCTTAATTCTCGTTATGTGTTGCAGACTGGAGACCATAGGTGGTGGCCGGTAACTATCTCATGGTAGAAGCTTACAATTTTCTTGCCTCCTGGCAACTCTTTCCGGAAAAAGGTACCTACGAATTTGCAAGCCGACCTAAGTCGGGATTTTATAAGATTGAGCTTGGCGATAATACTCATCAGCTTTACATTAGTATGAACTGGGTTTCAATCGAGGACCAAGGGTTTAGTTCCGGTTATGCTGTTTTTCCTAACAACGAACTTCAAACTTTTGAAACTCCCGAGATTGCAGATACAATAAAATCTTTTTTTGAAGATTCTGCCCACTTCGAGACTCATTTTTTTAAGGAGAATCAAATTGCCCTGATTGTTAAACACGAAATCACTCCGAAAGGGTATTTGAAAGTTACTCAAGAACGAAAGCAACTAAATGGACAATCTCTGACAAACGTGGAGATTTATCATAAGCAAATGAGTGTGCTTCCTTATTCTTCTACGGTATCAGGTGCAGTAATTAAGCCCAATGAAGAAGGCATCATTCGCCACCATGCACTTACGGCCATGGAAGAGCAAACCAATATGCAGTTGACTCAGATTCGGCAGCAAATTGAACTGCTCGCCATACAAGCAAAGGAGATTCAACAGCGCAAAGAACTTTCTATGTTGATTTACAGCGCTAAGTTGAGCCTTAATCCTGTGATCGGGCAAGTTTATTATCTCTATGAAAATGAAAACAACGGACATCTTCTGTCAATGGTGGGGCCAAAAGAATGGGGCAAGAAAATACCGTTCAAGAGTTTTGTGGCTTCAGTAAGATTACTGGCAGACCATACCTGGAAGGAAGTGATATAATCGAACGTTGTCCGTTGGTAATTGCGGACGATTAGGCAAGAACTTATTACTAACAACTAATCACTTCTGCGTCAACTTACTCAATTTAAGCTTTGTAAGCCAACGTTTGGTGTCCAATGGAAAATCTCCATTCATCATCCAATCGTAGTATGAAGGTTCAACCTGGAATACCGTGAGTACTGCTTTATTTTTATGTTTCCCGAAATTAAAAATTGCCTCTCCCTTGTCATTTTTAATCATCCGACCGGCCAAGTCAACTAAATTAGAAGAAGTTAACTGACTAAGTGTTTCTGCACTGTTGTTGATCATTCCGATTTTATTTCCGAGCGAGTCTGTTACAGTCTGATTATCATACCGTTCTACCTGAGCTAAGAGTACTTCCATCGTTGCTTGTGTATCTGCTTCTGCTGAGTGGGCCCCGGTCAATTCTGAGTTCAAATAAAATTTTACCGCTGCCGATAGCGTACGCTTTTCCATCATATGAAAAATACGCTGCGCGTCAATAAGTTTTTTTCTGCTATAATCAAATTCTATATCCGCACGTAGAAACTCTTCTACTAATACGGGCATATCAAACTTTAAGATGTTGAAGCCTGCCAAATCTGAACCTTCAAAAAATTTAGCATATTCTTTTGCCACTTCTTTAAATGTAGGTTTCTCTTTTATGTCTTCATTGGTGATTCCGTGGATAGCACTTGACTCTGCCGGAATAGTAATGGTAGGATTAATTCGATTGGTTTTGCGAATCGTATCCCCATTAGGCATTAATTTAATTACCGCTATTTCTATGATCCTATCTTGGGTAACGTTGACGCCCGTAGTTTCTAAATCAAAAAAGCAAAGTGGTATTTTTAGATTTAATTTCATATTAAAGAAGAGAAGGTATTAGGTGATAGTAGACACTGTAGTGTAAAACTGTAGAGAAGAGATGCCAATTTTTTTCAGCACTTCTTTTGCTGAGGCAAGGAGTTGTAGATTTTCTTCCCCCGAAAGCTGAATTGGGAACTTTTCATTTTTGCTTGACACCAAAATAATTTTCCCGCTCTTCACTTCATGTGAAATTGTTTTGTAAGAGAGCGATTGTATATCTGCTCGTTGCTTTTCTCCAATGGCTTTTAATTTAGAATCGGCCTCAGGATAGATCAACGTGCCGCCTTTTGGTGTGGCATCTGCAAAAGCCTCCAGCTCCTTGAGTGAATCTGGTTGGTTTGTCGATCCTGTGAGAATGGCCATGTGATGTTGATAACCTATTAGCTTGGAAGGTTCTTTCTCTTCAATAAGAATGATTTGCGAACCAGATTGTGTTGTTGTCTCTCCATTAATTACTTGATCGAATTTGCGGTGATTGGCAGTGAGTACTTTTGTAATGATGGAAGTAAGTATGGAACTACCGCTACCGGTAATTACGATACGTTGCTTGTCGATGTTTTGGTTATAAACAGCTTGGGGGCTGAGAGGCATAGGTAAAATATTGGCTAAAGTAAAGAAAAATGTTTTAGCTTTTCAAAACTTCTTGTTTAAGATGGAGATTTTATAAAAAGAAGTTTACCTGTTTTAAAATTCAATTCCTTCCAACTTTCAATTGAGAATTGAATGCATACTAACATAGCGGGAACAAAGCTATCAACATTTCTTACTACCAATTTGCTGGTGAATGAGCTAATTGCGGGATTGTGCCCCAGGATTACTACATGCTGAAACTCATCGTGAGTAACACGCGCCAGATCTAAGAGTTTATCAGGGCTTGCATGATACATGGAGTCAATTGCTTGTATTCTTTCTTTCGGCAAAAGAAGGGTTTCATTGATGAGCGAGCACGTTGCGAGGGTTCGAATAGCGGGGCTGGATAAAATGTAGTCGATCGAAATTTTTTGGTCTTTTAAATACTTTCCAAGGTTGCTTGCATCGCGTCTTCCCTTAGCGGTCAGTTCGCGATCAAAGTCCGTCTGATTAGAAAGCTGATTGAGGGTTTCTGCGTGGCGGATTAAATATAGGTTGTGTGTTGCCAAAATAGTTGATAAAGTGTCTTAAAGTTGATTTTGCTTCGGCTAAGTAAATAAATTTTAACTTAATTATTGAGGTCTAGTCATTTCGTTAGAAGTTAATGCTAATTCATTGGAAGCCAGACGAACAAGATAATTTTTATAGACAGATTTCCGGTCAAATGGATTACCGTTAAATAGGATTGTAATTTGCGGTTTTAAAAATTTACTGATATTTGGGGCTTTTAATGGATTAAATAGAATGCCAAAAAACTTAGTTATAGTAGAGTCACCATCAAAAATAAAGAAGCTTGAAAGCTTTTTGGGTAAGGATTATAAGGTGGCCGCCAGCATGGGACACGTCCGCGATTTGCAGAAAGGTAATGGGGCAATTGATGTAGAAAACAACTTTGAGCCTATTTACGAAGTATCTCCGGATAAGAAGGATGTTATAAAAAATCTGAAAGGGCTGGTAAAAGATGCTGATATGGTTTACCTCGCTACGGACGAGGACCGCGAAGGAGAAGCTATCTCATGGCACTTAAAGGAAGTTCTAGATCTAAAAGATAAGAAAACCCGCAGAATCGTTTTTACTGAGATTACGAAGAATGCCATTCTTAATGCGATTAAAAACCCGCGCGGCATTGATATTAATTTGGTCAATGCTCAGCAAGCGAGAAGGGTGTTGGATCGATTGGTTGGTTTTGAGCTTTCTCCTATTCTTTGGAAAAAAATAAAGACAGGCTTATCTGCCGGACGGGTTCAGTCGGTAGCAGTGCGTTTGGTGGTTGAGCGGGAACGCGAGGTTGAGAAATTTGATTCAAAATCTGCCTTCCGTGTCAACGCGATTTTTGATTTAGGCAAAGGCAAGCAGTTGGTGGCTGAGCTGTCAGAGAAATTTACCGAAGAGAAGAAGGCCATTGAATTTTTAGAATCTTGCAAAGGTGCAGCCTTTAGTATAGCCGATTTGCAGAAGAAGCCTGCGAAAAAATCACCAGCTCCTCCGTTTACTACTTCAACCTTGCAACAAGAGGCGGGAAGAAAGTTAGGCTTCTCGGTTTCTCAGACGATGTTGGTGGCACAGAAATTATATGAGGCAGGTCATATTTCTTATATGAGAACGGACTCCGTGAACCTGTCTAACGAAGCTGTTGAAGGCGCCACCAAGCAAATCGGTTCTGCTTACGGAAAAGAATTTATTAAAGTACGTCAATACAAGGGCAAATCAGAAAATGCACAAGAAGCTCATGAGGCAATTCGACCTACTGATTTCTCCGTGATGAGCCCCGAGGCTGACCGTAATGGAACCCGTTTGTATGAATTGATTTGGAAGCGCGCCATCGCCTCGCAAATGGCCGATGCAGAGTTGGAACGTACTTCTGCTTCTATTTCTATTTCAACGAGTGACAAAAAGCTGACTGCTTCAGGGGAAGTAGTAAAGTTTGAGGGTTTCTTGAAAGTTTATTTAGAATCGAAAGATGAGGAAGACGATGAGGAAAACAGTAAAGTGTTACCTCCATTAAAAGTTGGACAAGAACTTGATTTAAGTGAGTTGACTGCTACGCAGACCTTCACTCGTCATCCGGCACGGTATACAGAACCAAGCTTAGTGAAGCGATTGGATGAGCTAGGAATTGGTCGGCCTTCTACCTATGCTCCAACGATCTCTACTGTTCAAAAGAGGGGTTATGTAGTGAAAGAAGCCCGTGAAGGTGTAGAAAGAAAATATGCTGTTCACATACTCAAAGCAAAAAAAATTGAATCAAAGGTAGAGACTGAAATTACGGGTGCTGAGAGCAATAAACTCTTCCCGACTAATATTGCTATGATTGTTAATGATTTTTTGGTTGAGCACTTTCCTGATATTACCAATTATTCTTTTACTGCCCAAATCGAACGAGAGTTTGATGAGATTGCCAATGGCAAACTTAAATGGCAAACGATGCTTGGCACATTCTACAAACCTTTCCATAAAACTGTTGCCAAGACTGAATTAGTTGAACGCTCTTCGGTTCAAAACCGCAGCAAAGAATTAGGTGTCGATCCTAAGAGTGGCAAGAATGTGTATGTGAAACTTGGAAAGTTCGGGGCGTATATTCAGGTAGGAGAGAACCCCGATGATAATGGTGGTGAGAAGCCTAAGTTCGCAAGCTTGCGCCAAGGTCAGTTCATTGAAAATATTACGTTGGCCGATGCGATGGAGCTAATGAAGATGCCCCGCGACCTAGGTCTGTTCGAAGAGAAATCCGTGGCTGCGAATATTGGGCGTTTTGGGCCGTATGTTTTGCACGACAAGAAATTTGTATCCATTCCGAAAGGAGAGGATCCATATACAATTTCCCCCGAACGAGCTGTTGAATTAATTGAAGCCAAGCGTGTGGCAGACGCCAACAAGACAATTAAGTTATTTGATGAGAATGCTGATATTCAAATTCTGAATGGTCGCTTTGGCCCCTATATAAAAGCCGGAAAGAAGAATGTAAAAATCCCGAAAGGCAAAGAACCAAGTGAATTAACATTGGAGGAATGCGTAACTCTTGCAGCGAACGCGCCTGAAAAGAAGGGAAGGTTTTTTAAGAAGAAAAAATAAACAAGAGGCAATAAGCAAGAGGCAATTTTGCCTCTTGCTTATTGCCTCTTG